>DASUKV010000089.1:0-4264 GCA_036278555.1 Terriglobia bacterium
GGGTCGTAAAAATTGGCCGTGCCGATCTGAACCGCACGCGCACCGGCAATGATGAATTCCAGCGCATCTTCCACGCTGGCAATCCCGCCAATCCCGATGATAGGAATTTTGACCGCCTGATAGGTTTGATAAACCATCCGCACTGCGACCGGCTTGATCGCCGGGCCGGAAAGGCCGGCGGTGACGTTTGAAACTCGCGGGGTGCGGGTTTCAACGTCAATCGCCATGCCCACAAAGGTGTTCACTAGGGTCAGGCCATCCGCTCCGGCATTCTCCGCGGCGCGCGCAAGCAGCGTGATGTCCGTTACGTTTGGCGAGAGCTTCACCAGCAGCGGACGGCGCGAGGCGCGCCGGGAAGCCGCGACCACTTCCTCGGTAAGCCGGGGGTCATTCCCGTAAACCATGCCGCCGCAGCGCGTATTGGGGCAGGAAATGTTCAACTCATAGGCGTCGATTCCTTCGCCTTCGTTGAGGATCTCGATGCAGCGGACGTAATCATCCGTGGAATAGCCGAAAACGTTTACCAGGCAGCGCGTCTTGAGTGTGCAGAGGAAGGGGAGCTTTTCTTCCAGAAATTTCCGGGCGCCCACGTTTTGCAGGCCGATGGCGTTCAGCATGCCGGCCCCGGTTTCGTAAATTCGGGGCGGCGGATTGCCGGGCATGGGCTCGGCGGAAATCCCCTTGACGACGATGCCGCCCAATTGATTCAGGTCAATGAGGTGCGCGAATTCCTGGCCGTAGCCGAAGGTTCCGCTTGCGGTGAGGACCGGATTCTCGAAATGCACGCCCGCGATGGTGGTATCAATGCGAGGAACGAACTCTCTTTCCGCTGCGGACGCGGACGGCGAAACCGGAGATTTTGTCGCGTCACTCATCACCCATCACTATGTCTTGGGGATCGATTCTTTTTCCCAGACTACATGCTCCGCCCGGAACACAGGGCCTTCCGTGCAGACCCGCTGATAAGCTCCGTGTCCCTCGCCATCCACTCGAATCGAGCAGCCCAGGCACACGCCAAGGCCGCATCCCATGCGATTTTCCATCGACACCAGGCAATCTTGGCCATGGAGCCTTGCCAGATCAACAGTAGCGTGAAGCATCGCCCAGGGACCACACACCATGAGTAGAAACTTTTTATCCCGATGGCTCTCGAGATAACGCTGAAGGGGCCGCGTGACATAACCGTGGTGGCCGCGCGAGCCATCTTCGGTGGCGAGCGTGACATCGTTCACAAACGGTGCGAAATCTTCGACCCCGACCAAGTCCGCCTGCGTGCGTCCCCCGAAAAAGAGATGCTGCCGGACTCCAGCCTCGGCCAGCGATTTCGCCGGCAGTAATAGCGCTGCGATTCCGATGCCCCCAGCGGCGAGCAGAACCTCACCGGCGTTCTTCGCTTGCTCCAGGTATTCCTCTTCAAAAAAGCCATGACCGAGCGGCGCGAGCAGCCCAGCCCGATCCTGCGGCTTCAGTTCCGCCATCTCTTGCGTGCCGCAACCCACGACTTTATAGAGAAGCTGGATGACTGCAGCACCGTCCTGACCGGGATCACTTCCGTTCCCGTCAGCCGGGCTTGCGGCCTTCACGTCATAAATACTCATCGGGCGCCGCAGCAGGACGCCGGAACGTCCGAGCAGGCGCACCATGGCAAACTGTCCGGGCCGCGTGGCGCGCGCCTGGCGGGGAGAGTAGAGGCTGAGGAGAAAGTGACCGCCGGTGAGAGGCCGGTTTTCCGTTACGACCACAATTTCATCGGACATCAGTGTGATGTTAGCAGAAGCCGCGAAAACCGTCGACGTGGTGGTGAGGTGGGTCTCGCTCTGTGATCGCAGCGATCAGAAACCGCTGCGGGTCACCGCGAGACCCGATTGAGGACGTCGTACTGATCTTACTTGTTATATCGGCAGAACCGGGTGGGCCGATTAATCCTTCAGAGCGTTCAGCACCTCATGAATGTGGCCGTCAACTTTCACGTTGGGGAAAACGTGCTTCACTTCGCCGTCGGTGCCAATCAAATACGTGGTTCGCACGATGCCCATGCTCTTACGTCCATACATATTCTTCTCCTGCCACACGCCGTAGGCTTCGAGCGTGCTGTGGCCCGGATCAGAAAGCAGAGGGAAATTCAGCTTGTATTTGTTGCGGAATTTCTCAAGTTCCTCGACCGAATCCCCGCTCATGCCGGCCACGCGGGCTCCTGCTTTTTCCAGTTCTTTTTTGGCATCACGGAACTGGTTCGCCTCGCTCGTTCAGCCGGGTGTGTCTGCCTTGGGAAAGAAAAAAAGCACCAGCGTCTCGCCCAGCAAATCCTTCAAACTGACTTTTTCCCCCAAATCGGACAACAAGGAGAAACCCGGCGCTTTGTCTCCAACGTTCAACATGAAGCGCTCCTTTCTGATCTGACCAAAGAATTGCGACGATGCGGTGTCCATGTTGCATAGGCCGCCGCCAACCGCAAGTTGCAGTGGCGGCCTCTGGCCGCCGGTCTCTACGTTTCAAAACCGGCGGCCAGAAGCCGCCGTTACAGCATCCGGGCGCAGCAAGCGGCGCCCCTACGAGATCTCCAATTCCTTTTTCAAAATTTCCTGCACTCTCTGAGGATTTGCCTGGCCGCGCGTCGCTTTCATCACCTGGCCCACAAACCAGCCCAGGGTGGCCGTCTTGCCGCTGCGGTACTGCTCAACCTGCTTCGGGCTCGCGGCTAGAACCTCGCGCGCGGCGGCGGTGATTTTCTCAGGATCATCAATCTGCTCCAGGCCCTTTTCTTTCATCACTTCTTCGGCGCGCCGCGAGGTAGCAAACATCTCCGCCAGAATATCTTTGCCCATTTTTCCCGAAATTTTCTCCTCGCGGATCAGCGCCAGCAATCCGGCAAAATTCTTCGGGGAGACGGGCGACTCAACGATATCTTTTTTCGCTCCATTCAGCAGGTACATCAGCTCGCTGAGGGCCCAATTGGCCGTGAGCTTGGGTTCCGCCCCATGCTTCACAGTCTCCTCATAGTAGTTGGCCAGCGCCTTCGAATTTGTCAACTGGCCGGCATCATAGGCGGCCAGGCCGTAATCGAGCATCAAGCGCTCCTTGCGCGCGTGCGGAAGCTCCGGCATCGACCGCCTGACCTCTTCCCTCCAAGCATCGCTAACCGCGAGCGGCAGCAGATCGGGTTCCGGGAAATACCGGTAGTCGTGCGCAAACTCCTTGGAACGCATCCCATACGTACGCTGCTCGCGGCTATCCCAGAGGCGCGTTTCTTGCGTCACTTCGCCGCCGCTTTCGAGCGTTTTGATCTGCCTTTCGGCTTCGTAGGCCAGCGCCCTTTGCAGGAACCGAAACGAATTCAGATTTTTCACTTCGGTCTTGGTTCCAAAGCGCGCGAAGCCCGCGGGGCGCACGCTGACGTTCGCATCGCAGCGCAGGCTGCCCTCTTCCATGTTGCAGTCGGAAACCTCAAGATACAGCATCAGCGTTTTGAGCCGCTGCAGAAACTCATACGCCTCTTCCGGCGAGCGCAGGTCCGGCTCGGTAACGATTTCGATCAGAGGCACGCCCGAGCGGTTCAAATCAATGTAAGAGGCGCGGCCGGAATCCGGAAAGCCTTCGTGCAAGGATTTGCCGGCGTCTTCCTCCATGTGAACGCGCGTAATGCCGATACGTTTGCGCGCGCCGTTCAGCTCAATTTCCACCCAGCCGTCTTCCGCCAGGGGCTCGTCATACTGGGAAATCTGGTAACCCTTGGGCAGGTCGGGATAAAAATAGTTCTTCCGCGCAAAACGCGAACGCGGGTTCACCGTGCAGTTGAGCGCAAGCGCCGCCTTGAGGGCCATGCTCACGGCTTCACGGTTCAGCACGGGCAGCGCCCCCGGAAGGCCCAGGCACACCGGACACGTGTGCGTGTTCGCGGGATCGCCAAAGCGCGTCGAGCAGCCGCAGAAAATCTTTGAGCGCGTCAAGATCTGGACGTGGACTTCCAATCCGACAACGATTTCGTATTCTGTTCTGACTTGAGCGGTGGCAGACATCACTTCCTGCTTGCCGGAAGGGTCTCGCCCTCCGGCTGAGGCCGTATGCTTTGCGGCCCGCCCCTATTATACAGGAACGCCGGAACACGCCGCCCGGTGGAAGTGGGAATCGATGCCCCGGAAGACGATGGCGATGGAATCCTTCATTGAGTTGCCCGGACCGCTCACCTATAATGGGGGCATGGCAAGAGCAAGAAACCTGGGTGAACTCAAAAAATCAAATTATCGCGGCTCCAGCGTGAAAGATG
>DASUKV010000090.1:0-2131 GCA_036278555.1 Terriglobia bacterium
CCGCCCGGCAGGTTTTCGTGATCGGATGGACGGGAATGCGCGGCGTGATCGCCCTTGCCGCGGCCATCTCATTGCCCGTAACGCTTGCCAGCAACAAGGGATTCCCGCAGCGCAATTTGATCATCTTTCTCACGTTCAGCGTTATTCTGGTGACGCTGGTGCTCCAGGGACTCACGCTGCCGGCTCTGATCCGATTCCTGGGACTTGCCGGCGCCGGAGGTCCAATGCACGAAGAAGAAGAGGCGCGGCGCGTCATGCTGACGGCGGCGCTGAAACGCCTTGAAGAAACGCGAGAGGCAGACCCTGAGGGCTTCTCCGAAGTCTATGATGATCTCGAACAGCATTACAAGCATCGCCTGGCGACTTTGGCGGAAGATTCGGACCAGGGAGGAGATAGCCAGAAGTTTTACACACGGTTCCGCGATCTCTCGCTCGACCTCCTCCAGGTCGAGCGAGAAACGGTGATTCGCTTGCGCAACCAGGGGCGCATCGGCGACGCGGCGATGCGCCGCCTCGAGCGCGAACTTGACCTGAACACGGCCCGCCTGCGGGCACGAGCCGGGGATTAGCCAGCCTTCTGGCAAATCTTGAATTTGGAATTTGAGATTAAACTGGGCTGCGAGGCTTTGCCAGAATACAACCGCTGCCGTGAAAATGCGCTGTGGCGCCGGGGTCCTCACCGGCGATTTCGACGCTGAGAGCCTGCCCTGAACGGAGTGAAGGGACAGCGCCGCTACAGCGTGCCCCACTGATTTGATGCATAGTGGCGAGCGCTTATGGTGTCTGCGTTCTATATTTCGAAAAGGATGACCTTCGCGTGAACTACCTTTTCCTCCCCGCAGTTCTGAGCGCCTGGAAGCTTTTCCCGCCTTTGGAAGCCTTCGCCCAATTTCCTCCTACGGAAATGGGAATCAAAATCGGGCTTTCGGTGGGAATCGGGCTGGCGATCGGTCTCGAGCGCGAGTGGGCCCACAAGGATGTCGGCGTGCGCACCTTCGCCATCACCGCGCTGCTGGGCATGCTGTGTTCGCTTGTAGGATTCGGGTTTGCGCTGGCCGCTTTCATCGGCGTCTTCCTCCTCGTGGGTTATGTGAATATCAGAAGCCTTCTGGTAAACCGGAGCCTTGAGATCACCACTTCGGTGGCTCTAATGGTCACATTGCTCCTGGGCGTGCTGGTGGGCGAGGGCCACTGGTTCACACCCGTCGCATCGGCAATCCTCGTCACGATGCTGCTAGCGTGGAAAACCGAGCTGGCGCGCTTCGCGGGCGGCCTCACGACGGAAGAAATTCGCAGCGCCGTCTTTATTGCCTTAATTGCCTTCGTGATTTACCCGGTTCTGCCGAATCGCTTCATTGACCCGTGGAAGCTTGTGAATCCGCGAGAAATCTGGGTGGTGGTCATTGTGCTTGCCGGGATCGGGTTTGTTAACTACGTTCTATTGCGGGTGTACGGGACGCGCGGCCTCTACTATACCGCTCTGCTCGGCGGCCTCGTGAACAGCACCGCGACCGTCGCCGAGCTCTGCCCCGGGCTTGCGGGCGCGGGCGAAGGCGCCACGGGGCTGGGCGTGGCCGTGGTCTTGGTCACCTCCGTCGCCATGTTTGCGCGCAACCTGGCGATTATCGCTATTTTTGCCATTTCGGCTTTTACCGCCACGCTTTGGCCATTGGCCTCGATGGCGGCGTTCGGCGGTGTTGTCGCCTGGCTTCGCCACGGGCGAAACACGCATGCGCCGGTGAAGCTGCAGCTTTCTTCCCCAACCTCGCTGCGGCGAGTGGCGGGCTTTGCCGTGCTGTTTCTCGTGATCGAGATCGCGGGTAAGCTCTCGGAGCGCTATCTCGGCCACCTGGGTTTTCTGGTAGTCAGCGTGATCGGCGGAGTGGTGAGCAGCGCCAGCACCACCGCCACTGCGGCCATTATGGCCGCTCGCGGGCAGTTGCGGCCCGAGATTGCGGCCGTGGCAGTGGTATTGTGTTCCGTCTCAAGCACTCTCGCGGACCTGCCCCTCGTCTACCACCAGACGCGGCAAAAGCAATTGACGCGAAACCTGATTACTCTCTCGCTCATCATGGTGGCGCTGGGTATCGCCGTAATGCTGGTCCGGCTGCGCTGGAGTTACTGATCCCGT
>DASUKV010000091.1:0-7524 GCA_036278555.1 Terriglobia bacterium
CGCAAGCCGATCTTGCGTTGGAAACCGTAGCTGTAGCGGCCCTAATTGTAGCGGCGGCCTCTGGCCGCCGGTCTCTACTTCTTAAAAACCGGCGGCCAGAGGCCGCTACAGCGCTGGGTGTCGATAGTCGTTCTTGACCAGATCTTTCAGCCGCCGTGCGGCATCTGCCAGCAGTTCGCGGTCCCAGGCTTCGCGGCGCGGCGCTCGCGGGTGCGGTTCGTCGCTTTCGAGACCGCCGGTAAGTTTTAGGAAAATCGCCGCAGAGTGCTTATAAGCCGGCACAGGCTCGCGAAATCCCACCCACCCTAGATATTGAATCGCATCGCGCAATTCCAGATATTCTGCGCTTCCTTCTTCCCAGGCGCGGTCGCGCGCCGCGAAAAGTTCCGGCGCGAAGGTCGAAAGCCCCAAGAGATAATCGCTTCCAAATTCGACCATGTCTGCCGCCAGGTCATTCCCTGTGTAAATCGTGAAGTCCGGGCGCAGCCGGTCGCGCAATTGCAGGCGCAGAAGTTCCGTCACACGATCGAGCGAAGAATGCTTCAGTCCCACGCACTGTGGCGTTTCCATGAGCGAGCGGAGAACCGCTTCCGAAAACATCCGGCCGTTCGGGTTGAACATGGCGCCCAACTCGAAGGCCAGGAAGCGGTCCGTGGTACGGGCGATCTCAGCGAAGAATTTGGCGAGGCCGGCATCGTCCATCTGCGCCGTGTATCCGGACGGGAAAATAATCGGCACACCCCTGGCCTGGCGAATCCTTTCACACTCCGCCGCATAATCCGCTGCGCTCTGCTTGCTCCCCGCAGGCGGTAAAACTCCTGCTATAAACTCATCGCGACCTTGGACGCTTTCTGCCGTCCAGGCCAGCGCCCGCTTCTTTTCCTCTGCGGTCAAAAGATCGCCGTACCCCGTATCCATATTGACGGCGACGCGGAGTCCCACCTTGAGCGTCCGCTGGAGATGACGGCGAAAACCGGTTTCATCGATGCGTCCATCCGCCGTGTAAGGAAGCAGCACGGCGCTGATTCCTTGAATTTTGCGGTGCGGCCGCCGCATCTTATCAACCTCTTCCAGCGTGAATTTCATCGTGTTTTATTTCTCCACAATCGTGCACCGAGCGATTCTTCCGCTATGCGACAGCGGTCGAAAGGGTGCCATGCAATAGCCGGGGGCAACACCCCCGGAAGCGAAAACACGCCGGGTCCGACCCTGGCAGGAAAGGGTCGCAGGCATCTCTCCCGGTGACCCTTTCAGGGTCAGGTCATAGGGCTTCCCATTTCCGGGGGCGTTGCCCCCGGCTATTTTATGAATCCCCTCCGGGGATTCGCGTTAAACCAGCAAAACGTTGAACAGGTATAGCCATTCGGACCGCGGGAAGGGGGTCGAAAATCCGAATCGTCATCCCGGGACTGCACTCACGCTGGCTTTACCGCTTCTGCCGGCCGTTGGTTCATCCGCAGCTTGACGGCCTTCACCGCCTCGGCTTCGGGCCTGGCCTTATAGAACGGATCGAGCGGATAACAGCCGGAAACGAAGCCGTTGCGCGGACCATTCGTGCAATCGCTGAACGTGCGGCAGATTCGCTTGGCATCGAGCTGGCCCTTTTCGAGCACGTCCGCGGGCAAATCCGGGTAAGAAAGCATCATGCGGCCAAGCCCCACGGCATCTGTCCAGCCTCCTCGCACTGCGGCCTGGGCGAAATGCGGAAGAAAATTCTGCAAATAGGACCAGCCTGTAGAAACAAAGATCAGCTCCGGCGATGCCGCCTTTAATTCCCTCGCAGCCGTTAAGAGTCTCGCCACTCCCGCCAAGGGATCTTCCGGCGGCAAGTATCCATCGCAAGGCGGAAAGAGCGCCGGACGCGAGAGATGGGGAGCGTAATAGGGACTGCTGGCGGTAATGTTCACCAGCCGCACGCCGAGCGAAACCAGCAGGCGAAGCAAACCCTTTGTTTCGGTCAAATCCGTCTGTATAGGCTCCGAGCGATTCACTCCAAAGCCCCAACGGTAGGGAACGCCGTCGGGCGTTTTTGCAGGATAACCTTCTCCCGTTTCCGGATCTTTCATAAACGGAACTGTATCGTAGGCGCTGAGCCGCACGCCAATTTCGAGTCCCGGCGCGCGGTCGCGAACCACGGCCACCATCTCGCGCAGAAGCCGGGTGCGATTCTCGAAGGTCTCGCCATAAGGTCCAGGCCGTTCGAACGCGCCGAGAAATTCGTGGCCGAGATAGCCGTGGCAGTGCTTGAGATCAACAAAATCAAAGCCAATGTCTTGTGCCAAGCGGGCTGCCTCGCCAAAAGCCTGCACAATACGCTCAACCTCTACGTCCGAAACCGGTTCCAGTTGTGGAGAAATGCCGAATTTTTTGTCCAGGATCGGATGGCGGTAGGCGATGACCGGATCGAGACGATTCTTCTCATACGGGCGGCAGAAGCGCCCCGAATGAGTCAGTTGAAGTCCCAGAAGCAAATCATCGGTTTTCCCAAAACGCTCGCGATGGGTGCTCAAAAAATCCCGCCGCAGCGCCTCCAGGCTCAAAGCCGTGTGCGAATTCAGTAGAAGCTGATTGGGATTCGCCCGCGCTTCTGGAAGCACGGCCACGGCTTCCCCGCCCCAGATGAGCTTGGCTCCGCTTGATGCAAATCGCAGCCAGCGGCGGCGCGTCAGGTCCGAAGGCCGCCCATCCGGCTCGCCATCCCAACCCTCCATCGGCTGAACGGCGAAGCGATTGCCGATACGGCGTATGCCGTCGTGCCAAGAAATCTCCAAGGGCTGCGCCAGCGGCGAAGAGGGCGCCGTCAGGATTGTTTCATCAAAGGGCAGCCGCCAGCCGAGTTGTTGAAATCGTTCCGCAACCGCCGATGCCGTGCGCAGGCTCGCCACTCGGGGATAGGATTTCGCAGCCATTCAGGAGTGAGCCTAGCATCTGCCGCTCGCGCTTGTAAACATTTCTTGAATTCGGTTAGACTCGCCTTCCTGCTCCCATGACGAACCAATCCCCGGCTCAAAACGGAACCCAAAGCCTTTTCCGCCGCGAGCAGTGGCACGCGGTTTCCGCGAGCTTCCTCGGCTGGACGCTGGATGCATTCGATTTCTTCTCCGTCGTTTTCATTGTGGACCGGCTGGCGGCCGAGTTCAGCGTCAGCAAGGCCGATATCATCTGGACACTGACGGCAACCCTCGCCATGCGCCCGGTCGGCGCGCTCGTGTTCGGATTATTTGCCGACCGCTATGGACGCCGCACGGCGCTGATGGCCAACGTGATCTTCTACTCCGTGCTGGAATTGCTCTGCGGCTTTTCCCAGGATTACATCATGTTCCTGATTCTGCGCACGCTGTTTGGAATCGGGATGGGAGGTGAATGGGGGGTGGGCGCGTCCCTTGCAATGGAAAGCGTGCCAAAGCGCTGGCGCGGGCTCTTTTCCGGCATCCTGCAGTCGGGATACTCGGTCGGGTATCTCCTGGCCGCCCTTTCCTTGCGATTCATTCTTCCTGCCTGGGGATGGCGCGCCATGTTCTGGGCGGGCGGCGCGCCCGCGCTGCTTGCGCTCTACGTCCGCATGCGTGTGCCCGAAACCGAAGCTTGGCAAGTCCACCGCGTCCGGAGCACCAGAGCGATCCTGGGTACGGTGGCCCAGCATTGGAAAAGTTTTCTGTACCTCGTCGGGTTGATGACGCTCATGATGTTCCTTTCGCACGGCACGCAGGACCTTTATCCTGATTTCCTGAAATCCGCGCATCATCTGTCCTCTTCAGCGGTGTCATCGCTGGCGATTCTCTACAACGTGGGCGCGATCATCGGAGCCGTGATTTTTGGCCAACTTTCGGAGCGCCTGGGGCGCCGCCGCGGCATGACTCTCGCCCTGGTCCTTTCACTGGTCGTGATTCCGCTTTGGGCGCTGGGAGGAACGGTTGCAGAGCTGGCTCTAGGGGCTTTTTTGATGCAGATGGGAGTGCAGGGCGCGTGGGGGATTATTCCGGCGCACTTGAACGAACTTGCGCCCGCCTCGGCCCGCAGCCTGCTTCCCGGCCTGGCCTATCAGCTTGGAATTTTGATTGCCGCCCCCACAAATACTTTGGAATATATCCTGCGCGATCGCGTGGGCTACGGATGGGCGCTCGCCGGCTTTGAGGTCTGCGTGATTGTACTCGGCATTGTGGCGATTAATTTGGGGCGGGAGCGGCGGGGGCACGATTTTGTGAAGGGTTTGGATCCGAACAGCGGCTGAAGGCCGCCCTCACCCGCCCTCGTAGCTCGGGCGCCCTCTCCCGGAGGAGGTGGGCCAGAATCAGCAAAGGGGTTACAGCCCTCTCCCTCTGGGAGAGGGTGGTCGAAGCCCGGGTGAGGGGCTTTGAGCCACGACTCCGGGTTTGCGAATCAGAACTAAGGAAATATCTTGCGGCGCAAAAGGTAAGCGACTCCCAAAAGTCCCGTCCCAAACAGCATCAGAGAGGCCGGCTCCGGGACTTCACTGCTAGCGGAATCTGACTTCTGCGGAGCTTCGGCCGCTTTTGATTCGGTTGAAATAACGCTCGCCTCCGTGTTGGTTGGCTCGATAAAAAGGCTGTGATCGTTATGGCGCTGAAAGCTGATCTCATTGATCTCACAAACGCCATTCTGGCAGACGTAGCTTTCCAACTCTCGCGCCGCAATGGGCGCGGACATCACCGGCCCCGAAGTCGCTAGGGCTGAAACGCCGAAAAAGAATAAGGCCAAAGGTACAATTTTGCTCACAACTGGTATCCTCCTGGTTTATTATATGAAATATAAAATCAAATATTCTCATTACTATACTAGATAATGGCGCGTTTGATCGAGGAATTCTGACACCGCGGCTTGGCTGTTGACAAAGCACTCCCTGAATCTTAAAGCAAACTCCCGGCCATAACTTCCAACCTTAGTTTAGATGCCGCACTTTAGGAGGAAGTAACGGTTAATTGTTTTTTGATTTCAACTGCTTAGCGGCAAGCGGTGGAACCGGACCATGCGGCGGAGGCACCACCATGACGAGCGCAAGAAGCAACGGACAAAGAATTATTTCCTAGGGGTCTGTCATTCTTCCAGCGTGGGCTCGTTTGCCGCCGGTAGTCACGTGGCGGCTAGGAGCGGTCGAGGTTGTATTGGCGGATTTTATACAGCAGAGCCTTATAGCTGATATTGAGAAGCCGGGCGGCTTCTTTACGGTTCCACTTCGTTTGTTTCAGGGTGCGGGAAATGGCTTCGCATTCAATCTCATCCTTGCTATTGCGAACCAGGGATTTCAGGTCCGCAGGACCCTGTCGGGTCTCCGCAGCCGCCGCCTCCAACGGCGGGGGTGGATTCTCTGTCCCGGACTCAAGCTCGCTCAGCACCAGAGATTCATCACCCAGAATAAGATAGCGCTTTACGAAATTTTCAAGCTCCCGCAGATTCCCCGGCCAGCGATACCTGAGGCAAGCTTCAACCAGCGCCGGCGAAACAGAGAGCGGGGTCCGGGCGTAACGCGCCGCGAACAAACCCATAAAGTGCCGCAGCAGAAGCGGGATTTCCTCCTTCCGCTCGCGCAACGGAGGCAGGTGAATGGTGAATGCGTTCAGGCGGTAATAAAGGTCCTCGCGAAATTTCCTGGAGGCGATCGCTTCGGGAATATTGATGTTCGTCGCAGCCAGGATTCGCACGTCCACTTTCACCATGGAACGGCTCCCCAAGCGGGAGAACTGCTGATCCTGCAGCACGTGAAGCAGCTTCGCTTGCAGCGCCGGCGGCATCTCGCCAATCTCATCCAGCAGAATCGTGCCCTTGTCGCAAAGCTCGAATTTCCCCGGTTTCGAGCGCGTCGCGCCCGTGAAGGCGCCCGGCTCGTAGCCAAAAAGTTCGCTTTCCAGGAGGTCCGCCGGCAGCGCGGCGCAGTTGACTTTCAGCAGTGTGCGCCCGCCGCGCGGCGAGAGCTTGTGGATCAACCGGGAGACCACTTCCTTCCCCGTTCCGCTTTCGCCGAGCATCAGAACAGGAACGTCCACCGCCGCCACCTGCGCCACCTGCGCCCGGATTTTGCGCATCGCGGGGCTGGCCGCGACGAAAAACTGCTCATCGCTCAGTTCTTCCACTTCCCCTGTTTCGGCGGGTGCGCCCGGGGCTACGGAGCGGTCGCTCAGGCAGTGTGTCAGCACGGCATCGAGTTCGGCTTTTTGGAACGGTTTGGTCAGATAATCCTGCGCTCCCAGCTTGATCGCCTGCGCCACTTTGCGCGTGTCCGCCACGCAAGAAAGCATGACGACGGGAACGCTCGGGCGAAGCTGGCGAAGCTGCTCGAGAGTTTGCAAGCCATCGAGCTCCGGCATCAGGAGATCGAGCAGCACCAGGTCGGGTTTCTCGCCGCCGCGCAGTTGCTTGAGCGCATCAACGCCGCTCTGTGCCGTCGTCACATCGTAAGAATCCACTTCGAGCAGCGTCTGCAAGTAGCGCAGCATGCTGGGTTCGTCATCCACCACCATGATATTTGCCGGGTTTGGGTTCAACGCTGAATATTCCTCCCTAATGGGCTCATGAGGTTACGCCCCAGACCGGGGCGGCGCATACATCGCGCCTTATGCGATGTGTACGGTTTCTAAGGCCAGCACTGTCGCACACCTCGCGAACTGCGCCATGTGCGCCACCCGAGAACGATCTAAAACCCGACACCTGATACCTGACATCTGCTTTTAGTAAGGCTTCAGGGGCAACAGGAACGAAAATGTGCTCCCCGTCCCCAATTCGCTCTCCACCCAGATTTTACCATTGTGAGCCAACACCAGCCGGCGCGCGATGGCGAGGCCCAGGCCCATCCCTCCCACCGGGGAGCCGTACTGGGGCAATTTAACGAAATCATCGAAGATTTCCTGCTGGTATTCCGGAGCGATGCCGGGACCGGTGTCGGAAACCGCCACGCGAACGGCGTTGGGCGCCGGTTCCGCGCGCTTGCGGCGGTCGTGCGTCAAGTTCTCCTCTTTCTGCTGGCTGCGCCGCTCCCACTTGTAGAGCTCTGACATCAGCCACACGGTTCCTCCCGCGGACGTAAACTTGAGCGCGTTTTCGAGCAGGTTAGAAATCACGTGCTGCACCTTATCGTAGTCGAACTGGCACGGCGGGAGCTTTTTCTGGACCGGAAGGTAAAGGGCAACACCCTTCTTCTGGAACGATGAGAGCCAATAGGAATAAAGCTCCGAGAGACAGGAATTCAAATCGTTTTCAGTGCACTTGAGCGTCAGCTTGCCGGTCTCAAGAGCGCTGTAGCTGAGGAAGTCTTCAATATATTGGCGTAGCCGCGTGCAGTTATATTGCGACTCCTGCAAAATCTGCCGCTGGCGGTCGTTGAGTTCGCCCGGCTTCCTGGTAAGCAGAAGCTCGACGTAGCCCGCAATAATAGCCAGCGGAGTCTTGAGCTGGTGCGCCGCTGTCCCCAGCGCCACCGTCCGGCGCCGGCTCTCTTCCTGCAGTTCCTGATAGGCTTTCAAAAGCTCAACGGCGCCTGAGGGAGAGTCGTCCGAAGCGCTGTCCGCCTCC
>DASUKV010000092.1:0-8141 GCA_036278555.1 Terriglobia bacterium
AGCCGTGCCCTGATACACTGCTCACCGGCCCTCCTGCAAGAGGTTTGCCCGAGCCGTCGACACAGCAGAATTCAGCGAAACCTTGAAACCGGAAAAGAGAACGACGGCGAGAACCAAGCATGCAATCGCCGTGATTGCCAACCGCCGCACCCAGGGATCGGACCGGCGCACCGGCGCGGCAGCAATGGCATTCATCCACGCCGCGGAAAACGGCTTCACCGGGCCGCGGATGCGGCGTATTTTCTCTGCGATGGCATCTTTATAATTACGCAGGGCTTCGGGACCGCTGATTCCGTACCGGCCGCGGTAGCCCAGCAACAGGCAGAGATCGTAGACCTCCAGCAAGTCGGCCAAATCAGGGGAATCCTTAAGGGCAAGAAGACGGTCCAGGCCTTGAAAGAAGATTTCTCCCGCCACATGGCCCCCGAAGAGTTCTTCTTGCAAGGGCCGGCGCGCCCAGTCCGCAAAGATCGGATTCCGCGAATTGAGCACCGTCTCATCAAGCAGCGCGACGACCGCGAAGGAGGCCAGGCGAGTATCCTGCGGGCTATAGCCGCCGGCGAGGCCCGCCTGCTCCGCTTTTTTGAGCGCGGCGCGCATGTTGGCGCGAAAAGATTCCGCATCGCTCGCCGCCTGGCGGTCCGAGCGTACACGGACGATGACGGTAATGAACTCCTGAAAGATGAGGGCGAGATTTTCGGGACGTGCGCGGTAAGGCGAAGGCGTTACGCCCGGACGAAGGTCTTGCGATTCACCAGCCATGGGTCCCCTCCTGATCAGGTTTCCAACAGGACGAGCAGCTCAAGTTCGGGTTGAGGCAGCTCGCCGGGCACGTAGATCCCGACACGGCGCGTCTTCACGATACTTTCCCAACAAGGTCCGGTGCGGTTGAGAGCAAAATACTGGTTCGTCACTTTGGGAGACGCGGCGGCCGGCGGCGCCGGCAGGTGCGAAAGCGCCAGGCCGGGCAGCGCCCGCTTGACCAGCTCCGTGACGAATTGGGCCGAGCAGATCTTCACGAGCTGGGGTGTGCGGGAAATCAACTCCGCTTCGCCCATCTCCGCGTGGACGCTGAAAATCCAGCGCGCGCGGTCGAGGCAGCGCTGGTCCTTGATCTCGCCTTCGTAAAGGTATTTCGCGGAAGGCTTGAGCGGGATCGAGACGCAGTTTTCCGGGAAAATCGTCCCCAGATGAATACGAATATGCTCGCTGATCTCCCTGAAGCACTTCTCGAGGTTCTGATGATCGTACAAGGGGATCGTCCGGGGATGCGAATCCGCTTTGAAGGTGCAGAGCGCGCCCGCAAACCGGCAAAGCTCCAGGAAAAGCTGCTCGGGGTGGCCGCGCTTGACGGAATAGAGATGGCGGAGAGGGGCGAGCGTTGAGTTGATGGTGTGGAGATACCAGAAGCTCGCCACATCGCGGGCGGAGAGGCCCGCAACGAACTGCGAACCGCGGCGGCCGGTACGCGAAAGCGCCGTGCTACGTTCTTCCAGATCCTCGATGAGGTGGCGAATAAGGGTCATCAGCCTTTCGCTCGCGAGGAAATCGAGGCAAGGAGGAATGAAGTCCGGATCATAG
Organism: Terriglobia bacterium; assembly: GCA_036278555.1. Lineage (GTDB taxonomy): Bacteria > Acidobacteriota > Terriglobia > UBA7540 > UBA7540 > RH2-MAG17b. The sequence goes on from DASUKV010000092.1 coordinate 1,582, forward strand.
ACGAAACGGCCTGAACCATCCCTTGTAACGCGAGCCAGGGGCAGCATGACCATGCCTTGCGAATCTTCGGTTTCAAGGTGAATCCGAATATTCTTGCGCCCTAGCTGCAGCGTCCTTTCGTCCCGGCCGGTATTTTCATCCGGCAGCGAGCGGGACAGCGCCTTGTATCTTGCCGCTGGCTCGGAGCCGTTTTCAGAGATAATGCAATTCAGCCCTTCGGCCAGATAGGCAGGGATGGCAAGCGCGACGCCTAGAAACTGCTGGGTGGGGGGAAACGCTTCGGTAATGTTCCGGGGCGCCGGAAGCGGATCGCTCTCTGGCATATGGAAGATCAGCCCGTCCGGAAAAATTCCCCTGGCGTGAACCAGGGAAACGGTTCCGTTGCGCAGCGCGTCCGCATCAAGCTCATAACCCAGAAATCCGTACGGCTCAAAGCAGAGGCTCGCCAGAGTGAACTGGATCAGATCTTCAAAATAGCGGTTTTGCGCCTGGAAATGGTGGGTTCCAAGATACATCCCCTCCGACCACACGACTTTTGAAAGACTCTTCATGAAGCGCGACGGCGCGCCAGGCAAGCGTGCTCAAATTTCGGGGAATCCCCGGGCAAGCGCCTGGTGGATGGCAAGGCTCTTCACCCCCTCCTGAAGGGCTCCTCAGCGCGTCTGCCGCGCCCGCGACGCTGGATTCCTCGGCGAACGGACATCCAGCCAAACACCCCTCTGCTCCTTAGTAGATGAGTGCCATCATGGACGCCGTTCGAGATATTGTCAAGTAGGCTAACGCCGCCTTGCCACAAGAATTTATACCTGTCCGCAGCCTGTTAAAACGCCATCTATTGAAGCAGGAACGCCACAGGACGGATGGGGGAGCCGGAACCCTCGCGAATCTTCAACGGCAAGGCGAGAAACAGGAAAAAATCCGGAAGTTGATCGAGATTGCAGAGGTTCTCAATGATCAGTATTTGCTTTTCGAGGAGAACGGGGTGAATGGGGCCGCGCCGTAAGGCCGCCGGATTATCCGGGGACAGGGTATCCACACCAATGGCGGCGACTTTCCTGCTGAGCAGGTACTCGGCGGCTTCCATGCTAATGCCGGGCCAGTCCGTGATATAGGGCGTGTGGTTCGGACGCAGTTTCCAATGCGCTGACCACCCAAAATTGAACAGAACGATATCTCCCGCGTCCAAAGGCCCGTGCGCTTTCTCCCAGTCACTCAGGAAGCTTTGCGGCACGTCTTCGCCCTGCTGAAACTTGCGGCAGTCAAGCCGCACTCCACGCCCTGCCAGGCGCGCCGGAGGAACGCGGTCAATCGTGACGTGCGAGTCAGGCTTCGCATCGCCGATAAAGTGCGCCGGTGCATCCACGTGCGTGCCATTGTGCTCGTTCATCGTGACCTGGTAGGTGAGGGAGCGCTCGCCGTGCCAGTAAGAACCCCAAAGGTTGTGGTAGAATTTTGAGTGGGTTGGGTAATTCGGCATGTGCTCTTCGAGCGTCTGGCTGAGGTCCACTACGCGGGCGTTTTGTAGTGCCTGGCACATGGAAGAAAGTTCCGTCATCAGTAAACCTCGTAGGAAATATTAAGAATTGGGATTACTTCTTCAGGTAGAGCACCTCTAACCTGATCTTCTAGCCCCCTCCCTTTGGGGGAGAGGGCTGTAATCCATATCTTGATCTCGGTCCTCTCCCCTTTGGGGAGAGGGCCGTTACCCCAAGTTTTAGCTCAGCCGCCCCGGCAGGTACATGCGCAAAAAGCGCTCGGCAAGAATAAACCCATCCTTGCGAGCCTGTGGAAATTCCTGAGCGCTATTGTGAGGCGGCTCGTCCCAGAAGGGGTCTTCGTGCTCGACGGCGATACCGCCGCCAAACTTCACCTGCAAAAGTACGGTGATGAACCGCGGCCAGTCGATAAGTCCTTGTCCTGGAATGCGATAGCGCCACCAGCCTTTTCCGTGAATGCCAACCTTCTGAAGCACCGGGAGGGTAATCTCAGTGTCCTTGGCGTGTACGCCGCGAATACGCTCGCGGAAATTCCAGGCCGCCTCATAAGGATCGATATACTGCCGCACCAGGTGGGAGGGATCGAATTCAAGGCCCAGGCGCGGGTTTTGAACCAGATCAAAAACCTTCTCCCACGCTTCCGGAACCGTCGCGAAATTCGTAGGGCACGGATAGTTTTCCCAGCCCATCGTCAAGTTCAGTTTTTCGCAAACCGGCATGTACTTTTCATTCACCGCTTCCGCGAAAGCCTTGGCCTGGTCACTTACCGAAGCGCCCTCCATCCCGCCGCTGAACGTGCCGACGAATTTGCATCCCAGCCGGTGGCCGAACTCGAGGTCACGGACAAATTCAGCGTTGGCTTTCCGGCGCTCGCCGGGATCGCGCGCAATGTGGTTGGGGTCCATGCATTCGATGCTGATGATGCGCACGCCCGCCTGGCGCGCGGCACTGCGAATCTGATCGACTTGGGAATCCGGCAAGGACGGATTGAAAGACCGGCCCACTTTGATGACAACGCCTTGGTAATGCGCGGAAGCTGCGAAGGCAAGCTTCTGCGGCGAATACTCCGTGATCAGCGCCAGTTGCGGGAACGGCTTTTCGTGGGCGGGCATCGCGGCGGGCATCCCCTGGGCTGCCGCCCCTTCGGCGTGGCCGGCCATCGAGGCGCCCAGGGCCGAAACGCTTCCGGCTTTCAAAAAATCGCGACGTCCCAGTTTATGATCCGTCATAGTCAGTTCCTCCAGAATTGATGTTGCTTAACCCTCACCCACCGCTTCCGTTTTCAGCCCTCTCCCAGCGGGAGAGGGTGGCCGAAGGCCGGGTGAGGGGCCAGCCAAAAACCAGGGGAAGAGATCGGGACTTCCATTAGAACCCTCACCCACCACAGCGCGGTCCCCCCTCTCCCAGAGGGAGAGGGCTGGAATCTCGAAAGCTTCGCCGTGTCTAGCGCCACCACGGTTTATCAAGCGGCCGGACAATCTTAAGCCCCGTGTGCCGCCGGATTACCTCAACGAGTTTTTGCGCGGCCTTCACGTGCCCTTTCGCCGTGGGATGAATGCCGTCGGTGTAGTCAGCTTTGCCGAGCCAGCCCGTCGTATCCACATAAATAATTTTGCGGTCTTTCAGGGCTCGCACTGCCGCGCGCACATCTTTTTCATGAAAGCCGCCAAAGGGCCTCATGCAAAAGATGGTGGCGTCAGGATAAGCCTTGCGGATTTCCGCGATGTAGCCCTGATACGCGGGCAGGAATTGCGAGGAAGGATAGATGCTGTCATTCGTCCCCTGGTTCACCACGACGACTTTCGGAATGAACGAAGGGTCCGCCCGCGAGCCCTGGAAGTTCCAGCCAAACGACTGCGGGGCCGGGGGAACTTTGCCGTTGCCGGGCCGGATCACGCCCTGCCGCCCGAACCCGACCTGATTGTGCACCGCGCCGAACGCCATCGCGGTGAGGAAAGCATAGTCTTTTGTGCCGTCGGAGCCGTCGGGTCCCACGGCCATCGAAACCGCCCGAACGCCCTGCGTGATGGAATCGCCGTAAAACTCCATCTTGAGGCTGCTCGCCGGAGGCAGCGGGACAGTTTTCGATCCTGCGCTCAGGACGAAGCCTTTGAAGACGACCGCCGAGGCCAGCGGAGGAACCCACCGGTTGGCCCGTTCATCCACATCCTTCACCGCAATTTGCAACGTGTGATGGTCTCCCTGAAGCTTCACCGGCGTGAAATTTTCCATTTCGCCGCCCAGCTTGAAAAGCGTGGGCTGGCCGCCGTCAATCGAAACGTAAATCTGGGCAGGATTCGAGATGCCTTGATTGCTGAATAGGCCGCTGATCGTGTTACCTGTAAAAGAGCAGATGATCCGCGAGCCGGAATTCACCGTGATCGCCTGTTCGGCAAGGTGCGACTTATCCCAATGCCCGATGTAACGGATGTTCGGATCATCGGGCTCAATCACCGTGCCGTTGGTATAAGTCTGCAGCGATCCCGAAGCGGCGCCGGGATTTTTCCCGCCCGGGGAAGTCCCGTTATTCCCGCCCGAACAGCCGGAAAAAAGCAGTGAGCCAAGAATGACGGCTGCGGCCAAAGCCAGCGCCCAGCTTCTGATCATCCCGGGCCGGGCAGTCAAATGATGATGGCGCGGCGCGGCATTCTTCAGCCGCTGGCGCCCAGCGGCCGCGGCGCTGGCAGAGACGTCGATCGCAACTGCAATTTCTCCCCTTTCACCCTGAGCAGGCATATCCCTCCTCAAACCACTGAATCCCATCCGGTTGAATAGTCTGCCATCATAACGGATTTTCCCGGCCTCGACGTATAATGTTTTACAGCCTCGATCCGCTCGCCGCCGCCCCTCGTGGAGAAAGCCGAGCGTGAGAGGGGCGCGTGGGACCACATCGCATGATCCTCATCATTGATAACTACGATTCCTTTACCTACAATCTCGTGCAGTATCTAGGCGAATTGGGCGCGGAGATCACCGTGCGCCGCAATGATCAAACCACGCTGGGAGAGATCGAGGCGCTCGGCCCGGAGCGCATTGTCATATCACCCGGCCCCAAAACCCCGGACCAGGCAGGCATCTGCCTGGACCTGATCCGTGAGTTTTCCGGCCGCACGCCGATTCTTGGGGTGTGCCTCGGCCATCAAGCCATTGGCGAAGCCTTCGGCGGGAGGGTTGTTCGCGCGCCGCAAGTGATGCACGGCAAAACCAGCCTGATTTCGCACGACGGGAACGGCGTTTTCGCCGGACTTCCCAATCCGTTCCAGGCGACGCGCTATCATTCGCTGATTGTGGAGCGTGAGACGCTTCCCACGTGCCTCGAAGTCTCAGCCACCTCGCCGGACGGCCTCATCATGGGCCTGCGGCACAGGGAAATGAAAGTGGAGGGCGTGCAGTTCCATCCGGAATCGGTGCTTACAGACGCCGGGAAGCAACTGCTGGCCAATTTTCTGCGGTTAGAGAGAGTGCAGAATGGCGATTCGGCGCTAAGGTGAGTCTACCGCAGTTAAAAACCCACGGCACGCAAGTCGCATACTTGTCCAAATTAGGTTCCAATGTTGCCGATGCGACCTGCGGCTTCGCCGCCTGACTTGCGGAAGGGCTTTGCCCTTCCGGGAGCTTGCACCCAAGCCCAACCTGCTCTGGCTGGCGCGAAGGCTAAGCCTTCGCGCCAGCCAGAGCACTAAAAATGGATATTTGGCCGGAAAGCCAGAGGCTTTCCGCAAGACAGGCGGCAGAGCCGTCCTCCGCGCAGCTAAATTGGACAGCCATGCTCAAATCGTGCCGTGGCTACCACGATCAGCCGTCGCTGCTTTCCTCAGCTCGGGATTCTTTCCTTTGCGTCAACTGCTGATAGGTGTCCTGGAATATCCGAAGGGCTGCATCATCATAGAGCACGAAATAGAGTTGCTCGAGGCTGCTGCGCGACCGGAGGTGCTCCAGAACCTCCTCGATCATGATTCGCGCGCACAGAGTCATGGGAAAGCCGGCGATGCCCGTGCCAATCGCAGGGAAGGCCATACTCTTCAGGCCCTTCTCTTCCGCGCGGTCGAGAGCGTTGCGAACCGAGAGCCGCAACGAGTCCGCCGTGGTTCTCCCTCCCAGGTCCATGCTGGCCGCGTGAATCACGTAAAAAGCCTTCAGGTTGCCTCCAGTGGTTACCGGAGCGCTGCCCAAAGGCACCGGGCCAATGCGGTCACACTCCTCTTGAATGCGCGGACCGCCCTTGCGCCGGATCGCGCCCGCGACTCCCGCGCCCAGCATGAGGTCCGTATTCGCCGCGTTGACGATGGCATCAGCAGCGATCTCAGTGATGTCGCCCTTCAGGAAGATAATTTTGGTAGGCATTTAATGAGGGCTCTCAATGATTCCCCTCCTTAGATAAGGAGGGGCCAGGGGGTGGTTGGTCAGGTCATTCCTCCACGGCCCACCACCCCCTAACCCTCCTCAGCCGAGGAGGGGAGCTTCAGCCATCCGGCAAGCTGCCGGAAGTAGCCGAACTTCTGATCTCGCGTCATGCTGCCGTTCCGGCCGCTGGTACACGGCAGCACAAAGACTCGCGCTCCTGCCAGTGTTTCCTTTTGCGGCCCCAGGCTGCAACGCCGGCCGCTGAATTTTTCGTAAGCCAGCTTGCCATTGAACGCTATCGCGCGGGGCGCTGCCTGCTGAAGCTTGGCGAGCAACAGCGGAACTCCCCGGCGGTAATCGCGAGCGCGCAATGAGCTTGCCGAAGCTGACCAGCGCTTCACAATGTCCGTGAGCCCCAGCCCCCAATCAAGCACCCGCGAATCCTCCTCAGGTTGCAAGCGTACCGGAGTCAATCCGGACTCCCACAGAAAATTCCAGAACTGGTTGCCCCGCCCCGATCGACCACTCCACAGGGCCCCAGGCGAAGTCATCATGCCCGGTCACCGCCTTCACCACGTCCATGGACAGGTACCAGCCCCAGAACGCGATCAACAGCGTCAAGAGCGGGAACGCGGTCCGCCAGACCGCCACCAGGGCGACAGCGATGCAGGCCACCTCGAGGATCAACCAGTTGGCGTCGATCGTCCGGTAGAAGTCGCG
>DASUKV010000093.1:0-7866 GCA_036278555.1 Terriglobia bacterium
ACAGAATATTGATCCGCGTCCGTGCCTTCTTCGCCCTCCGGGATATCCGACAGACCGTAACCGCGCATTACATCACCCATCGCGCCGTGCGCCTGGACGCGAGCCGTCATTTTACGGCTTCGGCTCCATTCACCCATCGGCCTGAAGAAATTGTCCATCATGAGATCGGATAGAGCCTGATGGTAGTCATAGCGCACATGCGGGGTGTCGGCCCCCGCGTTCTCCCACAGGGCAGGCAAGTAAGGAGTAAGGTCATAGCCTCGCCGTTTCTGGAACTCTTGCATGAAATGCGGCGTCCAGTCAGCGCCGAACACCTCAAGACTGTCGCAGAAGACAGACGAGAAGGGCGGGTCAGCAACGGATTGCAGTTCTTTCACCGTCCTCGCGCCCACCGCCTGCAGAAACAAGTCCAGCGCTTCGCGGCTGAAATGGTCAATCACGTACCCTTCCATCCCGATGGTCGGGCGCTTCACCTGCTGCCCGGTGAGGCTATCCGTGAACACCATGATTTTCCATCGGCCCTCCGGAACCTCCCACTTGAGCTTTCCATTGCTTGACATCTTGCCGGAAATGACGCCGGATATGACGCCGGATATGACGATGGACCGGCTTATGTCCACGTTCCCCGTGGATTCAACCGGAGCCGCCACAACCGCGAAAGTTCTGACGCTGTCAGTCAAATAAGGATTGAGGTCCCACGAGAATTCACCCGGGCCCCCCGCCTCCCTCGTCAGCACTCGGATTTCATGCGCTGCCAGCTTGCCTGGGATGAAAGGTCCTCCAAAGGGCCAGCCGCTCCCCAGCGTGAAATCAAATTGAAGCCCCAGTCTTTTGGTTTCGCGGAGAGTATGGCGTAGCAGGTCAAACCATTCCGGAGTGAAATACCGCACGTTGCGGATGCCGCGCTTCGGGTCATCCACGGCGAGAGGGTAGACCGGTTGCAACTCGACGCCGCGCAGCCCGGCATCGCGCATCAGCGTGAGTTCACGTGTGATCTCTTCGGGGGTTACGGCGCCGCCAAACCACCACCAGCGGGTCATGGGCTTGGCGGCATGCGGTGGATTCAAGAAGGCGTGCTTGAGCCCATCGATCCCACTGGAGGACGGCGCAGCGGAGGATTCGGGGCCGCGGGGTTCTCCTCCAAGACCTTGGGTCAGCAAAAAACCAGCGCCAGCCGTTCCCAGCAGGAACTCGCGCCGCGTCCACGCGCTTGCTGGTTTCCTCAGCGTCATCGCTGCTTCTCCTGGCAACGCAAAGCGTTCGCTGCATGGGGATGGCAAACTTCAAACTGGTCCCTCACCCGGGCCTTCAGTCACCCTCTCCGAGCAGGAGAGGGCAGAAAAAGCTAGATATCAGCCCTCTCCCTCCGGGAGAGGGGAGACCGCATCGCGGTGGGTGAGGGGCCCTGCCAGCCATCCGGCACCATCATTTTGCGGCATCCCTGGCGGAAACTTGCGCGACGAAACGTTAGTGGACGCCCGCGGGCAACATCTGAACCCTTCCCGGTCTGACCGCAATCGCGGAAATCTCGATCACCGCGCCATTCGAGAGAGCCGCGACCTGAACTGTGGTGCGGGTGGGTTTGGGGTCCGGGAAAAAACCCGTGTAGATTTTGTTCATGGCCGCAAAATCGTGAATGTCTGTCAGGTAAACGTTCACCGAAACGACGTCTTTCATCTGGAATCCGGCCGCGTTGACGACGTGCTGGATATTTTCGAGGACGGCGCGGGTTTGCGCCGCGAAGCCGCCGGGCGGGAGCTTGCCGCTGGCATCGGTTCCCTGCAGGCCCGCAACGTAAAGTGTGTTGCCAGCAACAATCCCTTGACTATAAGGCGCGCGCGCCGATCCCTTATTCAGGTTGATCGCGCGGTGCTGCGCCAGGCCGTTTGAAGCACCCAGCAGCAAGAGCGCCAGCACCGCCACGCCACATACTGAACCGCTGAGAACACGTTTGTTCATCTCTGATTCCTCCTTCGCGTTAGAATCCAGCTTTTGAAGTGAGGCTGTAGCGGCGGCCTCTGGCCGCCGGTATTTTAAGAAGCAGAGACCGGCGGCGAGACGCCGCCGCTACAGTTGAACTTTTTCGCATGTTCCGAGGGGCTACGGCACCATCCATTTCAGCCAATAAGCCTGCGCGAAAGCGAGCAGGCTAATGGCCACCGCGAACAGAATACTATGCCAGAAGGTCGAACGGAGCACGTCGCCTTCCTGCCCCACCATCCCCACCGTCGTCACGCCTACCGCGATGTTTTGCGGCGAAATCATCTTGCCGCACACGGCCCCGGAAGAATTGGTCGCAGCAAGCAGCACGGGATTCACGCCGATTTGGTGCGCGGCGGCAACCTGCAAATTGCCGAAAAGAATGTTGCTGGCCGTATCGCTTCCGCTCATGAAGCACGCGATCCAACCCAGAAAACCGCTGACCAGCGGGAACGCCCCTCCCAGGGAGGCGAGCGCCGCGCCCAAGGTATACGCCATGCCGGAGTAATTATACAGGTATGCCAGCGCCACGATCAGCACCACGGTGAGGCCGGGAAGAAGGAGTTGCCGGACCGTCTTCAGCCCAGATTTGAGCACGAGCCGGGGCGAGGCGCGAAGCGCCAGCGCCGTGATCAACGTGGCCACCAGGGCCGCTGTGCCTCCTGCGAGCGGCGCGAAACTGTAAATGGCCGCGTAGGGCTTGTGATACAACGTGATGAAGACGGCGTTATGAAGCCACGGCACATGAATGGCGAGGCGGCCTGCCTGAAATAACTTCAGGTAAGACCAAAGAATCATCACCGCCGCGAGCAGTACCCACGGCAACCAGGCAGCAATGCCATCGCGCCAATTCGATGGCGGCGCGGAGACCTCGCCGGAAAGAGGCGCTCCCGCCAGAGCAGATTCATCCGCCGGCCGCCAGAAACGTAACAGCAAAACCAAACCGACAATTGAGACCAGGGATGCAATGATATCTGACGCGTAGGGTCCCCAGGTGTTTGAGACGGCGAACTGCGCCAAGGCAAAGCTACCGCCACCGACTGCGGCGGCAGGCCAGGCGCCTTTCAGCCCTTTGCGACCTGCGACGACACAAACAAGGTAGGCGGGAATCAGGAGCGACAAAAACGGCAATTGCCGGCCCACCATCGCCGAGAGCTTATCCAGCGGAAGCCCTGTAACACCGGCCAACGCAACGATCGGAATCCCCAGCGCGCCGAACGCCACCGGAGCGGTGTTAGCAATCAGGGCCACGGTGACGGCGCGGCTTGCGGCAAAGCCCAGCCCGACCAGAAGGAAGGCCGTCACGGCCACCGGCGTGCCAAACCCGGCCGTGCCTTCGAGCAAGGCGCCGAAGCAAAAGGCCACCAGAATCGCCTGAATGCGCAGGTCGCCCGAAGCGTGTTCCGCCATCCAGCGGCGCAGCAACTCAAATTTCCCGGTGTCCACGGCGAGGTTATATAGCCACAGAGCCGTCAGGACGATCCACATGATCGGCCAAAGCGCGTAGACCGCGCCATAGACCACGCTCATGGCGGCGAGTTTTAATGGCATTCCCCAGACCGCGGCCGCGAGCACGATACTGGCGGCGAGCCCCCATGCGGCGGACACATAGCTCGATTTGCGCAGCCCTCCCATCAATACTAATAGGAGGGCTAGCGGGGCTGCCGCCGCGAGGGCTGAGAGGGGCAAGTGGTGAAGGGGATCAACCGGCTGGGGCCAAGGGTACATGAGTATTTCCGGGATCGATGCAGCGGATCATCGTCTTTGCGCTAGTCGATGTAATCGTAAGCCTTGAGGGTCATAAACTCCGCAAAATCACGATTCGTCATCATCTCATCAAAAAGCTTGGCCGCAAGATCAAATTTCCCGGAATCAAACCGCGACGCGCCCAGGCGCTCCCGGAGCTTTTGAAGCTCGTCTTGGGTCGTCGCTCGCACTAGTTCGGGCGTCACCTGCCTTCCGTCGCCCATTGCGGCCTGATGATAGACCCATTGCCACACTTGCGCCCGGGAGATTTCCGCGGTGGCGGCGTCCTCCATAAGGTTATAGATGGGAACGCACCCGGAGCCTCGCAGCCACGATTCGAGGTATTGAACGCCGACGTCGATGTTCGTGCGCAAGCCACCTTCGGTGATCTGGCCTGCTGGAGGCTGCAAAAGATCGCTGGCGCTGATCGAAACGTCCTCCCTTTTACGGTCAATCTGATGCGGCTCTTTCATGTGAGCGTCAAACACTTCCTTGGCGACGGGCACTAGCCCCGGATGCGCCACCCAGGTGCCGTCATGCCCCGCCTTCACCTCGCGCAGCTTGTCCTGCCGCACTTTTTCGAGCGCCTTCTCGTTGGCTGCAGGGTCGGTCCTGATCGGGATCTGGGCGGCCATTCCTCCCATCGCGTGAATTCCCCGGCGATGGCAGGTCTTGATCAAAAGCAAGACATAGGAATTCAGAAAGTGCTTATCCATCGTGACCGAAGCGCGGTCCGGCAAAACGAAATCCGGACGCTCCCGGAATTTCTTGATGAAACTGAAAATGTAATCCCAGCGCCCGCAATTGAGCCCCGCGGAATGCTCGCGGAGTTCGTAAAGAATCTCATCCATCTCAAAAGTGGCGAGGATGGTCTCTATCAGAACTGTCGCGCGGATTGTGCCTCGCGGGATCCCCAGATAATCCTGAGCGAAATTGAATACTTCATTCCACCAGCGCGCCTCAAGATGACTTTCCAATTTGGGCAGGTAGAAGTATGGTCCGCTACCTTTCGCCATCAAAGCCTGCGCATTGTGGAATAAAAAGAGTCCAAAGTCGAAGAGCGAGCCTGAAATCGGCTTGCCGCCAACCGCCGCGTGCTTTTCGACCAGGTGCAAGCCGCGGGGCCTCACCATGAGCGTCGCCGTTTTCGCAGACAGCGCATACTCTTTTCCCTCGGGACTTTTGAACGCAATGGTTCCGCGAACCGCGTCGCGGAGATTCATCTGGCCTTCGACGTTGTTCCGCCATGTCGGCGAATTGGAATCCTCAAAATCGGCCATGTAGACGTTCGCGCCTGAATTGAGGGCGTTGATAATCATCTTGCGATCCGCCGGCCCTGTAATCTCAACCCGCCGGTCGAGCAAATCCTTGGGGATGGGCGCCACGCGCCAGTCACCGGCCCTGACCGCTGCCGTCTCTTCCAGAAAATCAGGCAACCGGCCCTGCCGAATCTCTTCCTGCCGCGCTTTTCTTCTCTCAAGAAGCGCCACTCTTCTTTCGTCGAAATTCTCAGCAAGGCCGGCGAGAAACGCCAGGGCCTCCGGAGTGAGAATTTCGGCGTAACCCTCGCTCATCGGGCCACGAATCTCAACCTCTTTGGACTTCGATGATTTATTCGATTTTTCTCTTAAGCCCGTCGGGCGATCAGCCATTTTTTCTCTCCGTAATTTGAAATCTTCAATCCGCTTTTGCGGCCTGTCGCACAGCGAAATAGGGCCGATTGGACAAATTGGGTCCGAGGCCGGGGTAAATCCAAGCTCGCGCGGGGTCCGCATGCAGCTCAAAGAAATACTCAAGGTCGTAGGACGATTTCGTATAACTTGCAGGGATGGTCGCCTGATACCTGTTCGCCTGCTTCTGCATCTCATCCACCTGATAATACTCGCCTTGGTTCACATGCCGATAGTTCAAGCGAACGAGGGTTGGCTGCGGTCCTGTGTTATTTTCTTCAATCGAAAGCTCAACCGGCAGCGGCCGTCCGGGATTGAACCGGCCTGCCGGCGTGTGGTGGCAGGGAACCGAGGGTCGCGTGGGCCGGGACGATACTTCATGGATCGCCTGGCGAACCCTTTCCCCCCGCCTGCCGTCTAGCGCTACTGGCGGTCTCGCGGTGGCTCGCGCCAGCCGGCTTTCCATATCTCCAATGTCAGCGTCTATGGCGGGCAGGCGGTCCCGCCAGTCCCCACGCTGGTAGGGTTCAAGGCCATAGGTGATGTCGCTCATGTAGACGCCCTTGGCGTGGTCGGCCGCGCGAGCCCAGTGCCCGCGCGCCCGGTGATAGGCGGCCAAAGCTTCTTTGAGAGCAGACGTGTCACCGGCTTGCTCGTAGAGGGCATAAAGCACGCCGCTGCGAATCTTCCACGCGAAAAACTCGCCCAAGGCCGATTGGATCGAAACATCGACGGCCATGCGCCGGAATTCCGGCGCCTGCGGGTTCGCGGCATGCGACTTCGCGGAGGCTAGCTTACTAGCCGTCTCTTTGGCCGTATCCTCAAGCCACTGTGCCACTTCGAGCGGCGAGTATTTGCCGTTTCGCGTTCCCTCAAGCACGCCCGCAGCGAAATCATTGATTTGGGAAAAGATTTCAGGGTCAAAAGAACTGACGTTGTTAAAAACTCTTGGACGCAGCGTGTCGTGATAAACGTGATTGTTAGCTTGGTCAATCATCGGCATGTTGGTGTAAATCTCCGGCCAGTAGCTGTTGTTCGCTGCCGAGGGACCGCGCGCCGTTGTCACGATCCGCAGGATGCGGCTGGCATTTGTCAACGCTCCCTCGACGGCCGGCGCCGCACCACGGAACTGTCCGCGCAAAAACCGTCGCCATACGTCGGGATCGGTATCAGGATTGTAAAGATGACGGCCCCAGACGCGGTAGGAGTAGAGAAATTTTTCCCAATCGTACCTGGGCTTTAAAGAAGCGTCGGTATAGGCGCACCGGCCTCCCGGCAGCCCCGAGCCGTGCCGCCCCTTGAAAGAAAGCGGCTCAAGCAGATCGATTCCCAGGCTGCCGCAAAAGCTTCCTGCTCGCGCATCGCCCGCGGCCATCGCCGGGTCGCCCCACAAGAGACATCTTTGGGTTCCCGGCCAGATACGAAAGATAATCCCATAACGGCGGTCGCGCTTGAGCAAATCGCCGTAACTATAACGCAGGAATCGCCTTGCGCCCGAGCTAAGCTCGAAAAAGCCCTGCTTCGTCTGCTCACGCGGCGGCATTTCCATCTGGCGAATGGATGCAGGCTGATAGGGCAACCCACGATGCTCCGCCCAGTACTTGGGCGAGATGGTGACCGGCATTCCAGTGTCGAGCGCGATATCGATCATCCGCTGGCTCATGCCTTTCGCGTGCATGTTAATTTCGATTTTCCGTCCTGTCTTCACGATACCTTTGAAAAGCGTCTGCCAGAACGCGAAGTCGCCTTCCGGAATGCCGCACTCACCGTGCACCCGCAGCGCCAAGCCCTTGATATGTGGGCACGCTTCAAGCAAGGCATAAAGCGCATCACGGCAATAGGGCGCATGGGTTTCGGGCGTCAAGCCTTCGATGGTGTAGTTAGCGTTCGATCCTTTCGGCCACTGGTACGCGTGAGTCCAGAGACCCAGCATAAAATCCAAACCTCGCGCCGCCGTCTCCTGGCTGATGTACTGCAGCATCTTCAGGTTCTCATCGCGTTCTGAATCCGGCAACCCCACTGCGCGCACGTTGTACCCCGACACGGCAAGGAGGAAGGGGTAAGTAAAGTAGAAGTAAGCGTCTTTGATCCGCTGCGGATAATCATAGCCAATCCCGAAGCTCAGAGTGAATCGATTGAACCGTTGCGTGGCCAGCATGGAAAGATAGTGCGGCCACATGGAGCGGTCGTTATACCAGGGCTTATCCTCCACATCGCTTACGAAGCACCGGTCCGCGCAGCGAACCACGTTAGCGGGCCGCTCAAGAATCGGCTTCTGCAGATCAAGAGCGGCAAGCGGGTCGTGCGCGTAATGCGCGCGGTCGGCCAACTCCAGCAGAGCGTACGTCAACCCCCGAGCGTCCGCGCCCGAGGCCAGCGTTACAGACTTTCCAGCCGCCCTGCCCGGCACGATTCCCAACGCTTCCGGCGCGTCCGCCATGCGAGCGTTCGCGCTTCTCAGGATTTGCTG
>DASUKV010000094.1:0-2692 GCA_036278555.1 Terriglobia bacterium
CGGTCCCCGCTTCCCCTTCCTTCAGCACCCCGATGATCTGTTCCTCCGTAAATCGCTTCGGTTTCATTTTGTCCTCCTGGGCTTGTTATACCCCGGAAGACTCTCATTCTAGCTGGTACAGTTTTTGGGGGGCAGGTCAGAACCCCGCTCAAGACCGCGCCCTATTGGAACGTGGCCGGCGGCGAGGGAAGAGTTTGCTTGGGAACGGCGCGGGCGCCAGACGGCATATCGATAGCCTCGATCGCGGCCTGGGAAAACTGCTTTCATCGAAGTGAGTATACGCATGTGTTGGGCGCGGTGCGGCTCACCACGCATCCTGGAGGCTTTGTGGGTTTGTGGCGGAGCCTCGCGGGGAAGAAGCGATTTCCGGCAAGGTATCTTACGGATGCCGGTGAAAGCCTGCAAGAGTTCGTCGTGCAGGAGCGGTGAATCATGGGAACGCACAAACTGCATGAAGAATTACTGCGGCGTAGAGTTGAAGTGCTGGTTGTAGGCTGCGGCGGAAACGGAAGCGCCATCGTCGGGGGGCTGCCATATCTGCACGGCGCGATGCTCGCGCAGGGTCATCCGTATGGGTTGCACGTCACGGTGATGGATGGAGATACGATTTCGCCATTCAATTGTGTCCGCCAACCTTTTGCGAAGAGCGAAGTTGGCTTAAACAAATGCATTGTGCTGGTGAACCGAATCAACTTGTTCTGGGGCCTCGACTGGACGGCGGCGCCGAAGGCCTTGACCGAGGAGACGCTGCGGCCGGCGCACGGCGTCTATAGCGACCGTTACCTGCAGCCGGATATCGTCATCAGCTGCGTCGATACGCGGGCGGCGCGAGCGATGATTGCCAAGTGCGTTTCGGGGCCAAGCACGGTAGGATATGCCATTGATCTAGGGAACAGCGCCTCCAGCGGGCAGTTTATACTGGGCGAGCCGCTGAATGAGAGGAACAAGCGCTCAGCAATGCGGCTAAGAACAGTAGGCGAACTCTACCCTGAGGTGAGTGACCCGGCCCTTGACAATGACAACGAGCCAAGCTGCAGCGCGTTGGAGGCTGTCCTGCGACAGGAGCCATACGTAAACACGGTGCTCGCTCAGCATGCTCTTGCGCTGCTGGCGCGCTTGTTTCGTTATGGCGAGATTGCCTATCATGGAGCCTTCATCGACGTGGCGGCAGCCCGAGCGGTTCCGTTGCCCATTGATCCCAAGCTCTGGCGGCGGCTGCGACGGCGGCAAAGGCGGCGGGAAGCACAAGCAGCATAAAAGTAGGAAAGCATCAGATTTCAGGGAGGCTGGGGATGGCAGAACCGACAAAAGAAGAATTACTGGCGCGGATTGCGGAGCTTGAAAAACAGGCTGACGCAAAGAAGGGCCGGAAAGTGGAATTTAAGGTGAGCGAGAAGGGCGGCGTCAGCGTCTATGGAATGGGCCGCTTTCCGGTGACGCTCTATTACGAGCAATGGAGGAAATTGCTCGATGCGGTGGACGAGTTGCGATCCTTCATCGAAGAAAACAAAGACCGGCTGAAATTGAAGGAAAGCTGATCACTTCTGCTGCCGCCTTCGGCACTCGGGCTCGAAATCGCGGAGTCGCCCGCTTCAAGTGTTTATAACTTCGCTCATCGCCATCGGCTCTCCCATCGCCTTCTTTACCTCGGCCAACCAACTCCTGGGGCTAACTCCATGCACGACGCGCCGGAGGAAGCCCAACCGCTCCGCGACGTTATCACGGTTCGTGCGGATATCCTCTTTCGTGGTCTTCGTATAGAGGGCGAGGAATGTTTCGATACGTCGCGGCTGAGCAAACAGGTATGTCGCGTGGCCCAATTGAGGAGTTTCAACTACCACCCCGCTGGCCGCGTCAAAAATATACTCTTCGCGGAACAAATACAGCCGCCGCGCCCGCTTCAGCAACTGCCGATAGAAGAAAGCGTCGTAGTCCGGCTTCCACGTTAGTTGAGCGACATCAAAATTCCCTGGGACGCCAAGCTGTCCTAAAAACCGGTCGAGCTCGTGCTTCTCGACCGGCTCGCGCTCGATTCGGGCCCGGATCTGATCGAACGCCTGCGAATATTGGCCAAACTGATGGTAGGTCTTGCGGGCCTTCTCCAACTCTTCCTGGAGGTTGGCCGGCAGCTTGACGTCCAGCCGGCTGGGCAGGGCGCTTTCCCATTCGACCCGCTGCCATTCGCTGGATTTCATGCGGTATTTGCCAGCACGCACAAACGTCGCATCGATTTCGACTTTCGCGGCGAGTAAATGCTTCCACCGATTCCAGGTCTGGTCCCAGCTCACCGGCATAGCGCTTTGATCCACCCGCACCTCCAGCTTCCACCGGGCGTCGCGATAGACCGCAGTCTGGCTGTAAAACTCGAACTTCCGCAAGGGGGCATGACAGCGGCGCCTGCGCATCTCGGGCCGAAAGGCTAAAATGCGCGTGGCGAAGAACGTCTGACCGTCCCGCGAGCGGTCGCCTGCTACCAGCAGAGAGCCGAAGCCGCCATAAGGAAACAGCACGGGCGCATCGGGATCCAGGAGCAAGGCGTCGTAACAAGCTCTCAACTCCGGCTGGGCGAGAATGTTAAAGGCCCGTTCCAGGGCTTTGTACCCACCCTTGGATGCTCCCTCCTTCTGAAGCTCAAGCTGGCGGATTTTGAAAGACAATCGCAGTTCCGCCGGGCGGGCGTTTTGCGGCATCC
>DASUKV010000095.1:0-8242 GCA_036278555.1 Terriglobia bacterium
GAAGCCGCCGCGACAACGAAATCTAGAAGTTCAGCCCCAGGCCGGTGGTGACGCTCAGGTTGTTCTTTTTGCTTCCTGCCGGAGGCTGCCCCAGGTAGAAGTCGATGACGCTGGCATTGACGGAGAGCCAAGTATTGAGGCCGAAGCTCAGGGTGGTTGAAGAATCGCCGCGGAACAGCCCCGCCGCGGTGATGCTGGGATAAAGGTCTAACGAATCAATCAGATTCAGCCGTTTGGTAAACGCAACCTGCAGCCGCTCCCCTCCAAAGCCTTCCAGGTTCTGCCTACGCGGCGCGCCCTGGAAGGTTTCGTCCACATAGTTGAAACCGCCGAGGACGCTGAACACAAGTGTTTTCGTATGGTGCAAGTCTTTACCAAAGCCTGCGCCATACGACTGACGCAAATTCAGCGCCTGGGGCTGGATGTGATCGAACTCCGTCTGCACGTAGGCGAAATCGTGTTTGTTAAAAAGATAATCCTGCCGGACGCCGGAAGTGAACGTATTGGAGGTGATCTCGGCACCGCTCGATTCAGCGCGCGTCGTCGCAAGCAGCATATGGAGATCGTAATTGGTGCGCCAACGCACCTGAACGCCGGGCAGGTTGGGCTGCATCCGCACCGCGTTGACGGCGGCGCTGATCGTGTTCGCGGCGGTATCACCCCGCTCAAGGCTATACCCCACGCTGGTTGTGCCCTTCCAGTTCAGCCAAGGCCGGTTTCGCCGCTCCCCGCCCATTTTCTCGAAGGTTTTCACCGGAAGCACGGCGGCGACGCTTCCCCGAGTCAGAGTTCTGACACCCTGATCTGTCGCAACCGCCCAGGACCCTGTCGGCAACAAGTAAACGGTACCCGTAAGCATGCCGCCGTTTTCGAGCACCGCTACCGCGGGTTGCGAGATAAAGAGGGAGTCAACCCTCTTCAGAGAAATGGTCAGCGTGCCAAGTTCCTCGCTCTTGAAGATCAGATGCGAGCCTGCCACGCGCACCCAATCGCCGGTGAGGCGGTCGCCGTTTTTGAACGAGACCACGTCCGGCCGCGCCCCTGCCGCCGCCACCAGGATAAGAAACATTGTCCATGCCACACATCGCATCATCACCTCCGCCCTCGGATCATCCTCTGAGCCCTGTTGCCTCTTATTCGCTGCGATAAAACTGGCTGTGGCGGCGGCCTCTGGCCGCCGGTTTTTAGTAGCGACGGCACGGTTTTTGTGCCGTCGGTATTTGTGCTGCCTGAACTGCCCACGGCACCAACTCCGTGCCGTGGCTACCAGTGCATTGCTGTAGCAGCGGCCTCTGGCCGCTGGTTATTGAGAAGGAGAGGCCGGCGGCGAGGACGCCGCCGCTACAGCGGATGCCAGCCGGACGCTGGCGTTACAGAGAGCACTCACGCACGTATTTCACGGAAGGCTTGCCGCGCACGATGCGGCCCACCCGCCAGAAGCTTTCGCGCTGTCTTTTCAGGCCCGCCGCAACCTGACGCAAGCGCGCCGGGGGGACGATGAGCAGCATTCCCAGGCCGCAATTAAACGTGCGCAGCATCTCATCTTCGGGCACCTTACCGCAGCGGCGAATAAGGTTGAAAATCGGAGGAACCGGCCAGCTTCCCGGCGCGATTTCCGCCCGGCATCCGGTGGGGAGAATGCGCGGCGTATTGTCGCTAATGCCGCCGCCCGTGACGTGGACCAATCCGTTCAGCCATCCCTTTTTGAGAAGTGGACCGACGACCGGCTGATAGGAACGGTGCGGTGCGAGAAGCTCTTCGCCCAGCGTGCGGCCAAGCTCCGGTACGCGCTTATTGAGGTGCATTCCCTCTTCTTCCAGCAAGACCTTGCGGGCAAGAGAATAGCCGTTGGTGTGCAACCCCAGCGACGGCAAGCCCAGGATGTAATCGCCGGGCCGGATGCGGCTGCCATCCACGATTTTCGCGCGGCGCACGCACCCGACGATGCAGCCCGCTAGGTCGTATTCCTTTTCGGGATAAAATCCCGGCATTTCCGCGGTTTCGCCGCCGATCAACGCGCAGCCGTTTTCCCGGCACGCGCGCGCAATGCCGCCGACAATCTCTTCGACCACCGCCGGGTGCATGCGGCCCACGGCTAGATAGTCCAGGAAAAAGAGCGGCTCGGCGCCGTGCACGGCAATATCATTTACGCAGTGGTTTACCAGGTCCGCGCCCACCGTGGAATGGTGGTTCAACTCAAAAGCCAGCTTCAGCTTGGTGCCCACGCCGTCGACGCTCGCCACCAGGACAGAATCGCGCGGCAAGCCCTTGAGAGCATAGAAACCGCCAAACGCCCCAACGTCACCGAGAACGCGCGGGGTGAACGTCTGGCGGGCGAGTTTTTTGATTTTGGATTTTGCACGGTGGGCGGCATCGAAACTAACGCCCGCATCTTTGTAGCGCATCATGGCCGGTTTATTGCCTTGGTTTTTCTTTCTGGGGATAAAGCTGAGTAATTCGCATCTTACGCATTTGGCAGGGGATTAGGCAATACTTGCATTGCGAAGGCGCAGTTTTTGCTTTTAAAATGCAGGGATTCTTCGCTCCGCCGCCAAGGCGACCTCACTCAGGCTGACCGCTTGCTATGGCTGTGGGTAAACAGATTGCAGCTTCCAGATGCTGGCCGAGCGCAGCCTTACGTTCCCATTTTTTGCGTAGAACTGCAAACCCTTGGCGGCGGGATCGGGGAAAATGAGGTCGGTAATTACGGCAATGCCGCCGTTTGCGAATACTTCGACGGAGCAGCGATCCAGAAATATGTGAAGCTTTATTTGGCGGTCTTCCGGCGCGAGCGGGGCCGCATGCCGCCCCGGAAATGCTGGGCTGAAGTTGGTCTTACCGGACCTCGTGCGGTCCACGAAAACCTCATGATTCGGGACATTGTACCCGACTACCGTTTCCTGACCGGCTCCCTTGCGCAGCTTGAGCCCGAATTCCGCTGCCGAGCCCAGCTCAAACTGAGCCAGGATCTCCAACGTTTCGCCTGAATTCTTTTCCCGGTCGACACCGCTCGCCCCTGAGAGGATGCGCTCGTTTACGAGAAGTGGCTCCTCACGCAGGGCTTGAAGCTCAGCGACGGGGCTTTGCAGCATTCGAATCCCTTCAGGGCGCCGTTCAAGCGTTACAACCCGGGGGATTGACATTTGACCTCGCCAGGGATGCGTCGGCACATTTCCGGCGTATTTCCAGTTATCCATCCAGCCCAGCATGATCCGCCGGCCATCCGGAATATCGGACCACGTCTGAGCGGCATAAAAATCCATGCCGTAGTCAACCCAGAGAATGCGCTCAGGAGGATTGTCATTGATGAACGTTTTTCCATCGAATTCGCCAATAAAGTATTGGCCTCCTGAGCCTCCCGCGACCGCGTGATCCCCAATTCCGACTTCCAGCACCCACTTGGTAGCGCCCGGTTCGTTCGAAACTGGCAAAGGATAGATGTCGGGGCATTCCCAATTCGGTGGATTCTTCGCGCCCGCCGGACCAAATTCGCTTAGTTGGCGCCAGTCTTTCAAGTTTGAAGATGCGTAGAACCGCACCTTATGCTGGCTGGCCAGCGAAACGATCATCACCCAGTAGCCGCCAGGTTTGTACCAGAACACCTTCGGGTCCCGGAAATCACGCCCGTGAATGTCAATCACCGGATTGCCCTTGTATCTTCTCCAGTTGCGGCCCCGGTCGGTGCTATAGGCGATGTTCTGGGTTTGTTTACCGTCGCCGTTTCCGGTGAAGGTGGCGATCAACGGCGGGTGCTCTTTTGATCCAAAGCCACTCGTATTGTTCCAGTCCACCACCGCGCTGCCCGAGAAAATCGCGATTCCGTCATGCTCACGGAGCGCGATGGGCAGAGGCGTCCAATGCAGCAGGTCTTTGCTGACAGCGTGGCCCCAGCTCATATGGCCCCAGACTTCGGCGAAGGGATTGTATTGATAGAAAAGGTGGTATTCGCCGCGATAATAAACTAGACCGTTGGGATCATTCATCCAATTCTTTTCAGGGCTGAAATGGAACTGTGGACGGTAAGTCTCATTGTAGAGGGTGGAAGATCGAGCCGAACCTGTTTCACCGCCGGAAGCGGTATAGCCAGCGTGGGAGAGAGGATCGGCGAGCGCTGCGGCCGACCAGGCGAGAAATCCACGGCGTGACAGTTTCATGCGAGCCTCGGCAGATTTGTTTATGCTAATCAAACGAGCTTCCCGGCAGGCTCCGGCGTCAGCGATGGATTATATCTCTTTCCTCTGGGCAGGCTCGCAGTTTCGGGCTCGTCGTGATGGGGTAGCGCCGACATCCTTCAGGGCAGGCGCTTGCCCGGAGGGCAAGACTGTGAATAGCCATAGGATAGGCGCAACCTACGGAAAAGAAGCCCAAATCAGATCAACCCCGCAGGAGTTGACCCACTGCAGCCTTCATGTCCGCTGATGCTTTGAGTTATCCGGAGCAAACAGGGAATCCAAGCAGGTATGGCCGATCGTGCACACTCCTCAAGTCAAGAACTCACGAAAACGTATAATTCGACGGCAGCTTACTGGGATTCTTTTATCCAGCGCGGCGTTTACGGATACGCGTACGCGCGGCTATTGAAAAAACTGCGTCCGCAGTTTGCCTCATCCCCCGGGGAGGAAAGGCTTCGAGTCCTTGATTGTGGAACAGGGTGTGGATTGCTCCTTGAATCCGCTGTCAAGGCGCTGGGCTACGGGCCCATCGAATTGTTCGGTGTGGATCTCTCTTCAACAATGCTAGATCGCGCCCGGCGCAGACTCAAGCTGCGGGGCGCGAATGCAAAGCTATCCATTGCTGATATTGCCTCACTTCCGTTCGGCGATGACGAGATAGACCTGGTCATGACGGCCTTGACGCTGGAACACGCGGCCGAGCCGGTAGACTTTTTGCGGGAGATGGTGCGAGTTGCCCGCCCCGGCGCCAACCTGATTCTCGTGACGACGCGAGCCTACGCTCCCGACTTGCCTTACCAAATTCTATTCCGGTACAAGCATTTTCGAACGGAGCAAATATTGGCGTGGATGAAGCAAGCGGGTCTCCGCGACGTCCGCCGTCAACAACTTGCGGGAATTGCTCGCCTTTTTGGTCAAGCCTTCGCAGGGCGGAAGAGTGGTGGTCCCTCTACAAAACGGAGCCCCCTACAACTCCCTTTCGGCAGGGGCCGCCGAAAAAATGAGGATCGCAGCCCTCTCCCCTCGGGAGAGGGGGGACCGCCCTTCGGCTTCGCTCAGGATAAACTTCGCGGTGGGTGAGGGTTCTCGCCGGCAGCTTCACTCGTTTACCTCGCGCAGGGTTATAACGGGAACCTGTGTCAAGAAGTTCTAGGGCTTTACGCGGGAGTTCTACAAGCACTACCGGATTGTGCGGCGCGGCGGAGTTCTCATAGGCTGATTACAGTACAACAGGAGGAGAAGAAATCATGACCATGAAAAAACTCAAGTTAGGCGTGGCGGTGCTGATCGCCGCCGTTTTTACAGGCGCTGCGCTCTTTGCTCAACAGAGCACGCCGGACCAGGCTGCGCCCCAGTCGCGCTCCACTCAAATGAGCTCTACTCACATGAAGAAGATGTCTGACGAGAGCTTCGCCAAGAAAGCGGCGGAGGGCGGCATGGCGGAAGTGAAGCTCGGCCAGCTCGCCCAGGAGAAGGGAACTTCCCAGGCGGTAAAAGATTTTGGCCAGCGGATGGTGGCGGATCATAACAAAGCCAACGATCAGCTTAAGGCGGTGGCATCGCAGACGAACATCACGCTCCCGGACGAGCCGAGCGCGAAAGAACAGAAGACTTATGACCGGCTGAAGAATCTCTCGGGAAAGGCCTTCGACCAGGCTTATGCGCGCGCCATGGTGCGGGATCACGAGCACGACGTTCGAGCATTCAGACGGGAAGCGAAACACGGCCAGAATAGCGCCATCAAGAGCTTTGCTTCGGAAACGCTTCCGACTCTTGAACAACACTTGAAGATGGCCCGGCAAATGTCTCACGAGGTGCGGGGCGAAGGCGCGAACGTCAACGCTTCGGCCGGCTCCGGTGCAGGAGTTGGCGCGGGAACGGGCGCCAGCACTCAGTAACCATCATCTTTAAGGCAGGGAGGCGCTTGTGGCGGATTAGTTAGCACGGCAGGGGGGGGCGGCTTCACCTCCCTGAACAAGCGTGGACAGATAAAGCGCGACATTGTCGTGATTGGGGGTTCAGCCGGGGCGCTTGAGTCGCTGAAGGTTCTGGTCAGCCTGCTGCCGGGCCGATCTCAACGCGCGCGACGAAGCTCATGAGCCAAGGTATGGTTAAAGACCTTCACCCGGCCATCGGCCACCCTCTCCCCAAGGGTGAGGGCCCGAGGTAAAAGCTCCAGCAAATGGAGGCGCTTCGATGAAAGCCGTTGTTTTCCAGGGAATTGACGATATTCGTTTGGACGACGTGCGAGATCCCGTTATCCAGCAGAATTCGGATGCGATCATCCGCTTGACTGCCAGCGCCATCTGCGGCACGGATTTGCACTTCGTGAGAGGCACCTTTACGGGAATGGAGCCTGGCACGATCCTGGGCCACGAGGGCGTGGGTATGGTTGAAGAGGTGGGTTCCGCGGTCCGGAATCTGAGCCCGGGGGACCGCGTGGTGGTGACCTCCACCGTTGCCTGCGGGTATTGTTCCTATTGCCGCGCGGGATATTTCTCCCAATGCGACGTCGCAAACCCGAACGGCCGGGAGGCGGGCACATCGTTTTTCGGCGGACCGAAGGATACCGGCCCGGTGCAGGGTTTGCAAGCTGAGCGAGCGCGCATCCCGTTCGCCAGCGTCAATCTCGTTAAACTCCCGAGCGAAGTCAGCGATGACCAGGCGATCCTGATCTCCGATATTTTTCCCACTGGCTATTTCGGCGCCGATCTCGCCAATCTTCACGAGGGATGCGTGATCAGCGTGTTCGGCTGCGGCCCGGTCGGGCAGTTCGTGATCGCGAGCAGCAGGCTCATGGGA
This sequence comes from Terriglobia bacterium, assembly GCA_036278555.1. Lineage (GTDB taxonomy): Bacteria > Acidobacteriota > Terriglobia > UBA7540 > UBA7540 > RH2-MAG17b. The sequence continues at coordinate 6,975 of DASUKV010000095.1, forward strand.
GCAGGCCGCATTCTGGCCATTGACAATGTTCCCTCCCGGCTCGATTCAGCGAAAGCGCAGGGCGCGGAGGTGATCAACTTTGACGAGGAGGACCCCGTCAAGATCATTAAAGACCTGACGGGAGGAATCGGAACAGACCGCGCAATCGACGCGGTTGGAATCGACGCCGTCCGGCCCAGCGGCAACGGAAACCGCGCAGGAAGCAGCCAAACGGCCGAGCGCTGGCAAAATAATCGATATCCGGGGGCGCGAAGCGCGCCCTCGCAGGTCTTCGAGTGGGCCGTTGAAAGCCTGGCCAAGGCGGGGACGCTGAGCATCATCGGAGTTTATCCGCCGGCCATGCAACAATTCCCCATCGGAAAGGCGATGAATCGCAACCTGACGATCCGCATGGGCAATTGCAATCACCGCAAGTATATTCCAAAGCTGGTCGATCTCGTGCGGGCCGGATTTCTTGATCCGGCAGACATTTTGAGCCAGGTGGAACCGCTCACCTCGGCGGTTGAGGCGTACGACGCGTTCGATCAACACCAGGCAGGATGGCTCAAGGTCGAGTTGCTGCCCAAACCGGATGGATCGAGCAGCCGCTCAGGCCAGACGCCGCGGCCGCGGCGGCACAGGGCAAAACGCCGGGGCGCGGATACGGAATCAGCGGGGCAGTCGGGCGACATCCAAGGCATTTCAAGCGTTGCAGAAGCGGATTCCGAAAGCGTGGAAGAGTTGCTTGAGGAGGGCCAGACGTTCGAAGCGGAGGCGGTTAGCGGCGTCCAAAATGCGCCCGATCCGGACCAGGCTGAAGTGCGAACCTCTGAAGTGCTGGAGGATGACGTCCCGCCCGAAGACCGCACGATTGACTGATTGCCTGCCGGGATCGGGGACCGCCCTATAGCTTGCGGCGTTTTCACTGGCCGTAGGCGATCCGCCAGATGACTTTACCGCCATCGTCGGAGACCAGGATTGAGCCGTCTTTGAGTTCGGCTACGCCGACAGGCCGGCCATAAACGTCCTTCCCGGTGGGATTCGGCACGAAGCCTTCGAGGAAGGGCATGGGATTGCCAGAAGGTTTGCCGTCATGGAAGGGAACAAAAACCACTTGGTACCCCGAACGGCGACTACGATTCCAGGAACCGTGCTCGGCGATAAAAGCGCCGTGGCGGTATTTCTCCGGGAATTTATCTCCGGTGTAGAAAATGAATTGGAGGGCCGCGGCGTGCGGCTGAAGCAGGACGTCAGGGATAATCGTCTTGTTCACCAGGTCCAGCCTCTGC
>DASUKV010000096.1:0-2665 GCA_036278555.1 Terriglobia bacterium
GAAGTCAGCAGCAACTCAATCGTGCCGGAGCGCTTTTCTTCCGCGAAGAGCCGCATGGTGATGAGCGGGATCAGGAATAGCAGGACGATGGTGAGGATGCCCTCGAAAAGCGGGCGAATGATCCATTCGTTGATGTTCGGTGAAGGGCCTCCCATGCCCCCCATCTCCATCATGCGAAAGACCTGCACGATGTACGTGGCCACAAAGCTGTAAAAGAAAAAGCCGCAAAGGGCGGAATAAATCGCCAGGACGAGGTATGCGATGGGCGAATGGAAATAGGCGCGGAGTTCCTTCCCCGCTACGGCAAAGATGTTGCGCATGTTGACTCCTTCAAAAAGACTCTTTAGCACAAAGGGGCATGGCGCGAGCCGGACCCTGAGCGCTTCCCCTCACCCCCTGGCCCTCTCCCACCGGGAGAGGGGGAACCACGAAGTGGTGGGTGAGGGTTTCGGCGCTGAGGACAGCGCCGCTACAAGAGATTAGCTGGCTGCGGCCTCTTCTTCACTCAGGTCCCGCGTTGTCAGCTTCAGGAAGATATCTTCCAGGCTCAGGCCGCTGGTACGAAGCTCCAGCAAACTCCACTGCGATTCCACAATGGCGCGGGCCAACTCTGCCCGCACATCTTTCTCTTTGGCGGCATGAATTTCAAACGAGGCGCGCCCATCCGCTTCTTCCCGCTCTTCCACCAGACTGACGCCTTCCACCCGCTCCAGTCGTGCCTTCATTTCATCGCGCGGGCCTGCCGCGGTGAGGAGCACGGTTTCAAAGCCCTGCAAGCGCCCGGTGAGTTCATCCGGCGCACCCACCGCCACCACCTTACCGGCGTTAATCACCACCACCCGTTCGCAGGTTTTTGAAACCTCGGGCAGAATGTGCGTGCTCAGGATCACGGTATGCTGCCCGGCCAGGCTGCGAATTAACTCGCGGGTTTCAATAATCTGCTTCGGGTCGAGTCCCGCCGTGGGCTCGTCCAGCACCAGCACGTCCGGATTGTGTATAAGCGCTTGGGCAAGTCCCACGCGCTGGCGATAGCCCTTGGAAAGCTTCCCGATCTGGCGCGAGCGGACGTCGGTGATGGCGCATTTTTCGCTCACCTCGTCGGCGCGCTTTTTGATCTCGCTCCGGGGCACACCCTTGATGCGGCCCACAAACGCCAGATATTCCGAAACCCTCATATCCGTGTAAACTGGCGGATTTTCAGGAAGATAGCCCGTGTGCCTTCGGGCTTCGAGCGATTCTTCGACCACGTCAAATCCGGCCACCTTCACGCTTCCCGAACTCGGTGGAAGATAGCCCGTAATCACCCTCATGGTGGTCGTTTTCCCGGCGCCATTCGGACCGAGAAATCCCAGCACTTCTCCCTTTTTCACTTCAAAGCTGACTCCGGAAACCGCCAGTGTGGGGCCGTAGCGCTTAGTCAACTCCTGTACTTCGATCATGACACTTTGCCTTTCTTCGAGGGATTGCTGCCAGGGGAACTTGAGCCGCTCGCTAAGCTGTGCTTGGCTCGCCGGATCCATCCGCGGGAAGTCCTGCGAAGGAGATTCAATCTAGATACGAATACCAAAAATCGCGGAAGGTTGCCAGAGGGTTGCCACAAAAAAACTTGCCCCTTTCCGCGAGCGCATGATTATGTCACATTACGATGCAATTTGCAGTCGTGATTCAAACGGCCCCGGCGGGCGCCGCAAAAGATAAAGAGATACTCGCCCTCTCCCTGCGGGAGAGGGTGGCCAAAGGCCGGGTGAGGGGTTCTCGTTCACCGCCCTCAGAATGACCGGCTTACGCGTCGGGCCGCACAGGCGCTCAGGGTCTATCGCTGGAACTGCTGGAGCTTGGCCATAATACGGTCATGAATCCAGTGCGGGTCCCACCATTCCTTGGGGTTCACCGGGATTCCGTCCAGCAGCACCGCAAAATGCACGTGATCTCCGCCGGCCAAGCCCGTCGAGTCGCTGACGCCAATCACCTGTCCACGTTTGACCAGCTCACCGGGCTTGACCTTGAACGATGCCATATGGCCGTAAAGCGTCTGCAACCCGCAGCCGTGGTCGATGATCACGGCGTTACCGAAAATATCAAACCAGGCCGCGAAGACCACCTGCCCGTCATTCGCGGCGATCACCGGCGCGTGCTCGACCGACGCCAGGTCGTCTCCAAGGTGAACCTCCTGGTCAATCACCTTCCCGTTGTAGACGTAAGTACGGTGATCGGCAAAGTTCGCTTCGGCTTTCGTGTTGGGAAGCCGCAGGAACGCTTCATGCCACAAGAATTTGGGGTTCGTCTCCTGGCCAAACTTCAGAAGCCTTTTCTTATCCACCAAACGCAAGTTGTGATTGATTTCTACGTAGTTTTTTACCAGGCTCCCCTGGTCCTGGATGTCAGTGGTCTGGGCCAGGATGGGCGGCACGACCCTTTGCATGAAGTCATCGGTGATATTCAGCTTTGTCGAGGGGAACTTTTCGGGAAAGACTTTATAAGTGAAGCTCGCGACCGAACGGTTGCCGGCATCGTCCTCGGCCACAATACGCGCCGGCGTCGCGGGGTTGACGTCGTACGGAAACGCGAAGATGGCCAGCCGCGTCTGCGGTTGCGAGTCATTGACTGGAAAGCTTGGGAAGTAAAAATCACCCACCTGAACACCGGATTTCACAGTTCCGGGCGA
>DASUKV010000097.1:0-32107 GCA_036278555.1 Terriglobia bacterium
AGGGTCTCTGGAGAGCGGGGAAAAGCTCCGAAGGGCACCCGAAAGGATGGCAGGAAGAGGGACGAGAGAGCCCGCTCCGAAGTGAAAACTGGCTTCAAACCACCGAGATTTTTTAATAGAGCCCATTTTTCCGCAGCCTGCTAATGGAGATAACGGCACGCTCACCGTTATAGGCCATCACAGAGACAATCAGTATCCTGTTCTCCAGACCGTGCAGACCGAGAAGGGCGCCCGCACCATGGCGCTGGACACAAAGACACATGTGATTTATTTGTCCACGGCAAAGCTCGGCCGGTCGCAAATCGCCACCCCAGGGCATCCGCATACCCATCCCACTGCGCTCCCCGGCACCTTCAAGGTGCTGATTGTTTCGCCTTGATTTTGGAAATTGAAGTGGAGATCGCGCATGACTCCACACAACGGCACAACACAAGGCGGCGTGTACCCGCCACACTCGAATAAAAAGTCGAGGAAACGATACGGGGGGCCCATTACGGCACAAAATCTGGAACAAAACAAATTTCAGATTAGCGCCAAGCATAAGAGGGCGCTCAAGTTTGTCCTCATGATTGGAGTCGTTAGCTTTTTTGCGGACTTCACCTATGAGGGGGCTCGATCGATCGCAGGGCCGTTTCTGTTGATGCTCGGAGCCAGCGGAGCCGTAGTGAGTATAGCGGCTGGTTTCGGCGAATTGCTAGGATATAGCTTGCGGTTTTTCTCGGGACATTTGAGCGAACGAACAGGAGAGTTTTGGCCAATCACAATCATTGGCTACATGGTACAGATGTCTGCGGTTCCGCTGCTCGCATTCGCAGGAAACTGGCAGATCGCCGTTGGCCTCATCTTGCAGGAACGTGTTGGCAAAGCGATACGCAACCCTCCCCGCGACGTCATGTTGTCCCACGCTGCCAAAGAAATGGGAATGGGTTGGGGCTTCGGTGTGCATGAGGCGCTTGATCAGTTTGGCGCGCTCTTTGGACCTCTCCTAGTCGCACTGATCCTGGCTCGCCGAGGAGACTACCGCCTGGCGTTTGGCACGCTCCTGGCTCCGTTATAACTACGACGATGTGCGGCAATTCCCCATCCTGACTCCTGCCAACCAGATTGTGCCACTTTCCACCCTGGCCCAGGTCACAGAAACTCCTCGTGAAAAAGAGCTGTTGCGTGAAGACGAGCGTTTAATGGTTGACTTGACCGGGCGCTTGCAGAATCGCGATCTCGGCAGCGTCGTCCATGATCTCAGGAACATTCTGAATTCCATTCAGTTTCCTGTAGGCACCAGCTACGAGATTGGAGGGCAGTACGAAAGCCAGCAGCGGTCGTTCCACGACCTGCTTACGATCCTGGCGTTAGGGTTGGCAGCGGTCTTCATCGTGCTGGTTATTCAGTTTCGGGCTTTCCTTCCTGCACTCATCATCATGTCAGCAGCACCCCTATCCGTCTTGGGCGTGTTCGCAATGTTGCTTGCCACAGGAACTGCGCTCAACGTTTCATCCTTTATGGGGATCATCCTGATGGTCGGTCTCGTGGTGAAGAATGGGATCATCCTGTTCGAATACGTCCCATAAGCTCTGGGAAGAACAAGGCCTCTCATTGACCGAAGCATTGGTCCAGGCTGGCAAAATCCGCTTAAGGCCAATTCTGATGACAACGCTTTGCACCCTTTTTGGTCTGCTGCCGTTAGCTCTTGGCCTGGGCGCTGGCGCCGAACTACAAAAACCGTTAGCACTCGCGGTGATTGGCGGACTCTCACTTTCAACCTTCATCACCTTGCTCGTCATGCCAGTCCTCTACTCCCTGATAGAGCGCGCTTAGGAATGCTCTTTCTTCCGCAACTTACTTAGCGCGGGGGCGTTGAACAGAGAACCCCCGCTCCCAAGGCCGAGGAATCACACATTGATGTTATCCTGAAGTGCTGCTTCGGGAATGAGGCGGTCGATGAGCAAACGCATGTTGCGAGACCAAATTGGGAATCCCGCGGCCGTCAGGCGGTTGGCGCGCGAGATGGTTTCTTTGCAAGCCAAGAAACTGACGCGTCGGGAGGAGCCTGTGCGTGATCTCCCCAAGGGCGGCGCAAGGTTAGCCACCTGCTGCATTGCTGCACCACGCCGGTCACAATTCTTGCGCTGGTCGCACACTTCGCGGACCAGGGTTTGCACATCTGCCATACCGGTATGCCGCCTAACAGGCGGCGATACCGGTGCCTGTCGCCGCCTTGGTCGACTTCGTGGTGGTGGGACTCAACCACGGCAAGGCGGTGTGGGAGATGTCGCCCGCCGGCACGGCTCTTGATCGTGACCTACTGGGTCTATTCAAGCGAGTTCTCATCTACCCCGCAGCGCCGGAGGGTTCAACGGTTCCGGTGGAACTATCACCAACCTCACGGCGGTGCTAGTCAGCACGAGCCCGCATTCCCGCGTTAGGCCCAATACTGTTCACTTAATATAATTTACGGTATTCTTCTCTTATCAACTTGAGAGAGGAGGACCGCAGATGGCTCGAACAATCGCAGAATTTCCGAAAGGTACACGGATTACCGATTACATTAGCCTCGGCGTGTTGACCAAGACGTTTTCGTTGAATCAGGTGAAAGCGGTGCTGATTTCCCAGGGTAAGACGAGCCAGCGGCAGCGTGAGTTGCCGGCGCACGTCGTCGTCTATTATGTGATCTGTCTGGCCCTGTTCATGCAAGTTTCCTACCGCGAGGTGCTGCGCTGTTTGCTGGAAGGGTTGACGTGGTTGTTGGGGCCGGGAGAGACTCCCCCCGCGACCGGCAAGTCGGGCATCTCGCAGGCGCGGACCCGGCTGGGATGGCAGGTGATGCGAGATCTGCACGAGGCGGTGGTGAAGCCGCTCGCCGTGGAAGCCACGCAAGGGGCTTGGTACCGGCGGTGGCGTCTGGTGAGCCTGGATGGCAGCACCCTGGATGTGGCCGACGAGAAGGAAAACGAGCGGGCCTTCGGTCGCCCCTCGGCCAGCCGGGGGCGGAGTGCGTACCCGCAGATACGCTTTGTCTCGCTGGTGGAGAACGGCACGCACGTGCTGTTTGGCACGCGGATGGCCGACTACGCGACGGGAGAAATCACTCTGGCCGATGAGGTGATCGCCTGGTTGCAGAAAGGGATGCTGTGCTTGGCGGACCGGAACTTTTTCGGCTTCACCCTGTGGAATCGGGCGCGCGCCACGGGCGCCGATCTGCTGTGGCGGGTGAAGAAGAACCTGCGCTTGGAGGTCGAGAAGCGCCTCCCCGATGGTTCCACCCTCAGCCGCATTTATCCCTCGGAGCGGGATCGACGGCATCAGACGAACGGCGTGGCGGTGCGGGTGATTGACTACCGGCTGGAAGGGGTTGCCGATGCCGAGCCGATCTATCGCCTGGTGACCACCATCCTGGATGCCGAAGGGCCCGCGGCGGAGTTGGCGGCGCTCTACCATGAACGGTGGGAGATTGAAGGGGCCCTGGATGAACTCAAGACGCATCTGCGCGGAGCCCAAATCGTCCTGCGCAGCAAGACCCCCGACTTGGTGCGCCAGGAATTCTGGGGGCTGCTGCTGGCGCACTTTGCGATCCGCGGCTTGATGCATGAGGCGGCGCTGAAGGCCGGAGAAGATCCCGACCGGCTTTCTTTTCTTCACGCCGTGCGGGTCGTCCGTCGCAAGCTGCCCCTCTATGGCGCTATTCCCCCCTCCGCAGAGGAAGGCGTTCCATGAGGCCGTGCTGGATGAAATCCTGCAAGAGCGAGTCGTCTCGAGCCGGGGCCAACGACGCCCGCGCGGGGTCAAGCGCAAGATGAGCAACTTCCCGCTGCGTCCGCGAGGAGATTGCCGCAGTGTTCGAATTAAAATCGCAGAATGCATCAGAATCGTTAAGTGAACAGTATTAGAACTAGCGCGCGTGACCAAACTCCCGATTCAATACGCCGCCCGGACCACCACCGGTACGGGCATTTCCTACATGCAGATGGAGCTCGCCTATAAGGACGGGACGCTGATTCCCGAACAGAAGGCTGAACCCGAGAATCCCAAGCATCCCGATGAGCTTCTGGCGGCGGATCGCGGCGGACTGGTCTTTACTCCCCGGCCCGGTTTCTTCGAAAACGTAGCAGAGCTGGATTTCATTAGCGAGTATCCGAGCATCATGGCGAAATTCAACATCTCGCCGGAGACTGTCAATTGCGGCTGCTGCCCGGACGGACCAAGGGTTCCCGAACTGGGCTACCGGGTTTGCCAGCGCCGGCGCGGAATTACCAGCCGCGTAGTGGAACGGCTGATTCAAAAGCGCCAACTCTATAAACAGCGAGCCGGGAATCATGTCCAGGGTGCGGCGCAATGCAAGCTGCGCCGCGATGCGCTCAAGTGGCTTTTAGTGTGTTGCTTTGGCTACACCGGCTATAAGAACGCCCGCTTCGGCAAGATCGAAGCCCATGAAGCGATTAACGCCATGGCGCGAGAAAAACTGTTGGTAGCCAAGGAGACGGCGGAAGCGTCCGGTTACCGGGTGCTCCATGCTTTGGTGGATTCGCTCTATATTCAGAAACCCGATGCGACGGGCGAAGATTACGAACGGCTCAGCCGGCAAATCGAGGCGACGACCAACCTGCCACTGGCCGTTGAAGCCGTTTATCGCTATGTTGTTTTCCTGCCCTCAAAACAGGACGCTGAGATTCCGGCGCCTAATCGCTTTTTCGCGGTATCCCAAAGCGGAGAACTTAAGATCAGGGGCCTCGAATGCCGGCGCCATGACACGCCGCCCTTGGTCGCCCGGATGCAGCGCCAGGCGCTTGCCATTCTCAGTGAGGCCGTAGATTTCGAGACTTACTGCACAAAACTCGCCGAGGCGCGCGAAGTCTATGAGCAATGCCTTGCTCGGCTGATCGAGTGCAGCGTCGCGCCTGAAGAATTGGTCATCAGCAGGCGGTTGACTCGTTCCCCCAGGGATTATCAGAAGAATAATCTGACGGCTATCGTGGCCCGGCAGCTCGACCGGGCCGGGGTCGAATTGCGGCCGGGTGAGAACATTCAGTTCATCATCACCGATGCTCACTCGAAATTACTGGATGACCGGGTTCGCGCCTGGACTCTATGGGAAGGCTGGAGAGGTTACGACGTGGGCGCCTACCAGGAGGCGCTGGAGAAGGCATTCCAGCCTTTCACCCACTTCGCGCACTCCCTTGCTTCCACCACTGCATCTCCGTCACTTCTAAAAGATTCGAGTCCTTCGCAGCTTCTATTCCGCCGATCCTGAGCTAAACTCACATCATGGCGGACGCTCCCGCGCAAGCCGTTATTCGCATCGGCCCGGCAGGCTGGTCCTATCCTGATTGGCGCGGCATTGTCTACCCAAAGCGCAAGCCTCGGGGCTTTCACGGACTGGAATATCTGGCGCAATTCTTTGACGCCGTCGAAATCAACACCACGTTTTATAACCCACCGCGGCCCGGCGTGGTGAAGGGATGGATTGGGCAGGTTGAGCACAATCAGAACTTCACGTTCACGGCCAAGCTCTGGCAAGGCTTCACGCATGATCGAAACGCGACGCCGGAAGACGAGCGAGCTTTCAAGGATGGGATCGCCCCTCTCGCCAAAGCGGGACAGCTGGGAGCGTTGTTGTTGCAGTTTCCGTGGTCCTTCAAGCACGATCCTGAAAATCGCCAGTACCTTGCCGATTTTTGCCGGCGGTTCCGGGAATATCCCTTGGTAATCGAGGTTCGGCACAGTTCGTGGAACAAGCCAGAGATCCTCGAAATGCTCAGCGAGCTGGGCGTGGGGTTCTGCAACATCGACCAGCCCGTGATCGGGCGGTCCATCAAACCGACCGAAAACGTCACAGCGCCCGTTGGCTACGTCCGGCTGCACGGGCGAAACTACAAGGAGTGGTTTACATCAAACGAGAATCCCGGCCAGCGTTACAACTATCTTTACCGGCGGGAGGAGTTGGACCCCTGGATTGAACGAATCAGGCATATCGCTCAACGAAGCAAAGTCACCTTCGTCATCACCAACAATCATGCCCGTGGAAAGGCCGTCGCCAACGCGCTGCAATTGATCGCGCTCGTTACAGGGCGCACCGTGCAAGCCCCTGAATCGTTGCTTGAAGAGTATACGGACCTCGCACAGGTCGCCACCGCTGCGCCGGCGACCGCCATACAGCCATCGCTGCCGCTCGCAAAACCCGACGATCCCTCTTGAAGGAAAACCGTGCTTGAGCGTCCTGTCTGGCAAGGTGACGGGCAATACCGCAAGGCCGAAGATTGCCGGGGTGATCGGTCAGTTCGGGGTGCATCGACGGGGCGTCAGCCGACGTTAGCCGAGAATTTCAGCGAGCGGGAGCGAAAAGCCCGGGAGCAGATCGGGCTCCTCAAATTTATCTCCGGCCTCGGCTGTGCGAACTTCCGGTTCTCGCTTGCCGGAAACGTACCGATAGGCGAGGTGCGTTTTGGGGTAGAGGAGCCACACGGCATGTGCGCCCGCTTGAAGGTATTGGGATACCTTCAGCATCAGGTCGTCGGCCCGGTCGTTCTTGGACACAATTTCAATGGCCAAGTCCGGCGCAACCGGCAGAGGAACCTGATCAAGGTCAACTCCTTCAAGCCGGCCAGCACGGATGAATGCCACATCCGGCCTACGCACAACCTCCCCCACCAACTTCATGTCCGTTTCACTATACACGTCGCCGACGTTGCGGGTCTTCAGAAAAACCCGCAAACGGCTGTTTAGTTCATCACGAATGCTATTGTGAAAAGGGCTCGACGACGGAGTCACAATCAGTTCTCCTTCACTCAACTCGTAGCGCACGCCCTCGGGCTCCTCGAGGGCTGCGTAGTCTTTAACCGTCAGCAAGGTTTTGGTGGCCATGAGGCAACTCCAGCTTCCTTCAGCGTATCATGCGCGCGGCCGATTTTCACCCGTGGGACGGAGCTTGACCCCTTTCGTCCGCAAGATCGAACTTTTGACCGTACATCCACGGCGCCGGCTTCAGGTTCACGAGCCAATCCTGCAGCGTAGGGATCCGGCCTAAGTCCTCCCGCACATGCTGCTCGCCCAGATAGCGGGTCGGCACGGCTTTTCCTTCACCGTTGGTGATGCACACGCCGAACACTTGTTCGGCCAGAAATATCCCGGTCGTGTGATGGTGCAACGCCCGGTGCCTGAAGTCCGGGAAGTGCGCTTTCGACTCGTCGAACCAGGAGTGTAGCACAATGTAATCCTCAGCCTTCCCGCCAAACTTGTGGGCCGATGATTCGGCGTGCCGAATGGGATGGGCCATGGTTATACCTCGTAATGTTGATTTTCGATCGTGGTCACGTTCCAGTTGACATCGACCACGACGCGGCCGTGCTCGACGTCGAGCGACACCGTTCCCGAACTGCCTTCGTTCTGCTCGTAACCGGCAGGAAGCAGAGGGTAGAAGCTTTCCTGCAGATTAGCGAACTGCTCAGCCCGCACGCAGGTCATAAGCTCCCTCCTGGCATCGAGAAACTCGACGCCCTCAATCATCCCTTCGTCTCCGTAGCCGTTGAAGGTCGCGCACACCTGGTTGATGCTGAGGGCGCGGAGTTGGTCCACTAGCGCGATCAAGGCGGCTTTGGCCGCGCTCTTCTCTTGTCGCTGCCGCTCCTCGTAGTCGGCGATCGCACGCTCCATGTCTTCATCTTCGGGCATGGTTAGTTTTCCTTTCATTTGAATGTACGCGCCGGGCCTCGTGCCTCCCGTGGGTTGCAGCCTTGACTGTTCCCAAGCCGAGGATGGGCGCGATCCCTTGAGATCACGCTTGGATATCTGGCTCAGCTTCGGCGCCCTGTGGGCTCGATGTGGGGAAGGACGAATCATGCACCAAAATGGTGTATACTGATGTTATGGCAGCCGGCAAGCGCGTGACCGCAAGACAGGTCCGACGAAGTGTGACGATATCCCGGGAGATGGCTAAGCACGTGGACGCCATGGCGAAGCGTCAGCGCCTTAGCGATAACCGTGTCTTGGTGGAACTCATCGAGGAGGGTATCGAAGCACGCAAGCGGAAAGAAAGAACTTTTTTTGATCTTGCGGAGCGGTTTCGCGGGGCGAGCGACCCTAAAGAGGTGAAAGAGCTGGGAGAACAGATGGGACGCTTTGTCTTCGGTGACTGATGCCTCTTATCGAAACTTGGTCTCGATTCCCCGCCGCAATCCGGGATCACCTGATCGAGCGCATGCGCGACCGTAACATCAGAGTGAAAGATCTTAATGAGCTGAGGGTCTGGCTGGAATCCAAGCCGAGCGTCCCAGAAGGACCGTGGTACAAGGACTTCTGTTCGTTTAAGCTTTGCGGCGAAGGCCGATACCCTAAGACTTTCCTTTTGTCCGGGCAAGTAGCAAGAGGGGAAAAGCTGTGAGGTATTCCGGATGCGCTGAGATTCTTGGGGCGGCGCAGCCAGGAACGTTGCTATGAGGCGCCATGCTAATCACGTCCTCGATCGATTTGCGCGCAGGAGCAGAGCAAGACAAAGCAGCAAAAACCAGAGAGGCGCCAGGGAAAGTGAACACTCCCTTAAAACCCGAGTTAGAACGGTCCGTCCGAGTCCGCGGCCTCGAAGGGGTTGTCTGCCTCGGAGGGCTGGGACACCCGCTGAGAAGTCAAGCTCTGTGGCGCAAGCTTGGCACTTTCGGTCTTGGACTTCGCCGCGTTGCCGTTCGAGGATGACAGCAGCCGCATCTGGCTGGCCACAATCTCGAAGGACTTTCGCTCATTGCCCTGCTTATCCTGCCATTTTCGGCTGCGGATCTTCCCTTCTACATAACAAAGTTTGCCGCGCGTAACATACTCACTGCAAATCTCAGCCAGCTTGCCCCAGGCAACGATGGAATGCCACTCGGTGTGCTCCTCGATTTCTCCCGCCTTGTTCTTGAACCTTTCGTTGGTGGCCAGCGAAAAGCGGCAGAGCGCGGTTCCCGACGAAGTGTACTTCATTTCAGAATCTTTGCCCGCGAACCCTAATAGAATAACGCGATTGACGCTCATGGATGAATTTTCTCCCTTCTAGAGATTCTTCTGCTTGTTGAATCTATCTTGCGGCTTTGCGCTCGCGTCTCAGCCGCGATCATGGCCGCCCGATTCCAGACCTGCGCCCACGTAATAGGCAGAGGGCTGTGGCGGCGTCCTTTTTCGTGCAAGCGCAAACCCCAGGGCTCAATGGTTACGACCAAGGGCCGTTTGCCAACCAGAAGCGGCGTCTCCAACGCCAGCCGCGTGCGACGATCAATAAGTCGTGTCACAGGTTCCCTTTCCCTGGCCATGGCTCCCTTGGCTCAAAAGAGAACCATCTGCGTAAATGCCCCGGTTTTGCCTGATGTGACCCGGAGGCCATACTTCAACTCCATAGCCCGTTGATCGCGTCTCAACCGTAGAATGTCACTGCGCAAGGACCAAAGAATCGCGTCCAGCGCCTCAAGCCTACTGTCCGCTTCCCCGAAGTCTGTGTCCTCGTAATAGTTTTCAAGAGCCCTGACTCCGTGCACCCGAAGATCTTCATACATCGCATCCCAATATTTTTCGAACTCGGCCGCTTGGCAGCAAGCCCTCTCGAGTTGAGCTTGGTCCGGCTTCGACTTCAGCCCATCCGCCAAGGCTCGAATGCCGTCACGCTCCGGCTCCAGGGCTGACGCAGGAGGATATTTCGATACAATGGCGCGCCCTTCAGGGCTCAATTCAGCGTTACGAACCGCGATTTCACCAACCCGGCCAGCAGCCCTTCGCATGGTTCCATAACCTTTCGCGGGCGGCACACGATCCTGTGAGACCGTGTGCCGTTCGGTGGCGCGGCCGCCAACTTCCGCGACCCGCACCAAACTCGTATTCCCTGATCGCCGCGCTCAGCGCGGCGCCGGAAATTCATTCCATCCCTGCCCATTTTGGAGCCGGCCTGCCCGCTTCTTGCCGTTCCGAGCGCGCGGTTGAGATCCGTTCCGCATAACAGAACCGGCATCCATCGCTGACGTGTGTGCAGAACCATCCGCGTTTCCCGGTCTTGCGGCTGAATGCCACAGCGGGATCCCATGTCGCGTCCGTCCATTCGATCTTTGATCTGTCACCCATTGTGACCTCCCGCCGCGCTTCAGGCTTCCCCAAGGCGGAACTTGCGTCCCACGCGATCCGCCACCATCGTTTCGAGGCGCCCGGCAATATCCGCCATGCCGTCCCTTACCCGCGTCCGCAGTTCCGCCGCGTTGCGGATCGCATCCGTCGTCGTTCCGGCAAGCAGCAACCGCGCCCGCTCGACCTGGTCCTTCAGTTCCTGATCGTTCGTCACGTTGCGGAAATCGAAGGTGTCGAGAAACTCCCTCAGCTTCTGAACGGTCGATTCGCGCACTCGCTGCGACGTGCCATCCGGTTGGTCGGCGAGCCGGTCTCGCAAACGGGCCACCAGCTCGACCATCGCTTCGCGCAACACCTGCCGGACTTCGATGTAGGCCTCGGCCATGCGGTCCGCTGCCTTGTCGCGCTCTTCCTGAAACATCCGTTCCGAGACGGCGCGAAGCTGGTCTGGGACGCCATAACTGACGTATTGCCACGAACAGGAAAAGTCGGAGCGGACTTCCTCAAGCACCGGGTAATCGAGCGGATTGTAAAGGGTGCGCAGCCGGCTCGCAGCCTCCACGCAAAGCCTCGGGTACGCTGCCAGAAAGACCTCGACCAACTCCTGCCGCTTCACCTGAAATTCGCGCAGCTTGGCATCGACGCCTTCAATCAAGGGAATGGGCAGCAGGTGAACGCCGGGCTCGAACGGGAGGCAGATACCGTACAAGTACCGGCGAATCTCGCCGTCAAGCCGGCGAAGGGCCTCAAGTTCGACAGAGTTGACTAGCGATTTCGAAACGCGGATGGAATCTTTGTCGGCATCGACTTCAACTTGGGCCGAGCTGACCTTGCGGCTGTTGCCCAGCAGGCCCAGGCGAAGCTTGACGAAAACGGTTTTGCGAGCCAGGTCGTCGCCGGGCGATTGAACATCAAAAATCAGTGGTGCTGTAGCCATGGATGAACCTCCAGAATGAGCGATGGGGCGCAGACAGGATGGGCTTCAAAGGAGGAGCCGTGACGGTTGAATGAGTTGAATGGAAGGATGGCGCCGGGAAGGCCGGACTTCACCGCGGCTGTCGGTTATGAGTGCACCGCTGAAACGCGTTGTGGCGATCACACCTCGGTGCGCGGAGGTGGAAGAACCGTGAGTGGCTCGTTCAACCGGATCATCCGGCGCGTGGGCGCCGTGGTTTCTTCCTCGTAACGGTAGACGCCGGCTTTAGAAGCGCTGACGAATTTGCTGGAGGCCATCTGCCGCAGCGCCTTGATTTGTTCTGCGGCAGAACGGGATACCGGAACGATGTACTGAGAAGCCTCCACCAGGCTCGTCTTCAGCCGGTACGCCTTCCGGCAGCACTCTTTGATCTCCGCACCCGTCCAGCCTTGATCGTTCGGCAGCTCACCCGAGACGCCATACTTCTTGAAATAGATTTGCCAGATCGCTTCGCGCTCTTCAGCCGTGGGAAGATCGAAGAAGAAAGTGCCCAGGGTGAACCGCCGTCGCAGCTCGGGCGGGAGGCTCGTGATCGAGTTGCACGTGGCGATAAACAGCGTGCGCCCCTGCGAGACCGCCTCCACCACCTTGAGCGCCGTCCGCAAGCGGTCGCCGGAAGCGCCCACCAGAGAACTCTCCATCGCCGTCAGATCAAACGCGATAGTGGGGACGCCAGCGGTGCTCCCGGTCGCCTTTCCTACTGCTGATTTGCAAGCGCCGGGCGGACCAATAAATATCACTCCATCCGCCTCGTGGTCTTGCATCCACGTAAGCATGGTGCCGGCCATCTCGGTCTTGACACCCGATAGATCCGTGCCCGTGCCCGCAAACGCCTTCTCAATCTCGTCGATGAAAACAACGATGCGCGGCGGATCGATGCCGGCCAGCACTGCCCGTAAAAAGTATTTCACATTTTTCAAACCGCCCAGGCCGTCAAACGTCTCGCCGCCGCGCCAGACCGCAAGGCCCGGCGTCTGCTCGATAATCTGTCGCTTCCGCTCCCAGAGGTCTTCCGGGTCGAGCGAGCCCTTGACCAGCGACATGGCAAGCGCCTGTTCGGCGGGAAAAGCTGCCAAACCAATCAAGGCATCCACGGCCCTGCCCAGCAGATTGCCGGCAGGCTCGTCCAGCCCCGCATCGTGGAAAGTCCCTTGCACGACGCGCTCGAGATGGTCACTCGACGGCAAAGGCTCGTCCAGCACCAGAACATCTTGCGCCAGTTCTGGCGGTAGCATGGCGCCGGGCGAAGCCAGCAGCACCAGCATCCGGCCATTCGCCTTGAAAGCATCGCGCAGGTTCCAGATTCCCTGCATGACGCCCGGTTCGTTCCAGAACCGATGTGCGTTCGCATAGAGCAGCACGGCGTCCTCCGCGAGTTCCCACGCCACGAGCAGCGCTTCAGCGGGTCCCACGGCATCCGGCTCACGATTCGCTAACGCATGGGCCAAGGCGTCGCCGGCATCATGGGTGACGGCGCGCATGCCGCGCATCACATCCCAGGCCACAACCGGGGGAAGCTGGCGATGTTGTTGGACCGCTTCCACCACAAAACGCAGGGTGCAGGCGGGGTCAGCGGTGCGCACCGCCACCAGCGGCGTCGATACGCTGCGTGCGGCGCGGAACGCCGACGCAAACTCCTCCATCGAGCGAATCATCGGGAAAACTCCTTTACGAAGAAAGTCGAGAGGGGAAGGTTATGTCGCGAAGGCGGGGGAGCTTTTACCAGAGCGGACCGAGAATTGGGAATCCGGTCATTGCGGCGCGGCCGCTATCCTCAATATGAACTTCGACAAGCTGCTCGCCAAAATCGGCTTCTGTGTACCGGCCGCTGAAGAAACGGAGAACTTGATTGCGGCTGCTGCGGAGTGGTGCGCTGCCCGGCAACGCTTGGTTGAAGCGGCCCAGTATGGCGAAGTCGAGCTCGGCCCGGATGGCCTTCCAAAGGCTTTGTTTTTCCTCCAGCACCATCTGCCGATTCCAGATCGAATATCGCCCTTCATCAAGCTCGCGTTCGGTGTAGCCGCTAAACATGCCGAAAGTCAACTTCTGCCCCCGTGAGAGCAACCCTTGAATCAATGCCAGCTCGCTATCTGCCTGCTGCATCGGCTCACCCCCCGAGAACGTCACCCCTTCAACACTGTGATCGACATGGGCCTGAAGCACTTTTCCCGCCACATTTTCGACCGTAAACTCGGTTCCCTGAAATGCATGACTTGCTTGGTTCCAGCACCCCGTGCAGCCCAATTGACAACCTTGAAAAAAATGACGGCGCGCAGGCCGGGGCCATTGGCACGGCTCGCCGGAATTAATGCGTGAAGAAGCATGGAAGTTCTCCTTCACCGTTGGCTCTTCTGCTCTTCAGCTTGCCGGTTCACGTAATACGCCAGCTTCTTTCGTTCCATCCTCACGGTGTCGCCGCCGCGAAAGTCCTCAAACGCTTTCTCGCACTCGTTGCCTACGAAACCATCCAGATCGAGCGTTGAGTTCCCTTGCTCGTCAATCGTAATGGTGATGGTCTTCTCCTGCATCGCTTACCTCCGCACGGCAAATTGCAGCCGCACCTGTTGCCCGGTGGCGGTATTCACCACCTCGCGCTTCTTGAGAATGTATCCCTTCGCGCGAGCCGTGGCCAGTGTTTGCTTTTCTTTGTAGAGTTGCTGCACACGCCCCAGCTACCGGGCCCCGTATCGGTAGTCCAGTTCGTCGCCGATTTTGCTCAGCTGGCCGTCTGGCTGCCGCACAAAACCAATGTCGCCGAAGGCTCCCGGCAACTCCGACCGCCGGATGATAATGTGAGCGACCTTGCCTTCCTGCTCAGAGTAATAGGAGTTCAGTGTGGCGCCCTCGGCATGCATTTCCGGGTGATAGCCCATCTCACGAAGCGCCTCGACGAGGTGCTTCTCTTCCTTCACCTCCGTCGATGTAACAGCGTATTTTGACATCCTGGCTCCCTTCTTGTGATTGAAAAATGACTTTCTGTTAAAATGGAATCTATGAAACGGAAAACCACCGTGTACCTGGAGGATAGCCTACTGCGCGCGGTGAAGGTGGCTGCAGCTCGCACGGGCCAGCGCGAATACCAGGTTGTTGAACAAGCGTTGCGAAACTACCTGGGCCTGGAGTTGCTGGAACGGGTCGGATCCCGGTCTTCCTTGGGGGAAAGAGACGCCCTGGCTCTGGCTTATGGCGAACTGCACCGGAGCCGAAGGCCCTAAGTGTACCGTGTAGTCTTTGACCCCGGCATCCTGATCGCCGCCTTGATTTCTGACAAGGGCGCCCCACGTGCTCTGCTGCGGGCATGGCTTGACGGCGTCTTTGAGCTTCTTGTTTCTCCAGCCCTGCTTGCTGAGCTTGGCCGGGTGCTCGAACGCCAGAAGTTTCGGTGCTATGCAAGCGAGCGCGACGCCCGGCTCTACGTGATCTTCCTCAAGCGGTTTGGAACGCTTTGTCCGGACGCCGAGTCACCATCCAGGCTGAGCCCAGATCCAGGTGACGATTACCTTCTGACCCTTGCACAGAATCAAGGCGCCGACTTCCTCGTTTCAGGCGATCCACACCTTTGCCACCTCGAAAGGACTGAACCTCCTGTCCTCACCCCAAGAGCTTTCTTAAACCGGCTGGAGTAGGATGGCGCTGGTCTTCACCGTTCGACCGCGAGAGATCGCAAACGCAGATCAAGGTCCTGCAGCATGGAAAGCGCCAAGTTGACGCAGTGCCTGGCTTGGTGAAGGTGATCGGTGCGCTGCTCGGCGATGGGAGCTTGCACCGCAAGCCTCAACAGATCCTGCGCAAGCTCAAGCTGTTGCTGGATGTTCTTGGTCATTGTTTTTCTCGTGGGCGATCAATGAATGTTCATGGCATCCGCAGAACACGCCCCGCGTGCCATGCGATACGTACAGCTCTGATCATAACCTTCTGCGCTTGACCACTGAAACGCCGATCAGTCTTGGGCCCAGACGATCGCCTTCATTACCAAGCCGGTCTCCCATGCAAAGGGCCTCATCCAAGGGGCAGGTTGTCGTCACCCTGAACCTCGCCCTCATCCTCGTCCCGCTTCGGAAACGTACAGGCGCGCAACGGCGCGAATTCAGCCATCTCCAACATACTGGCCTCACGTTTTGTTAAGAGCCTTTCCCGGCAGGCATGGCGCCACACGGTCTTCCATCGTGCGAAGAAACTGCTTCGAGCTGGCGCCCCGGCCCGCGCAACGGCCTGAGTCTCGCTTCCGTATTGCTTTTGGAAGGACATCTGCAC
This sequence comes from Terriglobia bacterium, assembly GCA_036278555.1. GTDB lineage: Bacteria > Acidobacteriota > Terriglobia > UBA7540 > UBA7540 > RH2-MAG17b. The sequence continues at coordinate 15,302 of DASUKV010000097.1, forward strand.
GATTCCAAGGGAAGAAGAAATGCGGAAACTACGGCGCGGCATGCAAACCGCTCCCAGCCTTTTATCCGTATCGAGCGGCGGGAGGACCATCCATGCGCCGCTAACCCGAGGGAGCCACCAGCCGCTCGAAATCAAACCAGTCCTCACAGCCGCATCGGCATGATCACGCATCGGTAACGATATGTCTCCTGATCAGCGGGCCTGAATTCGGCGGCGCTCTGCTCATCTTTCAAGGCAATCTCTACCTGCCCGGTTTTCACCACGCTGAAGAAATCCGTCAGGAAAAGGCAGTTGAATCCAATCCGCAAAGGCTCACCAGCGTAGCTCGCATCGACGGACTCGGTGGCCTCGCCCGCGTCGCCGCCCGTGGTCGAAAGCGTGAGGTGCCCGGGATCCAAGGCAAAAGAAACCCCATGCCCTCGCTCCGGCGCGAGCAGCGAGACCCGCTCCAGTGCCTCGCGGAATGCCGCCGCATCCAGTGTTGCGACGATACCGCGCCCACGCCCGCGCCAATCGCCGCCCCTTTCCCATGGCCAGCAATCGCGCCGATCAACGCGCCTAAGCCAGCCCCTCCCCCTACGGTCTCCGCCGTGCGCTTCCCGCGCGGGGCTGTATGTACGTTGTAATAACCACTCTGGGTCTGATATGTGACGCCGTTGAAAGTGATCGACGCCAATTGCAGCCGGAGCACCGTAGAGCCCGTGAACCGCCCGGCCTGCTTCACCCCGACCAGCCGCACCCGCGCGTCCGTCCCCTGGGGAAACACCAGCTTGGGGCCTACAACAACCGGCGACTGAAGCGACGCACGAAACTGCTGCCCCGGCTGGCTATGCTTCGAGTCGATGCTGACGATCGTTCGCAGGTGGACTTGAAGCCCGGCCGGAACAACAACCGGAGGTGGCGGCGGTGGTATCCGAACGCTCGCCGCCGCAGCCCGCTTCGGAGACGTTATTTGCGCAACGTGGGTTGGCGCTACAGTGGCCCGCATAGTGGACAGAGGGTGTGCGACTGGAAGCTGCGCCTTCGCAACTGCTGTTTCTTTTTCTCTTCTGTACGCGCTGCGCGCCCTGTGCTCCTGCGCAACCCGCGCCGGGAGCTCGGGCGCGGAAGTCACGCTCGATGCTGCAGCCGGACCCGGTGATGCAACGGTCAGATGATCCGCCACTCCACGAACGCCAGCCATCTCGGTCACGAGGCGCTCAGCCGCCAGCTTCTCAATATTCGAATCGACCGTTCCCGTCAGCATGACCACGCCGCCCTGTGAGGCGACGTCAATAGTTCGCTGCTTCAGGGTCGGATCCTTGAACAGCGCGGCCTCAACGGAATTCGTGATCGTCGTATCATCCGCGCTCTTCGCCGCTTGTGGCTTCTCGCTGATATGGGCCGCATTGCAGGCCGCAAGCGCTACCGCCGCCGAAACGATCAAGACCACAGTTCTCCAGGCGCCCCAGCTCATTGCTTGGTCCATGCGCCGCCTCCCGTTCATTGACGTATTACGCCCGCCGTTGGGGCCCTTTTCAATGCCGCTCCCGCACAGCCCTCGCGTGCGAAAGATAACAACCTGCTTTGGTCTCGCTTTTCAAACACGCTTGCTTCCGAGTCGCGGTAGACATCCCGCCAAGATGTGTCATGCCTGAGCGCGGCGCTGATTGAGCTGTCCATCGGAACCATCGCCACCGACACACGGTATTTATCGAGGATCGCGTCCCACCCCGGTTCGGCCTTCATCACTCGAAGATACGACTCGACGAATGCAGGACCGTAGAAATCGTTGCGTCCGTCAAAAAACACTTTGCGACCAGGTTCCGCAGAAATCAAATAGTCCGCCCACCGGTCGGTCGTAAATATGCGGTCGGAAGGGAGCCTCCGTATTGCCTCGATAGGGATGGCCTTCCCGAGCCTCACCGGCGCAGCACTCACTGCTCCAATCAGCGCTAAACCGAGCCCCCACACGGCAACCGTTCCCCAACCCCGTTTCATTCCTTCAAGCGCCCTGCCAACTTCCTGCAACATGCGCCCATAATCAAACTCTGCCAAAGCGTCTTCCGCCCCCGCAGCCAGCGGCACCGCGCACACGATAGCAAATAGCGGCACATTGCGAACAGAGAGCAGCGCCAGGTACATAAATCCGAAGATCACCACGCACCAGTAGAGACGGCGCTTCAGACCGTGCCAGACACCTGCCGCCCCTGCCAGTGGCAACAAAATTTCAAACCACGCCAGCCGCGCGTTGTGAAAGTCAGGTGACAGCCATTCGCTCACATGGGCTGTGACGGTGGATGGAGCCATGAGATAAGAAGCAATGTGCCGAGGAAGGTGAACGAAGTGCGGGTTGACGAGCGTCGCTACGGCGCAAGCAGCGAGCACGAAGCAGCACCAGTTTGCCTCTAAGCGATAATTCGTGTGGTCCTCTCTCCTGCTCCCAAACCGCAGGCTCAGACAATTGCCGGCCAGCCACGCGCCTAAAACCAGAAATCCCGCCACGAAACCAGGGTGGAGATTCACCCAAAGCACCATCAAGCAAGGCAAGGCGCACAACCATCTCCGCCGCCCCTCGACTGAAACCTTTTCCAAGAACCAGCAGAGCACTGCTAACAAGGGCCAAGTAAACAGGTGCGGTCGCGCCAGCCAGTGAATCGTCGTTGTCGCCATCGCCAGACCACAGACCGCGCACGCGACGATCGGGCCAGCGTGCCTCCGTGCCGTGCGGTAAATGACCACCGAAGTCAGACAAAGCACCGCCAGGCTCAGCGCCGCCACGCCCGATAATCCATGCAACCGGTATGCCGCGGCGAAAATGACATCGCTGAGCCATTCCCAGTCACACCAGGGCTTCCCGGTGAGCGTAAAGGAAAACAGATCGTGCCGTGGGATCACGTGATGCGCAAGGATCCACTGGCCCGTGCGGATATGGACGCCCGTGCTCGGATCAGCCAGCAATCCCGAAGGGCCGCCAACTTGCCAGTAGAGCAAGACGATCGAGAGCAGAAAGGAAAGTGCGGTCAGGGATGGCAGCCACCAGAGCCGCGCAACTCTCCCCTCGCACGCGCTTTTGTCACGGACAGCAGGCACTAACCCTGCTGCAGTCAGCTCTTCGTTCGCCAGTTTGTTTCCTCCCATTAGCGCCCCGCACCTGCGGAAGCTTCAATAAGAGGACGCGGTGGGTAAAGAATCCGGCCGTCCCTCGCGTGGAAGCAAAGATAGTCGGCAGTATCACAGATCCTCACCTCCCGGCCCTCGCGGATTGCAGGAATGATCTCGCGCTCGAACGCAGTTCTCAGCTCCTCGCTGTTGCCCAAATACTTCGCCCCCCTGTAAAATCCCTCGAGGTCGTAAATGTAAAGAAGCAGCGGGAACTCGCCAGCCTCCGGAATGGACTCGAGGCCTCTCAGCGTGTCGAGTGACATTTGTCCTCCTTTTTAATCCCGCCGTGAGCGATCACGAGCACCCGCTCGTCCAGCCGCAATTTCCACATCGGTAGCACGATCCGTTGCGGCTCATGATCGCGCCGCAATCCTTGCACGCTGGTGCGTCCGCTTCGCCATGTCCAAGCCTCTCCTCCGGAAGGAAGGCGGGCGCCGGGGCAGGGTCACTGCCCGCAGCGCCCGTGGGGGAAGGAGAAGAGGCGGGAAGAAACTTCAAGGCCAACCAGCGGAAAACATAATCCATCAAACTCTTGGCATACCCGATCTCTTTCACGGTGGTCCACCCGCTTGGCTCGAAGCGCGTGTGGCTGAATTTATTAATCAGGATTTCGATCGGCACGCCATATTGCAGCGCTAATGAAACTGCGATCCCAAACGAGTCCATCATGCCGGCGATGGTTGATCCGGCCTTCGCCATGCGGATGAAAATTTCACCGGGTTTTCCGTCCGGGTAGAGGCCCACCATCAGGTATCCTTCGTGGCCGCCCACGGAAAAGTGATGTACGATCGCTTTCCGTTCGTCCGGCAACCGATGCCGGAATGGTTGCTGGTCTGGCGGCGAAGTTCTAACCGAGTCCGGGCCAGCCGGCTTTGCCGCCGACGCCTGGGCACCGGCTGAACTCGTCACCTTTAACTCCTTCCTCCCGTTCCCGCCATCCACAGGCTGGCGTTTCTTAGAACCATCGCGATGCGTAACAATCGCCTTCACCCCCGGCCCTGCCGGGACATCCTTACTTCCTGGAGAATGACCGGTTGTGGTGATATCCGTGTTTTCATCCATGACTCCTTACCTCCATAAATCGCGGCTGCATTCCATCTTCAAGACGCCAGCCGCAAAACTGATTGCCTTGCCTCGACCCGTGAAACCGAGCCTGCATAGTGGAAGATTCCACGGAGATTGCTCTCGCAAGGCAAGCCGTATAAATTCCTTCTCCGCAGCGTTAAATCGACCGCCGCCGCGTCACAGTACTCCGTCCTCCGTCGGCAACAGGGCAGGCATTCCCGCACTCGCCGTGCTATGCCTGCCCCACCACCGGTCGCGACTCGCGGGCTGCTCCGCGGGAATCCCGCGCTTGCCGCGCTACCCTGCCTCAACGCTGCCCGGATGTTGGTTTTGCACATTAGTGAAGCCTTTCTTGCTTCCTGCTGCCCTTATCTGTTCTTGCGACCGCTGCTCACCTCGCCAATATGGCAAGCCGAAGTTTTTTCAGAACCTCACCCGAGCCAGTCCGCGCGTCCCGGCCTTCGCTGCGGTGCTCCTCAACCCATCGCGCCGTGTAGCTCTTCAAGCCTTTGAGCCACAGGCGCGCATCACCCGATTGAAGCAGTAAACGCTCCGCATTGGTGAACTTCCCACCGGCGTGCTGGCCATCCGCAACGGCCATGTACTCGTCTAGTTCCCCCGTCGCGTATGTCATCGGGAGATACAGCCATGCAGGCGTAATCACAAACGCCAGTTTGTCAGCGACGCACAGCCGCGAATAAGGCTCGCCGTAACGCTGACACCAGTATCGTGAGTGACGTCGGACAAAGCTACCCCAGCGCGCCCCGCAGAGCACATCCATAATCCGGCCACCCAGCTCTACGTGGCGGTCGCCCTGCGGACCGTCCATCGATTCTTTCTGCCAGTAGCCCCAATCGTGAACGACAAAGCTCAGGATGAGCCTCGGATCTCGCGGAAACCCGTAAAGCTTCACCCAAGCCACCAAAACGGCGATCGGATGGATGGCCGCACAATGCGCTCCAAACAAAATGCTCTTCGTCCCAACCCGCATCGCTGCTCTCTCCTTTCTCAAGGTTCCAGGCTATTGCACTCGCCACTTGTGCTGCTCCCGCTCTTCCCATCGCTCGTCGAGGACCTTCTCAGCGAGCAGCCCCATTTGCGTGAGCCGCCGCGCGAGATAATCCAGCGTCTCCGGGTACTTTGCTAGCCACTCGCGGCACGAAGCTCGCAGTTCCTCGGGCGTCGCGGGGTCTAGGATCAGCACCCTCCACACATCGCGCAGTTCCGTCCATTCCTGCTGGCTTCTCAACTCCTCAGCTGTTTCAAGTTCCGCCAGCCGGCTCGCAACCTGGAGCGCAACGAGTTCGTTTACCCGCGCTTCGATATATTGAGATCGCGTCGCGACGAACTCGGAAGCTTGCTGGCGCCGCGCCATTTTCTCCGCTCGCCTATCACGCCAGCCCCTGATCAAACCCCGGGCGGCCGCGAACAACCTTTCGACGTCGGACCTGCCGCCCATAAACCATTGCACGCCGGTATAGCCTGCTTCGATCAGGCAGCCGCCCGCCGTAAAGAGCCACCCGCCGTGCCTCAGTCCCTCGACCAGGAGAAAGCAGCCCGCAAGCAGCAGAAAGACAAGTGTCCCTGCTACGATTACTTCCCGCGCCACGCTCACTCTGGGACTAAATGTCACCGGCCTTAAACTCGCTCCTCCACTTTCACGGGATCGAACTCAGAATCCACTACAGCGTTTTCACTCTCCGCTTTCGCGGGCCGTTTCCAAACCACAGCCGCGTATAATCGCCTCTCGCGCTCGCAATGGCCCACGCCCATGCGCAGCTCAACATTCGCCCGGCGGCCCAATACCAAATACAGGCACGCGCTCAGGACCACGAGCCAAAACACGGCCGGCCAATGGAGCGCAATCATAGAAACTACCGCAACAATCCCGAGCCACAGTGCCGTTCCAATCACGAACCTCTTCATGCCGTATACTCCCTCTTCAAAGGGTCGCTACCACGACTCGTGAGCCATCGTCACGACTGTTCCCTCCTTCGACCGCTGCCGGATCGAGCAGGAAGTGAGAATGGCAGCACCCGGCACAACACGTCGCTGCCGTTAAGCTCGCAACGAGGTGTACAAAATTCTCAGGCACACCGAGCGGTTCCCCGGCACGCGTGAAAAAAACCGGCAAGCTAGGCTCGCCGGCTCCCAGATAGCCATGCTCTCCACGGAACGCAACCGCACTCAGGAGCACTGGCCTTTTTCCGTTTCTCTTCGCGCCCGGCTGATGCCGAGTGATGAGCAACTCATACGTGTGGCCCGCGCGCAACATCTCGGCCCTGAGCAATACCTGGGCCACCGCTACCGCATGAGGTCCGTTGACGGCCAGCGATTCAACGGGACAGAGGTAGGGCAATGGGCTGCCATCCTCTGCCGCAAAGGTCACGTAGTGGCCAAAGCCTTCCACTGCCCCGCCCGATTCAACACCGCGCACAACGTAACGGCGCGCAAGGTGTTGGTGCTCCACGGTGATCATCGTCTGCACGAAGATTCCCGCTCGCCGCAACTTCTCCCGCGCTCCCTCGGGCAGCGCCAAGCCGAAGAAATTACGATTCTTTGCCATAGAACAATCCTCCTATGCCGATTGCCGGTAGCGGATTGGGCAGCCAAGGGCTTCCCGGATCATTTCCTTCGTGCAGCCCGCCCAGCATTGGTAAAACCTTGGATCGTCAACCCGCCGTTGGCCCTCGTTCACCGCAAACGCCAGACACGCATTGTCCACCCAGGCGCCGAATCTCTGGCGCTCACGCCCTAGGTCAGGAGGTCCGTCCGGATGCATCGCTGACAATAAGGCATTATTGAGCGTCACGAGCTTCGGCGGCGCCGTACCCGTGCATAATATGATGTGCATGCCTTCCAAGCGTGTGACCTGCGTCTTTACCTGAGTGGCGGAGAACCGCGACGATCATCAGCGGTTTAGGGAAGGCGAAAGGATTTCGCTCAGATTGCGCATATGGATGTTTATGTACGGATGAGTTTTCATAGCAATCAGCCTCTTCCGGTAGTAGCATCCAAAGTGCGGCCGACAATTCTGCTAATCCGAACAAGCTACAGTTTGTGGCCAACGTCGGAGCGGGCGGTGGGTTTCGGTGAAAAGCTATATTAAAAGGCGCTCCTGGCAGATAGCAATGGCGGTTCTTGCGGTCGCATTGCTGGGGTGTGGGCTAGCGTATTTCATTGCCGGACGCTTTCGGGGTGCTGAAGTAAGAACATCTTTCCCAAAGCCGGCCGAAAATAATCCAAGGGTCCTTCTACAGGGAGCCAATCATCTTTCCTGGATTCTAAACTGGCATGCGGCCGGTCCACTCTATCAGCGGGCTGAGGAGCTTTTTACCATCAGGGGTGACAACCGAGATGCGTTGTATGCGAAGATCGGGGCCATGAGGTCTGACGCGGAGAGCATGTCCTTTGTTGATCTCTCGGAATTCCTCGGAAAACAGCTTTCGAATCCCTTCGTGAAAAACGACAAGCAGTTGAGATTGTGGTGTCTGGTCTCGAAAGGATATACCGACATTGAAATCAACGACAGAGCGGCAGAGGACGACTGGCGGAAGGCACGGGTGCTGGCGAAGCAGTTGGGAGAATCCGCCTGGACGAATCGAGCGTCTGGAGAGCTCGGGTTAATCGCGTTCCTTCACGGCGACACGTTGCGAGCCGCGCGAATGGTTGGAGGGGCGCTTTTATGGGCGATGGCCCACCACGACACGGGGGCCGAGATCCGGTATCTTGAGCTGCTGGGTGAGGGCGTCGAGGCGATGAACCGCCACAGCGAGGCGCTGATGTTTTCGAACCATGCGATCAAGGTGGCGGATTCGACGCCCCATTGCGGTTTTCCTTTCATGGCATACGAGACGAAGGCTGAGGCCCTCGTCGGAATGGGACGCTCCGGTGCGGCGCGTGCAGCACTCACCTCCGCCCTCACTCAAGCTCGAAAAGAGAGCAGAAATGGCCACCAGGCAGATATCTTGATGCTGCTGGGTAGATTGGAAGCAAAGGAGCATCATCTGCGGGAAGCCGCCAAGGATCTTGAAGCGGCGGGCCGAACGGCCGTGTCGCAGAACTTTTATCGGATGGCAGCCGACGTGATGTTTGATCTCGCCGGTATTTACCGTCAAGAAGGGGATCTTGATAAGGCGGAGGCCCGGTTGCAGACGGGGCTTGACGCAAGCGAGCGCGTGGGTGATGGGTATACGTTGCCCCGAGACCTTGAGGCCATGGCGGAAGTGAACGCACTGAACGGACATCCTCGGCAGGCCGAGGTTTTCTATCAGCGCGGGGAGGACGTGATCGATGGAATGCTGGTTGAGACGCCTGGAGCCTATGCGGAGAGCTCATTACTGAACGCCATGAGCTCGATTTATGTGAGCCATTTCAAATTCTGTGCTCGTCGAGTAGATGTGCGATGTGCCTTTAAGACGATCGAGCGGGCCAGGGGGCGCACGGTCGCTGACTTCCTGCGGAACCCGAGCAGATGGAAACAACCCTGGAATGGTTCCAGCGTCCCTGAGCGCCAGATTGCAGTTCTCCAAGACCAACTGCTACGATCGAGCGCTCCAGCGGAACGACAGCAAATCCTCAACGATCTTTTCGAAGCGGCATCGTTGCGGCACTCACAGCGCAAGGCCATTCGTTCAAGATCGTCCAGGATGGCGCCCCGGAATTTGAGATTGCTTCGCGTTGGCCGCTCGAACCCGGCTGCAATCAGCTTGACTTCCGGCCGGCGAAGGGCATCGGTGGCAGCTTGGCGGGTACTCGCACTGCCCTGCCAATCCTCGATCGACACCAGGGCATCAAACGCCGCCCTAGCGAGAGTCTCCAACTGTTCCAGTCTGTTCTGCATGTCACAACCCCGTAAATGCTCCGGCTTCGACTGCCGTGGTTCCATGTCGCCTCATCCAATTCGGTAAAAGCACGCATCTTGTGCGGCTCAAACGATGCATGGCTCATGGGAGGGCCTGTGCACAAGGTGGCTGCAATCCGCTCTAGTACTCGCCGGCTCAAGAAGTTCAGAAGGAAAGGCCCAACTTTTCATCAGACTCTTGCACAAGTCTGTGAATTCGGAGCGTCATGGTGGATGGCGCGCTCAATGTGATTCAGGGTGAATTCAAAACAGCATCAGCTGCTTCTCGCCCGATGAAAGCCCCGAAGACGACCGGCGCGGGGCCCGTTTACGGCTGGATGTCGAGGCGAGCGACGCGCTGAATAAGAGCAGTTGGTCCACAACCGTAGGCAGCGGTTGGGCTGCAGACTCCGGGAGTTCAAGATGGGGAATACTCCCGACGTCGAGCGCGGGTTCAGCAGGCCTTGCCTCCGCATGAACAATGGCTGCATTCTGCGCCTGGATGTCGCGCCATACCATCTCGGCGCTTTCGCCGATCCCCTGCTGTGTGACCAGCTCGCGCGCCATGGCCATCAGCAGGTCATCGTCCTCAGCCACGGCTTGTAATCCTTCTGCCGAAAACTTCCCTTCCATGGCCAGGGCAACCAGGAGCTTCTTGCCCATCAGCCGGAGACACGTTTCCTGTGCCGTCTTGGCGTAGGCGAAGTATTTCACCGAGACATCCTGAGTCTGGCCGATGCGCCACGATCGGCGGCTGGCTTGCCGCAGCGTATAGAGCGAGTAGCCCGTCTCGTAGAAGAAAATATCGGAAAAGGCCCAGAGGTCCAGTCCGAGACAGACCAGACGTGGGTGAGCAATGCATACTTGCATTCCGTGGGCGAGTTGCCGCTCGTACCATGCCTCACGCAGCTCGGGCTTCACGTCACTGGTCAGAACGGCGACGCGGATGCCATCGCGCTGAAGAATGCGTTCCAGCCGCCGGGTCACATCGCGGGTGCGCGTATAGACGGCAAACACCTGGACGTTGCGACCGCGGCTAAGGCTGGATTGGATTTCTTCAAGCAGCCGCCGCTCTTTGCCATAAAGCCTGTTTTCGTCCAGGTCCTCCGGCTCCGCGATCACAAAACGCTCGCGCCGATGAGTTTCGGGATCGAACTCGGAGCCATAAAGAGGTCCCAGATTGAACGGCTTATCGGGGTACAGGAGCAGGGCATTCATTCCGGTGCTGATCACCGAGGGGTTTCCGGGATGTTGACGCAGGGCTTCCTTGATCTCGTTTTCGAGCTTCTGATAAGCGCGCTTCAGCAGATCGTCCATCTCGACCCGGACCACCTCCTCCCGGTACGGCGGCAACGCCTGCGCGATATCTTCCAGCGACAGAAATGCGGCCAGCGGCATCAGGAAGTCACCGAATAGCTGCGGCGAAGCTCCGGGTCGCCGCCGGACGCGCCGTGTCACTTTGGCCTCCGAGCAGGCATTCTCGGCCGGTTCGATGGTGGTAATGGTTTCGAGCAGGCCGTAGGTCTCCATGAAAGGACGCACGCCCACACCATGCTCAAAGCCACACTCGATCATCTTGCGCGGTTGCAGTCGAAACAAGATTTCATAAACGTCATCGGCGTAGCCGCCTAAGAGAGTGCCGGTCAGCACGATGGTCTTCTTGGCTGCGCTTGCGAGCGTGCCCAGGGCGTTACCTTGGGCGGTATCGGCGCCCTTCAGTTCATGTACTTCGTCAGCAATCGCAAAGTCGAAGAAATTTCTCAAATGCCTGCCGATAAAGTCAATCACGGCCGAGCGGCGGACCTTGGAGCCATCCGCCTGCCAGAGGGCGCTGAAGAGCTTACGGCGAGCCTTAAGGTCAGGCTCCTCGGAATCGTCTTTCGTCCCAATCCATTCGCTGTGCCGTGCTTTCTTAAAGTCGGCTGTAAGCAGCCGCTCACCGTCATCGGTGCTGTAAATGGGTTCGCCGGTGTCGGGATTCACGACGCTGCCCTGATATCGGCCCGATTCGGCAATGCTGAACGCATGGCGCCAAAACCAACCTAATTTCGCCGTTTCTTTTGACAAAATAAACACAGCCGGTTGCGGACAGATCGCGTTCCATCGGGCGCGGGCGCTGGGATAGCCTTTGCGCAACCGCAGGTCAGTCAGCGTGGTCGCCAACCCTTCACGCACGATGCGCCCGTTGCGGAGCCGGACCTCGTGGATGCCGTTCGGGGTTTTCGACCGGGTGTCGCGCAGGCCGTCGATGAGGAAGACGCGCAGGTGCGGGATCGTCTGCAGAGATTCTCGAGCCCACTTGATGGTCAGATGAGGTGGCACGAGCGCGCAGGCCGTAAACGACCCGCCGCGAGCTGCGACATACAGGCTGGCGAGCGCAATAAGAGTTTTTCCCGCTCCGCACTCTGCCACGACCGCGGCAGAACGAGCTTGGGCGAGCTGTCCGGCTACGCCCATAATCGCGACAGTCTGCCCAGGGAAGGGCCGGCGCAGCAACTTCGGAAGCACCGGCGAGGGAGGATCATCAGCGCCGTGCAGGGGCGGGAAAGATTCGAGGATGCGCTCCCCGAGTTCATTGGCAAATGTCGTAAGGTATTGGCCGATTGAGCCGGGTCTGTCCATAAAATTCCCAATCTCCAGCTTCGATTTGTAGGCTGCCGGGTGGTTCGATGAGCAGGATGCAAGCGGATGGCTACTTGGAATTCGTTACGGGGTGAGCCGAAGCAAGAGCGAGCACCTTCTGGATGGCGCTGCGGAATTCATAAGGCTTGTTAAACGCAGGGCTGCCCTGTGCCCGCGCCGATTCGACCAATGCTGGATCGCCGCTGAGCAGCACAAACGGAACGCTCCGCGTGAGGCATCGCTTCCGCAGCTCCCCGGAGCTCTTCCACCACTCCCAGCAAGGCCCCATGCCGTCGCCCCACGCGGGAGGAAAAGATCCATCCGAGAGCACCGCATCGATTTGTTCTTCGTGCACGATCTCGAGCGCATCGGTCAGGGTGGCGGCTTCAAAGATATCAGGAACACCTTTGGGCGCCTCTTCGGCAATCTGTACCCGCAGGAAGTTCCGAAACGCCGCATCGTCTTCGACGATGAGAAGTCTCATGAGGATTCCTTTCAGAATAGAAACGGCATGCCCTCTGCGCCGCCCGATGCGGGAGGCGCAAGCAGCACCGTGCCGCTGCACGGCCCGCCCCGGGTGGGAGCCGCAGGGGGTCTGCGCATCCAGGGCGGGGCAGAAAGCACGAAGATCAAAAGGGATTTTGAACGAAGTGGGTGGGGTGCCTCTGCTGAACTGAATCTAAGCCGAACCGTTAACCGTTATGTCTGGTCGTGAAGTTGCCGCTGCCCCGCGGTTGAGAAAGATGGGCATGGCCGGCCAGGAGATGGGACCGTTGTTCTGCGGAAATTCAATCAAACCACGCCGAAGCCCGCGTGAGATCCAATTGAGGAAACTTGTCTTGCCACCGGTAATGAGCACGGGCGAACAGCCGATACCGGCGAGCGGCGTTATCGCTCTCCGGCGTTTCATCTCTTTCGTGAACCACTCTGCCCATGCCGGCACTGCGGGCAGTCCGAAGCGCTCGGAAAGGCGGTAGAGGATGAACGCCGGATCGTCATCTGTGAGAATCGTCCGGTGACCCTCAACACCGCCACCCCGCCGCGTCTGTGCCATCTCGGCGGAGACGGCCACCAGATGACGCACGGCGCGACGACGGCCTGAAACACTCAAACTTCCCCGGTAGCACTCGGCCTTTTCACCCAGCCTCGATTCCATGGGAGCGAAATCCGGCCCTTCCACTTTGAAAACCTGGTTCTGCTGTGCCGCTGCCCAAACAGCGCCAATGTCGGAGTCGCCGCCGATCACGGATATCAGATGAAATCGTCCGTCATAGTCATTTTTACCAGTCTCGGCAATGCAGCGGTCAAGACGCACCCGGACGCGCGCGGTGGTGTCCTTTAACTCGCGCGTAAATTCCAACCACCCAAAGCGCTCATGCGCGTTCTTCACTGCACGCCTCCTCAATACGGAACTTCCGGCCGACTCTCGGGCCTGTCTCGACCGGCACAGCGGTAGTCGCCAGGACTTGATTTGAGGGTTGTTCCTCTTCCAAAGGAGGGTCAGCCATCAACACAGCGATACGCCCATCGGAATAAAGGAGGTTGAGCGAGTGAGAAAACTCCTCCCGTTGACGGATCGTGGTCACGCCCTTTTCGTCCTCGTCGGCAGTCTGCCGGACAGTCTTAACGGCCTGCCAGCGCGCCACATGCCGTAGCTCACCTTCACCCAGGATTCCATCCAACGCGCCAGCGCAAGCTAAAATCGAAACATGACCCTGATGAAGCGGGGTCAGTGGCCGGCCGCGCTCGTGAGATTCGGGACCGAAGAGAATGCGGCGTGTTTGGCGGTACGCGGGCGATTGAGGAAGACAATCCTCGATCTCATCCAGCGGCAGGCCGCGGTAAACGAGTTGAATCGGCTCCGCCTCGAGTACGGCGTAGAAGTGTTGCGCTTGATCCGAAAGAGCCGGCAGCGCTTCAAAGCTGCGCGTCTTGCGTCCGTAGTCGAGCCTCAGTGCGTTAATCTCCCGGTCTTGTAACCGGTCGCGTTCGCGGCGGGTCCGGCGCACGCCAAATACTGCGATCTGCTGGTACTGCACGCTCTCAGGCTCACTCAGCCGGCACACCTCGGTGTCCTTGAACTGCGTTGACAGGATGTTCCCGCAAACGGGAAGTTGCGTGAGAGGAATCACCAGAATGAGCACGCCGCCGGGCTTGAGCCATCGGAAAGTCCGTTCGAGGAAGAGTCCTTCGAGCCTTTGCCCCTTTCCCTCATCTTCGGCCGTCTGTTGATAGGGCGGATTCTCATACAGCAGCGAGCACGATTCCACCCGGCAATCGACGTCAAAGCAGTCACCATAAATGACCTGATCAAGCCTCGTTTCAGCCTGCTCCGCCCGATTAGCGTCCAACTCAATTCCACACCGCTGACCGTGTGCGCCCTCGGTGATCGCGGCAAGAGCCTTTCCTTCACCGGCGCAGGGGTCGAGCGCAGTGAAGCTTGAAGCTGGATAAACGAGGTGTTGCCGAATGCGTCGGGCCTCCGCATCAGGCAAGGGGAACCAACCCATACGAACTTGAGCGGATAATCTCGCCATATGCAAGACTCCTCTGCAGAATTGGTCTATCTGAATTGATGAATCGACTGAAGCGATTGGATTTGAGTGAGAGAGGACTGAGAAGGAGAGGATGTCGCTAAGCGAGAGCTGCGGTCTCGATCAGGTGGAGAGGGATTTCTGCGGTGTGGACGTAGGAATCGGTGTGTTTTGGGATAGCCATAAAAGCAACTGCGTCCTCCCGCGTAACCATCCGACAACACTCGACACGCACGGCCATAGATTCCGGCACTGAAAAGTCGACCGGAGCTATCATCAAATCGGGCGCCGCGCGAGGAAAGCTGGTGAGCGCCTCTTCCAACCCATCAGCTTGCTCAGTTTTCTCGCCAATCCAGGGGCTGAAGTATTCGACGTGATAGTCCCAAAAGTACATTTCAATGAGATCGTCGTCAGCGGTTTTCTGGACATTAAACGCGTTGATCCGCCGGAGCGCGACACGAGCGAGTTCCGGCGTTAAATCAATCACCGCGTAGTCGCATTCCGGATCGTGTGCGGCGTCTGAGGTTACCATTGAAATCAGTCTCATGGTTTGTCTCCGCGAGCATTTAATGAACCCCGTGCTCGTTCCTCGAAGGCCTTAAGAGCCCGGGCATGAACCCCCCAGTAGGAACGGGCCGCCGCCAGGTCAGTCGAAAGGACCTCTCCGCCGGGGTTCACTCGCACGGCGGGGTAATTGCTTTCAGCGAGCGCCTCGGTGTAAGCCCATTCCGTCCCGTCTGAAGTCAGTAGGTGATCCCCAAACACGCCCGGGCAGGCCGAGTTCGAAACGATGAACGGTAGGTTCTTCAGCGCCGTCAACTCATCGTAGTGCCCACCCGCAGTCTGCTCATCAATCATGACGATAGCGTTAGAAATTTCTTCGCCGTCGATGTTCAAAACTTGCGATGGGTCGAGCCGGTAACCCAGTGTTTCAAAGGTGTTCTGGTCGGCCTTCGAGCAAATTGCAGTTGAGGTGCATCGATCTACCATGTCCAAAACTCCTTAACTTCTCTGCTCAACTTTGTTTCAGCTCGCTTGTGCAACTCTTCATAGGCCTTAAAAACATTATGCGAAAGAATTCTTCAGCCTGCCGCCGCCGCTTTTGTACAACCCTGTAGGCTCTGGGCCTAATAGGATTTGACGCCTACCGGATTCGTGCTACGCTCTCCTTAAATGGCAGCCTCCGCAACGGCTCAATCTGTGCCCGTCGAAATCATCCATCACGGCTGGATCACGAATGTCCGGCCTGTAAAGGACGGCGCTGCCGAGTGTGTTCTCAATCAAGGCGCACCAGTCATCGTTCCGGCGTTTCTTGCCGTCTACCTGGGCTCCGGCGATGAGATCGAAATTCCCCTTGGCCCGAACCGGGCTGGCGTCGAGATTCACGTTCGTAAAAACGCTGCCTCACGAGGGATTCGCGAGCTCTACCAAGCGCCGGTCGGCTACATCACCCAACCGAAGGAGAATAAGCGCAAGGAGTTGTTTGTTGCAGCCGAGGTGATCGGGAGCGGGCTGGGAATTACCACCATCTATCTTCCCTGCCACGTCCTGCGCGATTATTTCTACCTGGCGGACCGGCAGCGGGAGTGGGGCAAGCAGCCGACGCTGTACGAAATCGTTCGGATGCCGCAGAGCGCAGGCCCGGCGGAACTGCGATTGTCTTTCAAAATCCGCCAGCTTGAGCTTCAGAAGGAGGGAGCATCCAAGGAGGTGTACAAGGCCCTGGAACGAGCCTATAACATTCTCGCTCAGCCGGAGTTGAGAGATTGTTACGACGGCTTGCTCCTGGATCCCGATGCCCCCGTGCTGTTTCCCTATGGGGGCTTCGGCTCTCTGCTGGTAGCAGGCGACCGGTCGCGGGACGGTCAGACGTTCTTCGCCACGCGCCTGCTGGCTTTCCGGCCGGAGATGCGGCGACGGCGTTTTCATGCTCCACTACGGAAGTTCGAGTTTTACAGCCAGACTGCGGTCTATCGCGACGCCCGGAGGAAGCTGGAGGTGCGGGTGGATCAAAGCGCTATGCCGGTGATCTGGAACCAGACCTGGAATCAGTGGAAGCATTTACTCGCCGCGAAAGTCGAAATCGACGCGACGTTTGTGCGTGCCGGCAAATACCGCTTGAAATCCAGCGAATGGCAGCGGGTCGAGTGGGAAAGCGCGCTGCCAAGCCGGCTGAACGTCAAGCTGCCCGCCAACCTCCAGGAAGAGATGGAGAAGGCCCGCAAGACCTACCATCAGTTTGGCCAATATTCGCAGGCGTTCGATCAGATCCGGGCCCGAATCGAGCGGGAGCCGGTCGAGAAGCACGAGCTAGACCGCCTTTTAGGACAGCTTGGCGTCCCAGGGATTTTTGATGTCGCTCAACTAACTTGGAAGCCAGACTACGACGCTTTCTTCTATCGGCAATTGGCGAAACGGGCGCGGCGGCTCTATCTCTACCGCGAGGAATATATTTTCGATGGATTATCTCGGGAATTCCCGAGAATTGTCATTGCACTGGAAGGCGGGAACATCTGCGGCCTTTGGCGGCTAACGGAAGGAGGGCGTAGCCCGACTGGAGTTAGCCGCCAAAGGGAGGCCGCCCTCGGGTACTCGCCG
>DASUKV010000098.1:0-8536 GCA_036278555.1 Terriglobia bacterium
AGATCGGCCGCGTTGAGCACCGCAGTTGCCAGCTTCCATGCCTGATTTGAATTAAAGGCCCTCCGAGTCGATTGCCGTTTGTGATTCATGCTTAGATCCTTCCTGAGCTTCTGCCCGGCTGCGTCAAAATACCACGCGCGCTCAAATGTCGTGCCGGCTCTGCACTCAATCATGAGCCGCGCTGAACAGAGTCGCTGCGCCAAATATTCTTCTGCTTTACGCTTCCGCTTTCTAATACGCGATTCACCAAACACGAGGATCAGCCGCCGCAAGGCGCACGGAGGCATGGACGGCGGCCCAGCTTTCTCGAACCGCGTCCCGCAGCTTCGTGATTTGTGGCAGGCCGCGGAGTAGGGCGAGAGCCTGTTCATGTACTTTGAGCGCCGCATGGGCAACCGACCCACTGTCTCACGTTGCGTCCACGAACCGCGGGGCGTGCCGGTCAATTGCTCGTTGACCGAAGGCAAAATATGCAATTTAATCGGGTCAGGTTACTTTAGATTCGCCGTGCCGGGTCTAATCCCACCGCCTTCCAGGCGGTCAGCTTCCAGCGGCCCTTTTGAAAAGACCGTGGGGGCTTTGTAAAGCGTCCGGTTTCGAACTGGGAACTGGAATCAGCTTTGGGCAATAGCTTTAGGCGACTTTCAGTCGCCACAAAACCTACCGGCTTTCAGCCGGTAGTGGTTCAGCGGGTTAAACGACAGCTTCAGCCGTGTCCTCTTGCACAACCTTGGTGCAATTCGCTCTAACGTTTGCCGGCGCAAGGGGTTTGGAAGGAGGGGACCCGGCTTTTCAACAGGCTCTTGCACATTCCTGTGGATTTGGGCGGCGGGCGGAAGGCGCAGCCGGGATCACGCAGCGTGATCTCAGAACAAGACCCACTGTTTGTCCCCAGCGGTGATCCGCGAAGACGCCCGGTGCGGAGGATTGATCGGCGGTCAAGACCGTCGCCTCACACGAGGCGGTCCAGACATGCTGTCTTCGAATGATCTGAATATCGAATCTACCAGACGAGTGCAACTGGACGTGACGCGAGCGAGCACCTTGATCTGTTCTCTGCAGGGTATGCTGTCCACTGGGTGTGGGTAGTTGAAAGAATGGTCTACCTCACCCCAAAGCTCCTCTGCCAAGGTACGGACTTGTATTTCGCACGTAAACTGAGTGCGGATATTTGCTTTTACAACATAATGCACGCTCGTGTACAAATCTTTACTTCGCTCAGTCTTGATTCCAATTCCCGAAAAGTAATCACGCGATTCATCGTCCCACGTTTTCGCGATCGGGCCTTCGCGGAGTACGTATAGCGCCTCGCTTAATCTGGCGAGTAATGCCTTATTGATGCGTTCCATCTGTTGGGTATGCAGATGGAGAATCCTAAAGCCTGCCAAGTCGTTAATCTTCTTAAACAAGTTGGCCGTTGTGATGCCGAAGGGTTTACCTGAGCCTTCGGCTTCCTGCATCTTTCGGACGAGCTTATCTCTTAGCCCGTCAGGAGACTTCACCCTCCATTTCACTGAATGAATGCAGGGCGCGAGATCTCTGTCTACCAGTATGTGCCCGCGTAGACCTTTCAACAGCAACTCGAAATCGTCGATGTGAGCACTGAAATGGTCCACCAGGCTGCCAATCAGCTTCTCGTCCTTCTTCTGGAGTTTGAACTGTGCCATCGACTCATCTTCTACGATGAAATTGTTACGATTCTCTTTGCAATCGATGCGAAGATGTTCTCGGCCTCGCTTCTCTGCGCTGCTGTACCGGCATTAACGTCTTTAATGGGCACGCCTTGAACTTGGGAGGTGTTAGCAATCCCTCCGAAATCCTTTACCTGACCGAGCCTGATGTCTTTCATGGACCCGGGTGCAAGCTGCGGATCCATCTTCCGTAATACATTGACGATGTCGCTCATGATGTGCTTTTCGATCTCTGGCAAATAGCTGGCAGCGCCGCTCGCAACCTGACCCCTATAAACTCGAAAACGCTGGGGAATGTACCCGAGAAAGCGAGGGCTTCCCGGAATTAGGTATGTGCCGTCGGGCGCTATTCTCAGGATTAGTTGCCAATCCTGTATCCATCGAGCCAAGGTGTGTCCGAGTGTCTTAAGCGCTCGGATGGAAAAGAGGTCACACGCGGCTGGTACTATGAAGTAATCGCAGTCGAGCAGGATAACCCGGTTGAGCGGTCCAATATTCGGGCCACAATCGTAAAAGACATAGTCCACACTGTTTTCCGCACAGGCGTGGTTTATAACAAGACTGAGCGCACTAGTACCTCGAAAGCCCTTTAGCTTCCGCTGGAAGCACTCGTTCCACTTACCACTGAGGTCTTCCTCGAATTGAGAGAGGCGGATATCCCCAGGCAGTAGAAAAGTTCCTTTGGGCCTAAGCTCGACGGCCTCTACAAGGAAAGCGTCGCCCGTGGCTTCTACAATGGGCCTTAGAGCGGACCAGAGGGTTTTACCGTCCGCGGTCTCGGAAGTGTCCAGCCACTTGTCTACAACTGACTCCTCTACCAGGTACGACGTCAGGTTAGACTGGGGATCAGAATCGACCAGCAGCACCTTCTTGCCCGACGCCGCTAGCGCAGCCGCGATGTTGACGGTGAGCGTGGTCTTGCCGACTCCACCCTTGTGGTTAAAGATTGCGAGACGGCGTGCCTTGTGACGCTTAGTTTTATCGCTCACGCTCGTGGTCTTAGAAGCTTGTTTGAACTGTCTTCGCTCTGTTTTCGAGACCGGCGTCGCGGCAGCACGCTCTTCATTGCGGCCTTTGCAGCTTCGCGGTCGGGGAGCTCGCGGACGAACCGTTCGCCAGCGGCGCTTATTTGTTTACTACCCTTTGTGGATGGTGCGAGGTACCCCATTTTCGCCGCATTGTCAACGGCGTATGCTGCATTCGAGAGCTTAATTTGCGCTGCTTCCGTATTCAACTGGCTTATATCAATCGTCTTAAAGTGCTGCACCCCCCGATAGTGAGCGAGGTAGTATGCCAAACAGGCAACTTTCTCCACGTCGGTTTGCGGCTGCTTTTGTGCAAGGAACTCTTTAGGTGACATCGAGCGGTCCTCTGAGAAAGCAACATCGTCGACCGGCCCGGGCACGCCTTGGGCAACCTGCGGGTGGTAGGCAACGGGACCCGATGGCGAATGGGCGCCAACGCCAAAGAATGTGGCGACGGTTTGCAGGAGCCTCTCTCGATCGTCGGGATTTACCTTCTGAAACGCAGTGATGACCTCGTTGAGGACGCCAGCGGCGTCAGAGTAATTCTGTTCGCTCACGATTGGCTCTCCGTTCCGGCTTTCATCCAAAAAGAGTAGTCAGTTTCGCAAAGTTATGTGTCAACAGTCAACTGACCATATCGTGGGGGTATCAAGCCCCGTTAGAATGCCCTTTTTTGCTTTTGTTTTTTCCCGTCGTTGGCTTCAACCGAAGCGAAGCCCTGCGGAGCCCGAAGGGCGAAGATCGAGACCAACGGTGACGGCGTCCCAACAGGGAATGGTGTGGTTAGTCGGACGGAATTCAATGACGAACACTATTTTGACTCTTGGGGTTATGACTCCTCGGCGAGATGCTGATGGCGACGCGCATTTGCACGGGCATCGCCGACGCGAGATATGCGCGGGGTCATGCTGCCTGAGCTGTACTGGCATCCCTGTTTCTCCGGAAGGCCATGGCTTCGCTGGCCGGAGAGTGCAAATGCAACTCGCGAAGCACCGCGTCGATGTAGAGGGGCAAACGGTCTGCGCGGATATTGGAAAAGGCCATCAATAAGAAGGCGTCGGGCATCTCTTTACCGGCTTGCTCCGCAATCCACACTCGCAGGAAGTTCCGAAACGCGGTATCGTCTTCAACGATGAGAAGGTTCATGGCGATTCCTTTCAGCTTAGGGACGGCCTGCCTTCTGCTCCGCCCGGGACAGGCTCCATCGCCAGCAGGGTGCCGCGAAGCAGCCCATCCGCGGGATAGAGTGGCAGTGGATCTGCACACCCGCTCCGTGGTCCTGCCGGTGACAAGGATTCGGGCGGGGCAGAAGGCAGGCAATTCAAAACGGTTTCAATAGAAACAGATACGTTAGCTCTGGTGAGGTAAATTCAAGACGAGCCGTTGACTGGCACGCCTGTATTTGAGGCTGGCGCGGCCCTGCGGTGGAGAAAGGTGGGCATGGCGGGCCAGCAGATGGGGCCGTTGTTCTGCGGAAACCCAATCAAGCCGCGCCGCAGCCCGCGCGAGAACCAACTGAGGAAACCTGTCTTGCCACCGGTAATGAGCACCGGCGAACAGCCGATACCGGCGAGCGGCGTTATCGCTCTCCGGCGCTTCAACTCTCGCGTGAACCATTCTGCCCACTCCGGGACGACAGGCAGTCCGAAGCGCTCGGAAAGACGATAAAGAATGAACGCAGGATCGTCGTAAGAAAGAATGGTCCGATGACTCCCCGCGCCCGCACCCAAGCGTGTTTGCGCCATCTCGGCTGAGACAGCCACCAGGTGGCGGACGGCGCGACGGCGGCTGGGAATATTTAAACTTCCCCGGTAGCATTCCGCCTTTTCGCCCAGCCTCAGCGCCACCGGCGCAAAACCCGGCCCCTCGACCTTGAAGATCTGATCCTGGTGCGCTGCGGCCCATACGGCGCTAATATCAGAATCGCCGCCGATGACGGAGAGCAGATGCAGTTGCCCGTCACCGCCGTTCTTCCCGATCTCGGCGATCGCGTGGTCGAGACGCAGCCGGACGCGCGCGGTCGTATCCTTCAACTCGCGCGTGAATTCCAACCACCCCAAACGCTCGTGCGCGTTCTTCACCCCGCGCCTCCTCGATACGGAACTTCCGGCCGACGCTCGGGCCGGCCTCGGCCAGCGGCTCGACGGCCGTGGCGTCTCTGATTGTGGGCTGTTCTCCGTCTGAGGATGAGTCAGCCGTCAGCACGGCGATACGCCCATCGGAATAGAGCAGGTTGAGCGAGTGCGAAAACTCCTCCCGTTGACGGATCGTGACCACGCTCTTTTCGTCCTCGTCGGCAGTCTCCCGGACAGTCTTAACGGCCTGCCATCGCGCCGCATGCCGCAGTTCACCTTCACCCAGGATCCCATCCAAAGCTGAGGCGCAGGCAAGAAGTGAAACGTGTCCGCTGTGTAATGGGGTTAGTGGACGGCCGCGCTCGTGAGACTCAGGCGCAAAGAGGATTCGCCCGGCCTGGCGGTAGGCAGGCGATTGACAAAGACAATCCTCGATCTCGTCGAGGGGCAGGCCGCGGTGAATGAGTTCGAGCGGTGCGGCTTCGGGCACGGCGTAGATATGTTTCGCATGATCCGAAAGAGCCGGTAGCGCCTCAAGGCTGTGCGCCTTGCGTCCGTATTCAAGCCTCAGCGAGTTTATCTCCCGGTCTTGCAGCCGTTCGCGCTCGCGGCGGGTCCGGCGCACACCGAACACCACGATTTGTTTGTACTGAACACTCTCCGGTTCTGTGAGGCGGTACACTTCGGTGTCTTTGAACTGCGTTGATAAAATGTTCCCGCATACCGCAAGTTGCGCGGCGGGAATCACCAGAATGAGCACGCCGCCCGGCTTGAGCCAACGGAAGGTCCGTTCGAGGAAGAGTCCTTCGAGCCTTTGCCCCTTTCCCTCATCTTCGGCCGTCTGCTGATAGGGCGGATTCTCATACAGCAGCGAGCACGCTTCCACCCGGCAGTCAACGTCGAAGCAGTCGCCATAAACGACCTCGTCCAGACGCGTCGCCGCTTGCTCGGCGCGATAGGCGTCCAGTTCGATCCCGCAGCGCTGGCCTTGGGCGCCCTCGGTAAGCACAGCCAGCGCCTTTCCTTCACCGGCGCAGGGGTCGAGCGCGGTGAAGTGGGAAGCCGGATAGACAAGGTGTTGGCGTATGCGGCGAGCTTCCGCGTCAGGCAGAGGAAAGTAACCCATACGGAGTTGGCTGGAAATTCTTGGCATTGGCGATACTCCTCGGTAGACTTGGCCTGAATTATGGGATCGGCTGCCGCCAGTAGATTTGGGTGAGAGAAAATTGAAAGGGAGAAGATGCCGCTAAGCGAGAGCTGCTGCCTCGATCAGGTGGAGAGGGACTTCCGCGGTGTGAACATAGGAATCCGTGTGTTTGGGGATGGCGATAAAAGCAACCGCATTCTCCCGCGTAACCATCTGACAGCACTCGACACGAGCAGCCATGGATATCGGAACTGAAAAATCGCTGGGAGCCGTCATTAAATCAGGCCCACCCGAAGGAAGCCTTTCTAACAATTCCTCGAATGCTTCGGCTTCCTCCGAGTTCTCACTGAGCCAGGGGCTGAAGAATTCGGCATGGTAGTCCCAGAAATACGTTTCGACCAGATCACCGTCGCCGGCCTTTTGCGCTTTGAGCGCATGGATGCGGCGGAGCGCGATTAGGGCGAGTTCCCGCGTCAAACCAATCAGCGCATAGTCACAGTCCAAGCTGGCTTCGGGCTCCGACGTGACCAATGAAATCAGCTTCATCGTTTGCCTCCGTGAGCGTTTGACGAACCCCGTGCTCGTTTCTCGAAGGCTTTGATCGCCCGAGCATAGACCTGCCAGTACGAGCGGCCCGTCGCCAGGTCAGTCGAAAGGACCGCTCCGCCAGGGTTCACTCGCACGGCGGGGTAATTGCTTTCAGCAAGCGCCTCGGTGTAAGCCCATTCTGCCCCGTCTGAAGTCAGTAGGTGATCCCCCAAACACGCCTGGGCAGGCCGAGTTTGAGACGACGAACGGTAGGCCCTTCAGCGCCGTCAACTCATCGTAGTGTCCACCTGCCGCCTGCTCATCAATCATGATGATAGCGTTAGAAATTTCTTCGCCGTCGATGTTCAAAACTTGCGATGGGTCGAACCGGCAACCCAGTGTTTCAAAGATTCTCCGGTCGACCTTCGAGCAAATTGCCGTTGAGGTGCATCGATCTGCCAGGTCCAAAACTTCTTAACTTCGCTTCTCACCTTTGCTTCAGCCCGCTTGCGCAACTCTTCCCAGGCCCTAAAAGCATTATGCGATGGAATTCTGCAGCCCACCGAGGCTGCTTTTGTACAACCGTGGAGGCTCCGGACCTTATAGGATTTGACGCTTGTAGGATTCGTGCTACGCTCTCCTTAAATGGCAGCCTCTGCAACGGTTCAGCCTGCACCCATCGAAATTATCCATCACGGCTGCATCACGAATATCCGGCCGACAAAGGACGGCGCCACTGAGTGCATCCTGAACCAAGGCGCGCCGGTCATCGTTCCGGCTTTTCTTGCCGTCTATCTGGGCTCCGGCGATGAGATCGAAATTCCCCTTGGCCCGAACCGTGCTGGCGTCGAGATTCATGTTCGTAAGAACGCCGCCTCACGTCGGATTCGCGAGGTCTACCAAGCGCCGGTCGGCTACGGCACCCAACCGAAGGAGAACAAGCGCAAGGAGTTGTTTGTTGCAGCTGAGGTGACCGGGAGCGGGCTGGGGATTACTGCCGTCTATCTTCCCTGCCACGTCCTGCGCGATTATTTCTATCTGGCGGACCGGCAGCGCGAGTGCGGCAAGCAGCCGACGCTGTACGAAATCGTTCGGATGCCGCAAAACGCCCGCCCGGCGGAACTGCGATTGTCTTTCAAAATCCGCCAGCTTGAGCTTCAGAAGGAGGGAGCATCCAAGGATGGGTACAAAGTCCTGGAGCGGGCCTTTAACATTCTCGCCCAGCCGGAGTTGAGAGCTTGTTACGACGCCTTGCTCCTGGATCCCGATGCGCCCGTGCTGTTCCCTTATGGCGGCTTCGGCTCTCTGCTGGTAGCGGGCGACCGCTCGCGGGACGGTCAGACATTCTTTGCGACGCGCATTTTAGCCTTTCGGCCCGAGATGCGCAGGCGCCGCTTTCATGCCCCCTTGCGGAAGTTCGAGTTTTACAGCCAGACCGGGGTCTATCGCGACGCCCGGAGGAAGCTGGAGGTGCGGGTGGATCAAAGCGCTATGCCGGTGAGCTGGGACCAGACCTGGAATCAGTGGAAGCATTTACTCGCCGCGAAAGTCGAAATCGATGCGACGTTTGTGCGTGCCAACAAATACCGCATGAAATCCAACGAATGGCAGCGGGTCGAGTGGGAAGGCGCTTTGCCAAGCCGACTGAACGTCAAGCTGCCGACCAACCTCCAGATAGAGTTGGAGAAGGCCCGCAAGACCTACCATCAGTTTGGCCAATATTCGCAGGCGCTCGATCAGATCCGGGCCCGAATCGAGCGCGAGCCGGTCGAGAAGCGCGAGCTAGACCGGTTTTTAGGACAGCTTGGCGTGCCAGGGAATTTTGATGTCGCTCAACTAACGTGGAAGCCAGACTACGACGCTTTCTTCTATCAGCAGTTGCTGAAGCGGGCGCGGCGGCTGTATTTGTTCCGCGAGGAATACATTTTTGATGGATTATCTCGGGAATTCCCGAGAATTGTCATTGCACTGGAAGGCGGGAACATCTGCGGCCTTTGGCGGCTAACGGAAGGAGGGCGTAGCCCGACTGGAGTTAGCCGCCAAAGGGAGGCCGCCCTCGGGTACTCGCCG
>DASUKV010000099.1:0-2866 GCA_036278555.1 Terriglobia bacterium
GACCTTACCG
Organism: Terriglobia bacterium; assembly: GCA_036278555.1. Classification (GTDB taxonomy): domain Bacteria; phylum Acidobacteriota; class Terriglobia; order UBA7540; family UBA7540; genus RH2-MAG17b. Next base: position 11 of record DASUKV010000099.1, read on the forward strand.
CCGCTCTTGCCGTGATTGCGGAAATCAAAGAGCACGCCGCCATAGCCCAGCGCGTGGCCAAACTGCGCCATGGGGAGCATCTCAACCCGAGTGCGGTGAAAACCGTGGCAGTAGACGATGACGCCCTGCGCATCCGTTCCACCGGAAGCGCTCGCCGGAATATACCAGCCCCGCAACGTAATTCCGTCCTGGGACTTAAATGCGACATCTTCGAAATTCATCCCCAGCGAAAGCGGGGTTTTCCCCGCGTTTCTGTCACGAAAACGGAAGTTGTTGGTGGTAACGATATTCGTGAAAAACCATGGCACGACGCCGTAGAAGAAAATAATGAAGGCCGCCACCACCACGATGATGACCCATTTCAGTATTCTTCGCTTCCTGGATCGTTCCGGGGCCACAGCTTCCTCCTGAATTGCGATTGAGAAATTCTGAGCCTGCTTGGGGAGAGGCAGGAGGGGCGGTTCTTGCATCCGCCCCCGGAAAATAACGTGTAGGACTGTCCCGGAAAACCAGGACTCGATCGCCCCTAGTCTACCACCATCCCTGACAAGAGGAAGATAAAAAATAAAGAAAATATCTCATTGCGATCTTTCTCCGTCCGCCAGTTCGAGAGCATGGCCGTCGAGCGGCGCGGGCGACTGGAGATCAAAAAGCGAGAGCACCGTCGGCGCGATGTCGAGGATGCGAGGCCGAGTGTTCCGCAGTGCACGGTTTGAGAGGAAAATGCCGGGTGTGTCCGCCGGATCCGAAGAGCAATGATCGCCGCTCCACTTGCGCGTGTTCGGCACAAGAATGCCCGGCGGAATCGCGCCCAGAGAGGTTTGCCAGGATGTGCGGTAGCCTGGAAAAAAATCAAGCTGCAGGTCCGGCGCCTGCTTCAGATAAGCGCCGTGGAAAATCTGGCGGCCCAGGTAAACGTCTTCGAGCACCGGCCGGTGAGTCTTGGGATTGCGGTACGCCAGGAGCTTCGCGCGAATCTCGCCGAGTACGTGATCGGCCGCCGCGCCGCGGCTCACAATGCCGTATTTCTCGCGCCCGCGCAGATTGAGATAAATCTGCCCCAGGCCCAGGGCATAGGCCTGAGTGTGGCGCCAGTCGACGTTCGGGAAAAAACTGCCTTGGCCGAAGAGGTCGCCCAGGCTCATAGGCTCTCCCGCGAGATTCGGATTTTTCAATTTCATGAAGCCATTTTCGACGAGCCAGGTGTTGGTGTTAAATCCTTCGTCGAAGCTGTGGAATCCGTGGTCGGAAACCACCAGGAGAACTCCGCCCGGCTCCATGGCTTTTTCCGCTTCGCCCGTCACGCGGTCCATTCGTTCGTAGGTTTGCAGGATCGCGTCGCCATATTCTTTCGCAAGCTGAGGATCGTAACGCGGGCTTTGGCGATCGATCAGACGGTAAAACATATGGGAGACGCTATCCGTACTGGTGAAGATGGAAACGAGCAGGCGGGGGTTGTCGTGTTGAAGCTCGTCCAGAGTGATGTCCGAAAGCTTTTGCATGGTGTGGAAAGCGTCTTCCAGAAAGACGCCCTCGCCGATTTTTTCCTCATTCAACGCCCAGGTATCGTGCCACCAGCCGAGCGTCTTAAAGAGTCCGTGGGCCTTGGCGAGTTGCGCCGTAAATTCCGAAGGGTAAGAGATGGGCAGCGCGGGGGATACGGGATCAATATTGAGCGGCGACATATAAACGCGCAGAGAAGGAAAAGCGCTGACCACATAGAATCGTGAGATCGCATTCACCGAAAACAACGGCGTGATCGGGAACTCCGTGCGAAACCAGCCGCTCCAATGGCCTTCGGCGACGGTTTCCGTGTGCTCGTCCAGGCGAATCGTCACGGAATTCTGAACCGGATTGACGGTGAATTGGACGGGAACTGAAATACGCCGCAGCGTCTTTGAAGTAGGATCGACCGGGCCGCCGATGGAAGCTGAAGCCATGTTGTTTTTGAGTTGCAGGCTCACCAGGCGGCCGCCAAACTCCGTATCGCCGGCGTCCCACGGCTCAAGGTCCGTGCTGAAGAAGAAGAATGTGCCCCAGGTGCCGCGCATATCCGGCACTCCAAGTCCCGCCCAAAGCTTTCCGCCCGGCAAAGGGGTGGAAGGAAATTCGAGCGGCATGCGCAGTACCACTGCCTTATAGCCGGCGTCCGCAACCACCTTGTAAAAAGGCGTGCCGTGCCGTTCGTTCGTGATCTGGGGCCCTTTGATCGGAAGGAGATTGAAAAGAAATTCCGGCTTCTTGGATTTCGCGAGCGCTAACTCGGGAAGATAGGTTTTGGGATCGCGCTTCAGGAAATCAAAGATGCCCGTGCCTCCGGGGTTGAGGCCCGTGGCAAATGAAGCCCAGGCCACCGGCGATTCCGGCGGGTTGGTAGTACCGAGCGGTTCGAACGCGCCCTCCCGCGCCAGACGAGCGAGATGGGGCAGCTTGCCCGCGCGCATCCACTTGGAAAGCAGGCCGGGGTCAGCGCCATCAAACCCCAGGATCACGACTTGGGGTGGACCGGGGCGATCGGCCTTCAAAGTTCGCTGGCAGCTCGTCGTAGCGGCCGCTGAGAGTAGCACGGCGAGCACAGCGGCGAGGGGGCGCGTTGGCATCGACTTATGATTTTACAGAATTTCACAACGAAGGGCGCAGAGACCGCGAAGATCACAAAGATTGAACCGTTCGCTGTAGCGGCGATGTTCTCATCGCCGAATGCCGGCAAGACACCGGCGCGACAACTTACCCCAGGCGGGAAAATGAACGGTCAATTGTCAGGGAAAGCGTCGCCACGGCGTTTTCAACATAGCTTCCCAGCGAATCATGATAGAAGGCCATGCTGCGCTCCCGGATGATCTTCTCTGGAACCTG
>DASUKV010000100.1:0-3805 GCA_036278555.1 Terriglobia bacterium
GGCTTTCCACGTTTGAGGCAGAAAGACGCTCGCCGCCCACCGACGCCAGCAAGTCTCGGAATTCCCGCTCTGAGATCGCGCCGCTTGCCGGCCGAAGCACCCGGATAAAGTACCGCCCGCGGGTCATCAGGGCCTCCCGGGAGTTGGTCGCGACCAGTTGCATGCCTGGTTCTGCCCTCATGCCCTCGTTCTGATAAAAGGTATAGAGGCCGTAAGCCGACGACGGGTCCGTAGCCTCTTCGAAGACGGCAAAGGCTTTCAGACTCCCCAGGCGGTACTCTCGCAAAACCCCTGCCCGGACGCCGAACTCCTGGTCCACAGCAAGCTGGTCCCCGTATTTTGCCAAATCTTGCACGTTAAGCTTCTGCGAGGAAACGGGCTGCCATTTGGACACCGGAACCAGTGGAATCACGACGCTTTTCTGGGCGGCGGCGGATGAAAGCGCGCCGGCGAGTATCAGGCATGCTAACAGGTGGGTTGAGAGGGAAAACATCAAGGATAGGATATCAGAAACTGGAACGCGAGTGTTGAGCGGCGGAGGCGGGTGGGGTGGAGGTTTGCTGCGCAACGCGGATCGTACCAAGGCTTTCCGCGTAGCGTTCGATTCCATCGTAAAGCGCCTTGGCAATCTTCTCGCGATAAGAGGCTTTCCGCAGCATGTGCTCGTCATGCCGGTTCGAGAGGAACGATATTTCGGCCAGAATCGAAGGCATATTGGCGCCGATCAGAACGACGAACGGGGCCTTTTTCACCCCTCGGTCCGGCTGCGGATCGCCGTCCAGTTTCAGGTGTTTCGCAAGTTCGTGGTCCACGACGGTCGCGAACTGGTCAGACTCACCGATTTTTTCCGAGAGGGCAATTTTCTTAACGAGGCTGCGAAGCTGATAGACGGATTCCTGCGAGCTCGAGTTCTCCCTCGCCGCCAAAGCCAGAGCCTCAGGGTCTGAGGTGAAGTTCAGGTAATACGTCTCAATCCCGCGCGCGCTGTGATCGCGGCTGGCGTTAGCGTGAATGGAAATAAAAAGGTCGGCCCCGGATTCATTGGCGATCGCGGTTCGTTCTTCAAGCGGAATGAAAGTGTCGGAGCTGCGCGTCATAATCACCTGGCAACCCATCTTTGTCTCAACGAGTTTTTTCAAGCGCCGGGCCACGTCCAAAACGACGGTTTTCTCTTCGAGACCGCCCTGGCCGACGGTTCCCGTGTCATGGCCTCCATGTCCCGGATCAATCACGACTCGCCTGATTTTTAACCCCAGGGCGCGGGTCAGCGTGGGAGAGGCGTTGGCGAGCGGAGCGGGAAGTTCCGCCGGTGAGACCTGAACGCCAGGCGCGGGCGGCGCCACGGCCGCCGTCGCGGTGGCGGAAGAGTCTGCGACCGGAGTCGCCGCCATCGTTTGATTCGCCGTGGTCTTCACTTTCGTGGTCTGCGTCACCGCAGCCTGCGATGCGCCAGCCGGTGTGACGCGAGCGGCTTGCTTCTGAGCGCCGGGCGCGGCGTTTCGGGAGGCGGTGACACGAGTTCCAGAACTATCTGGCGAGCCGGCAAGGTGCGCGCCGGGCTTCGTAGAAAGCGCAGCACGCTTGCCCTGAATATCAATCACCAGCCGGAATGGATCGGGAAGAGAAAAGACCGAGTAATTCTCGATTTGTGGGACGTCCAGCACGACGCGGGCGACGCGGGGCCGGAACTGTGCGACCCGGATCCGCTGAAGGAATCCGCTCTCAACCGGAAAAACCTTTTTCGCGAGGTCGGGGCTCAAACGCGTGTTCGACAGATCGAACACCAGGCGCGGCGGCTTCCCCAGGTGCGAGGCTTCGAACTTTACAGGGCCTCCCAGCTTGATCACCACGCGCGTTGAGTCCGCTCCTGCCCAGTGTTGGATGCTTTGGATTTCCTCGAGGCTTCCGGTCTTCGCCGGGGGAGCGGCGCGGGAAAGCTGTGCAGGCGGGGAATGAGGCGCGAGCCGCCGCGCCAGCAGCGAATCCAAGCGGGCGGCCTTTTCCCGGGCTTCTGGCGCCTTGGTCGAGTGGGGATACTTTTTCGCGTATTCCCGGTAGGCGGCGCGCGCCTCTTCAGGGTTTTCGATATTGACGCGGTAGATCTCCGCAATCGTAAAGAGGGCCTCGCGGCGAAGGCTCGCATGAGGATACTGGTCGATCAAGAACCGGCAAGCTTCAATCGCTTTCGAATAGTAGCGGTCGGAAGCGAATTGCCGTCCCATTTCCTGGTAGACGTCTGCGACGGCCGCGAGCGAGGAAGGAGTCTCCGGATAGCCGGGGTCTGTACGATAGACAAGCTGGAAAGCATGGAGCACGCGTTCGTATTCGGCAAGCGTGCGCGGAGAATGGCTCTCCAAGGCCACCCGCATCTTTTGCGCTTTGCGGTATGCAATCGCGGCCCTTGCGCGCCGGGAGAGCGTAGCCGCCCTGAGCGAAGGCGAAAAACCAAGCACGAGGCCCACGCCCAGAAGCAGACTCAGGATCGAATTTTGGCGGCGAAGCACCGGAGAATTACCCTTTCATCGCTTGTTGCCCTTCAGCATGGCCTCGTGACCCTCACCCACCGCGATGCGGTCCCCCCTCTCCCGAAGGGAGAGGGCTGATATCTTATAACTTTCGGCCCTCGCCCCCGAAAAGGGGGAGAGGGTGGCCCGCGGGGAAGCAGTGCTTCCCATCGCGGGACGGGTGAGGGGTTACGGCATAATCAAAATCCACCATCGTTCGTGAAATGCATCACGCCTTGGGCGTCCGCGTATTGATAAATGGGCTGCTCTTGGGGCGTCCGAGTTTTTGATTCCTTTGCCCTCGTTGCACCGTATCGCGCCGTCACTTTTTGGACATAGTCCACGGTTTCAGGAAATCGAGGAACGCCTCCCTCGCGTAAGACGGAATTTTCACCCGCGTTGTACGCCGCCACTGCCAAGGGGACGTTGCCATTGAACGTGTTGAGCAGATACCGGAGATAATGCACCCCACCTTGAATGTTCTGGCGGGGATCGAACGGATTTTCCACCCCAAACCGCTCCGCTGTCGCAGGGATCAATTGCATCAATCCCAAAGCGCCTTTTGGCGAAACAGCGTGAGAATCATATCCCGATTCCGTCCGGATCACGGCGTCAACCAGGCGGGGATCAACCTTGAAGCGATTGGCTGCTTGTCTGGCAATTCTCTGAATGCGTCCGGGCTCAGCGGATGAAGGTGGGGCTATCGAGTGCGAAGGTTTTGGCGCAGCGGTTTCCTGATCGCTGGTATTGATGTAAACGGCCTGGCCGCGCGAGTTCCGGATGAGAACAATATGACCGGGCTGAGCCGCAAGACTCGAGGGCAGGATCACGCCCAGGAGCGCAGCGAGGAGAGGAATCATTTGCCGCTGGCCGTGCTGACTACGGTGGATGCGCATTAGACCTCAATGCCCTGCAAAGCGAAACCCTGACGCCCGTCCCACGCTCAAATCATTGCCTCTGGCCGGCAAACTTAGAGACGAGCCTCCCGCTTGATCGCGGCATGATGCTGGCGCACCCGCGTAGGGCTATTCTACATCACTTTTTCGCCAAATAATCCAGGAACTTTCGAGATCCCAGCGCCGCCGTCCCGTCGGCAGCCAGCTAACATACGCTGCCCTGAAGTGGTAGAATTTCTCCACGCTATCAGCTAAACGCCAGGCAGGAGGAAACCATGAAAAAAGCGGTCCTTTTAGCCGGAGCGGTGGTACTGCTCATGACCACTTCCAGGACATTCTCTCAAAAAGCCGCCGAGACCCGCACAAATCAACTTTCATCCAGGGAAGCCGTGGGATTGATCCGGT
>DASUKV010000101.1:0-11875 GCA_036278555.1 Terriglobia bacterium
CGTCAGACCGGATTCTCTGGATTAGAGTTGAGTACACGACCGCATCACGCTCCGCCTCCACAACAATCCCGAAAGCCATCAGTCGCCGAGCGCCCCCGTGAACATGAGGTCCCCAAGGCCTAGAGCCTTGTCTTCGATCAGCTGCCGCAAGTGAGTTTTGTCACTAGGACGAACTACCCTAGTCTCGCCATCTTTCTTGTCAACCCATATGATTTCATCGAGACTCATCTGATTGACGAGATACGGCGATTGTGTGGTTAGAAGTACTTGCGAGGGTGGTACTCCGCGGTCAACGGCTTCCTGTTGAGTTTGTCGCAAAAGTCCGACAAGAGTCTCGAGGAGCTTAGGATGAAGATAGTTCTCAGGCTCCTCGATGCAAAACAAAGTTCCACCCAGGTCGTCCGGGGCGCAAATGAGCGAAAGAAGCGCTATAAACACCACTTCGCCGTCTGACATTTGGAAGAGGGGAGTGGTGCGAATCAAGTTCTGCTCCTCAGATGTCAGATAAACGGTCCCTTGTTGAGTCGGCCAGCTTAAAAGACGACGAATGCTTGGAAACACATCTTGCGCAACCTCCGTGATCCGCCTAAAGCTTTCAGGCGCTCTGGTTTGTAGCCACATCAGCCAAGCCGAAAGATTATCGCCGTGCGGTTGCAGCACGCCGCCCGCTGTCACAGCATTAACCTGCTTCATCAGGTATGGAACAAGCTGGTAAAAGCGCCAATTTTGGACGAATGACTTTACTGGGTAAGCATCCCAGTTCGGAGGAGCGAGTTCCATCGCAGATCCATATGCGTGGACGCTCACCAACCGTTCCGATTTGGCGTTGTTCAACCATCGGCCGCTACTGTCATGCATGATCAGAGGATACTGCTCGCTGTCCTCTCGAAGAATAAGTCGCTCCGTTTGAATATTGACGAACCCTCCAGCACCGCCCACTAGTTCGATTCCATATTCATAACTCCTGCCCGGCTGTGCTGGGTCGGTGAACTCAATGTCAATCGCGACGAGTGTTTCTTGGCTACCCTTCCAGAGAACCTCGTCAATCCCTCCGCGTTGGTTAAGGGCATTAAGTGGACCGGATGTTCCCGGCTGAGGAAACCAGGATTCATAAAGGAAGCGCAGCACGTCAAGAACGTTGCTCTTACCTCCCATATTAGGTCCAACAAGAACTGTCAACAAACCCGGGGAAAGATCAAGATTTCTGAGGCTCTTGAAATTTTTCGTTCGTAGCCGCTTAAGCATATATGATTCCTTAACAGCACAATCCTAACTCTTGTTTGGACTGCTGCCCAGAAGTAATCCTGATTCCGTGAGATCACGGTGTCAGACGATACAGCATACGGGGAAACGGGATGGTTTCGCGGACGTGCTCCAGGCCGCAGATCCAGCCCACCAGGCGCTCAACGCCCATGCCAAAACCTGAATGAGGGACCGATCCGTAGCGGCGCAGGTCAAGATACCATTCGAAAGCCTCGCGTGGCAGCTTGTGCTCATCAATCCGCTTTACGAGCAGGTCATAATCGGCCAGGCGCTCGCCGCCTCCAATGATTTCACCAATCCCCTCCGGCGCGAGCATATCGACGCAGAGTGCCAGGTCGGGGCGTTCAGGATCGGGCGCCATATAAAACGCCTTCGCCTGAGTGGGATAGCGCGTAATCAGAACGGGCTTTTCAAATTTCTGGGAGAGCGTCGTCTCATCCGTGCCGCCAAAGTCACCTCCCCATTGAATTTCGCTGCCTTGGCTTTGCAACAGCTGAACGGCTTCGTCATAAGACAGCCGGGGGAAGGGAAGCGTGCACTGCTCAAGCTTTGAGACATCACGCTCGAGCATCTTTAATTCCTCGCGGCGGCGGGTCAGCGCGCGATCCAGGATGAAGGCGACCATCTGTTCCGCCAGGACGCAGATTTCGTCCAGACCGGCAAACGCAACTTCCGGTTCCACCATCCAGAATTCCGTCAAATGGCGCCGAGTTTTGGATTTTTCAGCCCTGAAGACGGGTCCGAAGCTATAGGTCTTACCCACGGCCGCTGCGGCGGCTTCGTTATAAAGCTGGCCCGATTGGGTGAGGTAAGCTTTCTCATCAAAATAATTCACTTCGAAGAGAGTCGTGGTTCCTTCACAGGCGGCGGGAGTGAAGATCGGCGTGTCCACCAAAATGAAGCCACGATCATCCAGAAAATCGCGTGCCGCCTTAATCACCTCGTGCCGGACCGCCAGGATGGCCCGCTGGCGGCTGGAGCGCAGCCAGAGGTGGCGATGGTCCATCAGGAATTCGACGCCGTGTTCCTTGGGCGAGATCGGATAGGGTTTGTCAGGAGGAACTTGCTGGATTACGTCAACATTTGTGACGTCCAGCTCGAAGCCGCCCGGCGCGCGCTTGTCCTCTCGCACTTTTCCTTCGGCGCGAAGTGAAGATTCCTGGGTCAGGCTCCTCACCCGCTCAAACACTTCAGGAGGCACAGCGGACTTTACCACCACACCTTGCACTAGGCCCGTGCCGTCACGAAAAATCGGGAACAGAAGCTTGCCGCTCTCCCGCAAGTTGTAGAGCCAGCCCTGGATCGAAACCTCCTGGCCAGCGTGTTGCGCGATATTACAAATTTGGATGATGGGCTCCAAAACTTCCTCCAACTCATGGAGTCTATGCACTGCAGGATCGTAGATTCTTGTTCTTTTAGCAAGAATTTCGGACCTGTCATTCTGACGCTGAGCGAAGCGAAGCGGAAGAATCCCCGTATTCCATTTATTCTTCCACAAATACCGGGATTCTTCGCTCGGTCGCCGCGGCGACCTCACTCAGAATGACATTTCCGTTAGTTGCAGCCCCGCCGCGCTGGACTATGACGCAAGATCGTTGATCTTCCGAATGGTTTCCTGGACGTGCGGTATGCCGGTTACTTCCGGGCCGTGATCCAGCGGCTCCAGCAGTCCGGCCGCCGAATCGCCTAAATTTCGAATAGACTGAATAACAGATTTCCACTCGATCGTTCCCGCGAACGGCAGTAGGTGCTCATCCTCTTCGTGGTGGTTGTCGTGCAGGTGAACTGCGGCGAGATAGGGTTTGAGCGGCTCCAACCCCGGTTCAACGCCGCCCGTCAGGTGCGCGTGGCCCGTATCGAAGCAGACCTTCACCTCCAACCGAGTGTATTGAACAAACTGCGCCAGCCGCTCCGGCGTGCCAAGGCCGTCAATGGTATTTTCCAGAAGTATCTGCACACCGCGCTCTTTGGCGAAAATCTTCAGATGTTCAAGCGATGTGAACGCGGCGTCAAACTTGCGCAAATCGTATTCGTCTTCCAGGAGGCCCAAGTGAACGATCAGGTAGGGGAATGAAACGTGCTCGGCAATTTCGAGCGTGCGCTTGATCTCGTCCATCGAGTCAATTCGCAAGCGCTTTTCTGTATAAGAAAGTGAAATCGCCGGACCCGCGGAGCGTTCCCCGTCAACGCCGGCGAAGACCGGAGCGTGAACCGAGTGCAGACTTATACCGTGATCTCGAAACCATTGCGCCACGTCGCGGACGTGGTTTGCATCGCGATAATCCAGGTGCTGCCGCGCTGCGAAAATCTCGATCTGCCTGATTCCAGCCTCACGGATCTGGTCAAGAATGTGCGACGAAAGCCGCTGATTTACAAAGAGTTGGGTCGATAATCCGATCTCCATCAGTAACCCACCGCTTCCCCGTGCCCGCGTGGGTCGGCCGCGCCGAACCGCCAGCCGGTTTTGGGGTCAACTTCAATGGCCTCACATTCGCCGATGCTTACGACGGTGTGGATGTGATATCCGGCCTGGCGGAGCTTGGAGAGTGTATCTGCGGAAAAACCGGAGCGCTCCACCGTGACCTCATCGGGCATCCACTGATTGTGGAAGCGGGGCTGAACCACCGCGCGCAGGACGTCCATTTTGTAGACCAAGACGTTGAGGATTACCTGAAGAACGGTGTTAATAATCGTGCCGCCGCCGGGCGAGCCGAGAACCAAGCGCGGCTGATTGTTCTCCAGAACCATCGTAGGTGTCATGGAGGACAGCGGGCGCTTGTGCGGTGCAATCGCATTAGCTTCCCCTTGGATCAGCCCGAACATATTGGGCGAGCCGGGCTTGCTGGCGAAGTCGTCCATTTCGTCGTTCAGCAGGAATCCCGCGCGGTCCACCGTCACGCCGCTGCCATAGCCGTTGTTGAGCGTATACGTATTTGAAACAGCGTCTCCCTGACTGTCGATCACGGAAAAATGAGTGGTATGGCTCGATTCGTATTGCGCGGGATGTCCCGCGCCGACGGGCGCGTCAGGCTTGGAATTCAGAATTCCCTGACGTAATCGGGAGGCGTAAGACGGGCTCAAGAGTCCTTGCACTGGGACCGAAACAAAATCCGTGTCGCCCAAGTAGGCGGCACGGTCGGCATAGGCGCGCCGTATGGCTTCGATCACAAGGTGCATGGAATCGTAAGAGTTGGGTTTGCCCAGATTCATGGGGCCGAGAATATTCAGCATTTCGATCAGGGCAACGCCGCCGGAGCTCGGCGGAGGCACGGTGAGAATTGTAGCACCACGGAAATGTCCTTCGAGCGGCTGACGCGCCTTGGCCTGGTAATTCGCCAAATCGGCAAGGGTAATAATTCCCCCCAGCCGCTTCTCGGTGCGGACGATATCGCGGGCCGCGGGGCCGCGATAGAACGCGCGAGGCCCACGCCGCGCAATTCGCCGCAGAGTGCGCGCCAGTTCGGGCTGCCGGAAAATCTCGCCTGGCTGATAGAAGCGGTCATTGCGCAGAAAAATCCGGCGGGAGTTCGTAAATTTCGAGAGCAGCCCTTGATGATTCTGAAGGGATTGGCTGAGCCAGTAGCTGACAGGGAATCCGCGCTGCGCGAGGCGGATGGCCGGAGCCATCACGCGCGCCAAGCCCAGCTTGCCGTACCGCTGTTCCGCAAGGGCCAGACCTGCCACCGTGCCCGGCACGCCGGAGGATCGCGCTCCGGCGATGCTGGCTTCTGGAATCAGATTGCCTTGGGAATCCAGGTACATATTGCGGGAGGCGGCGCCCGGCGCTTCTTCACGGTAATCAATGACAACCGCTTGGCCGTTCGCCATTCGAATCAGCATAAATCCGCCGCCGCCGATGTTACCCGCAAAAGGATAAGTCACCGCAAGCGCAAAGCCCACCGCCACGGCAGCGTCCACTGCGTTCCCCCCATGACGCAACATGGCAAGTCCTGCCTCGGAGGCGTGCGGCTCGCTCGTGACCACCATGCCGTGGCGCGCAGCGATGGGATCATAAGCATGAGCCCGAGGCGCAGCTACAAAGAGGCCGAGAAGCAAAAGACAGGGAATCAGCCGCCGGGAGCGGTTGCCGATCGCGCGTTGATAGGCTGATCGCGAGCGGGTTGCAGCGGCTGTCACGCGCTTCATGTGTGAACCTGAGGCGGAAGAGCCTGTGGGCATCGGGTGCGTTTCGACCGGAGAACGGAAGCTGCTAATAAAGCCAAGAATGAACACTAGGGGAAAATGGGCGAAGCGTCAAGGCCATCGGTGGAAGGTGCGCGATGATCAGGACTTATCACCCCGCAGGGCAGTTTTGACAATTCAGCTTCTTTCAGCGTACCGTGAAATATTCCCCCAGGGAGGATTTATGCGCAGATTTTTTGTGTGCCTCGCTATCATTTCTGTGGCGGGACTGGCCGGTTGCGGCAAGAGGGATTCAAAGGGGGCGGTGCAGGAAGCCGTCCAGAAGCATCTCGAAAAAAACGCTCACCTCATGCTGAACAGTTTTACGACGCAGTTTGAGAAAATCACGATCAATGGAGACACGGCGGACGCGCTGGTGAAATACCAGAGCAAGAACCTGCCCAAGCTCGCGGTTCACGTGCGCTATGGTTTGAAAAAGATGAACGGAACGTGGCAGGTGATTTCAAGCTCTTCGGCGGGCGGTCAGATGACCAATCCCGCGAATCCGCATCAAGGAGTTGGCACGCTCGATTCCGGAGCGGGAGCGCAACCCCCGCCGGCCCCTCCCGCAAGCGCTCCGGGCCCTATCGCCAGCCATTGAGGATCATCTGCCGTAGCGGCGGCCTCTGGCCGCCGGTTTCTTCCTCTTAAAAAAGACCGGCGGCCAGAGGCCGCCGCTACAACTTTCAGGATGTTGATTGCGGCAGGTCATTCAGCGCCGGCACGCCGCCCAGCGAGCGAGCGGTTTTTACGGCGCGAACGATCGCTTGCGCCGTGACCTCGGCGGCGGCAACTCCCAAAACATTCAGGTCCGCCCGCTTCTGACCCGCCGAGAGAGCGAACACCGCATCCCCGTCAAACAGAGTGTGCACTGGCCGAACGGCTCGCGCCATGCCGTCCTGGGCCATTTGAGCCATTTTCGCCGCCTGCACCTTGTTGAGAGCCGCATTCGTCATGACGGCCACAAGGGTTGTATTAGAGCCTCCGAACTCTTTGCGGGTGCGGCCCTGCAGCATCTGCAGCGTTGTTCCAGCATATTCCGAAGAGTTGGGGGATTTTCGCGCGCCGGCGATGACCTGTCCGTTCTCAGGATCAACGACGTCTCCCAGGGCGTTCACCACTGCGAGCGCCTGCACCAGGAGACCCTTCGAAAAGGACAAGCTCTCGAAACCTACACCCGCTTTCATCGCTTGCGGCATGCCAAGAAGCTTGCCGACCGCGGCCCCTGTGCCAGCGCCAATAGAGCCTTCGGTGACCTTCCGGGTGGCGTTCTGGCATGCCCACCGGGCCATCCCGGCGTTAGGCCGCGCCTTCGCGGAGCCGACGCCAAGATCGTAGATCACCGCTGCGGGAACAATAGGAATGCGATGCGATCCCGCCGCAAAGCCGGCGCCGCGCGATTCGAGATATTCCATCACACCGCCGGCGGCTTCCAGGCCAAAGGCGCTGCCGCCCGTGAAAAGAATGGCCTGGATACACTCGACGAGGTGCCCAGGTTCGCAAACAAGAGTGTCGCGGACGCCCGCCGCGGAGCCGCGGATATCCACGCCGCAGACCGCGCCGCCTTCGCAGAGGATCACGGTGCAGCCCGTGAGGCCCTTAAAGTCGCTCGCGTGGCCAATGCGGATTCCGGGTAGCGTTGATTTTTCGGGCATGGAAGCAGTGTGACCGCGCGGCCTGAGGGTGAGCGCGTCTTTACGTGAACTGGTTCAGGTTGATCCCGGAATCCCAACTCATATCCATGCTTGTCAACTCATCCCAGGAGAGCTCGCGGCCGAGATACGCCGCCTCGCGCGCAAGCATCACGCTGAGCGTGGATTCCGCGCCCTCCGCGGCCTGATTGTGGAACTTACCGCTCACGATCGAGTCCACGTACGACTTGAATTTGTCCGGATCGGCCTCCGCCAGGTTGTCGCTGAAGGCGCCTGTGACGGAGAACTTGCCGTTCCCGCTGGGTTGCGAGCCTTGATTCCACTTCCACGGACTGTCGCCATAGACCGCGACGGGCCCCGAATAATGCCATTCGGAAACGCCCTTGCTTCCGAAAAACCGCCCTGCAACATCCCACCAACCCTTATTGAACTGCGTCGACGCAAAGTTGATGGCTACTTGATTGGGATAATGGAAAATGGCGTTGTAGTGGCCGTAGACGTTGCCTGGATCGGTCCGAACCTGGCGCCCGCCCGTGGCCGAAGCTTTCAGTGGATGGCCGCCCAACATCCAGTTGAAGGTGTCGATCACATGGATGTTCTGCTCCACGATGATGTCGCCGGAGAGCGTGCGGTCATAAATCCAATTCCGCAGGCGAATATAATCGGGAGACTCGTTGGGCCAGTTGGGGCGTTTGATGAACGAGGAGTAGTAGTAGCCCTCGCCGCAAGCGATCTGGCCCAGGGCGCCAGCCTGAATTCGCTTGTTCAGCTCGACGTAGGGCGGGGCGCTGCGAAGCTCAAATCCGACGTCAAGGCTCAGCCGCCCATCGGCTTTCTTGCCGGCGGCGACCACGCGCCTGGCGCCGTCAACATCCACCGAGACGGGCTTTTCGCAATAAGTGTGCTTGCCCGCGTCGACAGCGGCTTCGAGGTGCTGCGGGTGGAAATAAGGGGGCGTCGTGATCAGCACGACGTCGACGTCCTTATTTCCCGCGATCTGCTCGAAAGCGTTGGGGCCGCGGAAGATACGCTGATCTTCGACGCCCGCATAGCCTTTTTGCTGGGCAATCTTGCCGAAATGGCTCTTCGCCTTATCAAGCTGATCTTGAAACAGATCGGCCAGAGCGATCACGCGCACCGGCGTTTTGGTTGAGAGGACGGTCGCGTCATGCGTGCCACGTCCGCCGCAGCCGAGCAGCCCCAGGCGCAAGTGCGAATTGGCCGCCGTGCCCCGCACCAGTTGGGGCTTGATAATCATCAGGCCCGCCGCCCCCGCGGCTGCGCTCACAAACTCCCGCCGTGTCATTTTGTTTTTTGGTTCGTCTGCCATACCGGCATCTCCTCCTTAAGATGTTACAGTTTGTTGCAAAACCTGGACAGGCCGTCATCCTGAGCGCAGCGAAGGATCCCTGTATTAACGAAATCATCGACATGCAGAGATTCTTCGTCGCCTTCGGCTCCTCAGAATGACAGTTCCCGAGTTTTACAACAGCCATCAAGACTCGATGAGCTTCCGCAGATAATCCCTCTCCTGCTTGACATCCTCAATCTGCTGCGGCCCGGAAATTTCGCGCTCGATGGTGATCGGCCCTTGATAGTTCAGCTCCTTCAGCCGCGCGATGATTTTGGGAAAATCCACCTTGCCGTGCGGGATGGCAACTTCTTTCCCCAAGTCGCGCGGGTTGGTGGGATACAGACCATCTTTAGCGTGGGTGTTTTTTACGTAAGGGCCCAAAATGTCCAGCGCGTCAAGCGGGTTCGCCTTGTCGTAAAGGATCAGGTTCGCTGTATCAAGGTTTACTCCCTGGTTGTCGAGGCCGATGTCTTCAATCGCGCGCAGCAAGGTGATGGGCGTTTCGGTGCCGGTCTCGTAAAGGAAATCCTGCCCGTTCCGCTTGCAGTAGCTGATCACATCCCGCAGCGTCTCGACGGCTTCGCGGTAAAGATGGTCGTTCGGATCCTCGGGGATGAACCCGGCGTGAATGCGGATCGCAGGAATTTCCAGTTGCTTGGCGAAATCGGAAAACTTCTTCAGCTTCTCGATGCGCTGCGAGCGGTAGGTACGAGGGATGAGCCCCAGCGTCAAAGGCCCATCATAGAAATTGTAGATGTAGGGTCCGGGGCCGCTCGTGCCGAGCGCCGTCACCACGATTCCGTACTTCTTGAGCGCCGCCCGAAGCTGCTGCACGAGATTGTCATTCAGTTCTCCGGCTTCGATCTGGCAGGTTTGCATTTCCAGGCTGTGGACTTTGGCCATGGCGGCGGCGGGATCGTTCCCGATGCCGGTAATAATCCCAAGCGCCATCGGTTTGTACCCGCGCGGCGCGCTTGTTCCCGATTCAGCGCCCGCTTGCGGACGCGCGGCCAGCGCTTCGTCCCCTTTAAGACCCGTTGCGACCAGCGCCGCGGCTGCCGATGCCTTCAGGAAATCGCGCCGGCTATCCTTCTTCATCCTCGATCCTCCGTTGTTGAATTCACCATCTATCCAGGCTGTCGCGCCCTGAAAGGGCGACATACGATAGCCGGGGGCAACGCCCCCGGAAGGAGAGCCAATCCTCGATCCGACCCTGAAAGGGTCGCATCCGGCCTTGCGGCCGTAATTCCGCTCTTGCCCTCCGTGACCCTTTCAGGGTCAGCGTAACAAATCCGGACGATAGGAACCTCCAGCCTCCCGGGGGCGTTGCCCCCGGCTATGTTATGCATCCCCTCCGGGAATCTAGCCGCACTCGCCAGTTGCAGCCGCGCAAGAGAAAGTGCAAAGATGGAAATTGCGGATTTCCGCATTCTCAGAGTTGCTCCTGGAAAACGGATACAATATCACACGAAGGGTGCAGGTGGCAGTTTTTCTATAGCGGCGCCCGGAGCCGTCACAACGGAGGCGCATTGATGAAGGAGCTCGGAGTAGGGATTATCGGAACCGGATGGGTTTCAGGAGAGCATATCCGCGCGTATCAAGCGAATCCGCACACCGAAGTGCGCGCGATTGTCAGCCGCGACCGCGATCGCGCTCATGCGAAAGCCGAAGAGTGCGGGTTGCAGAATTGCCGTGGCTACGATCATCTGGAGGACATGCTGGGCGCTCCCGGCATCCATATTGTTTCCATCTGTACGCCGAATCACCTGCATGTGGAGCAGGGAATAGCGTCAGCCCACGCCGGGAAGCACCTGCTGCTGGAAAAACCGGTGGCTCTGGACCTCGAAGGGTTGCACCGGCTTCAGGAAGCGGTGCGCGCTGCCAGCGTGAAAACCGTCGTGGGATTTGTACTGCGGTGGAATCCGCTCTTCAAAAATATTCGCGCGCTGTTGGCGGATGGCGTTGTAGGCGGGCTTTTCTACGGCGAAGTCGATTATCTCCACAGCGTCGGCCCGTGGTATGCGCAGTACGGGTGGAACATCAAAAAAGAAACGGCCGGGAGCAGCCTGCTCACGGGCGGCTGCCACGCCGTCGATGGCCTGCGCTGGTTCATGGGGAAAAAAGCCGTGGAAGTGTTTGCCTACGCCAGCACGAGCGCCAAAAATCCGTTGCGCTACGAGTATGAGCCGAACAGCGTAACCCTGGTGAGATTCGAAGATGGCTCAATGGGCAAAGTCGCCTCCTCGATCGAGTGCGCCATGCCTTACGTGTTCAATATCGAATTGCTGGGCGATGGCGGGACGATCCGCAACAACCAGGTGTTTTCAAAGCGCTGGCCGGGGCAGACCGGCTGGGCAACTATTCCAACCGTTCTCCCGGACAGCGGCGACGTGAAGCATCATCCCTTCCGGGAAGAGATCGACCACTTCGTGGATTGCATTCTGAACAACCGCGAATCGTACGTGAATCTGGCCGATGCCGCGCTGACCCACGAAATCTGTTTCGCTTCGGAAATCTCGGCCCGCGAGAATCGGCCGGTGAAGCTGCCGCTGTGACACACAGGAGGCCTCATTGATGCTGGGGCGCCCACGCCAGGCCATCGTCGCCCCGCCCCACGGCGATAAGCTTTTCAACCTTCCAGCTTTGAAGATTCAGCACCGCGACCTTGTGGCTGCTGTCACAAGACACGTAGGCCGTTTTGTCGGGATGCACTAAGATCTCCTGCGGGGCCTTGGGCACGTCAATCGTGCGCGCCACATGGCGCGTCTTAAGGTCGATGACTGCAAGTTTGTCGAGGTGCGGCAGTGTCGCGAGCAGCCAGCGGCCATCGGGCGTAACCGTAGTCCCGAATGCGACGCCCGGCAGCGGAATCCAGCTCGTTACCTTATTCACCCGCGTGTCAATCACGGCCAGCCGCGGCTCCGTCTGGTCCGCTGTAAAAACCCACCGGCCGTCAGGAGTGACCGAAATGCGCTGCACGATTTTTGATACCGGAATCACGGCAATGGGTTTCCGCGTCTCCAGATTCAGCGCCGTCACTGTGCCGGCTCCCACGTTCGCGGTATAGCCGCGTTTGCCGTCGCGCGTAATGGCCAGCATGTGCGATTCCGGCTGCTCGGTCGAAATCGAACCCACGAGTTTCAGCGTTTGAGGATCGATCACGTAAACCGCCTTGGCGAGTTCCGCCGTGACGTAAAGCATTCCGTCAGGCCCGTAAACCGGACAGTGCGGGCGCACCGGCTTCAGCGAAATGGTATGTACAATCTTGCGGCTGTGGATGTCAATGACGTCGATCGCGTGGCCATTTGTCCCCGGCGATCCCACCCCGGAATTGCCGTAGATCGGGGCGTAGGCGAACCGGCCGTCCGGCGACGCCGCGACCTCGTGCCCGGTGACGCCGCTGAGCGTAACCTTTGCCAATTGC
>DASUKV010000102.1:0-2941 GCA_036278555.1 Terriglobia bacterium
TGGATTTTTCCGAAGTAAAGTCCGTCATCCGAAATTTTGTGGAAAGGCTGGACCATCAGTTCCTGAATGACTTAAAACCCTTCGATGAGCTGAATCCCTCGGCAGAAAACCTGGCAAAGTACGTCCATGATGGCCTCGGCAAGCAGCTTGGAAACGGCGACATCCGGCTGCAAGCCGTGACCGTCTGGGAAACCGACACCAGTTCCGCCACCTACCGGCCTTAGAAATCCTGTAAGATACCCTTGACCCTGTTTCGCAGTTGACGAACAATAGGCTTCTTTGCTTAATACATATCGTCGCGGCGCCCGATCCCTCGTATACCCGAAAAGCAGGCAGGCATGAAGGACTGGCATTCGAATTGACGCCGTCCATCTTTGGAGTGGCTGGTTTTTGCGCCAGCAGCTTTATGAACAGGAGCTTTTCCCGGAATGAATTTCCGTTCGTTGTTCAGCATGTTCTCGTCGGATCTTGCCATTGACTTGGGCACGGCAAACTCGCTGGTCTACGCCCGCGACAAGGGAATTGTGGTGAATGAGCCCTCGATTGTCGCGATCAACAAGGTGAATGGCGAAATCGAGGCGGTGGGGCGCGAAGCCAAGGAAATGCTCGGGCGCACGCCGGGGAATATCGTCGCCATCCGGCCGCTCAAGGATGGGGTGATCGCGGATTTCAAAGTGACCGAGAAGATGCTGAACTACTTCATTGAGAAAGCCCACAATCGCAAGATGTTCGTGCATCCGCGCATTGTGATCGGCGTGCCTTCGGAGATTACCCAGGTTGAAAAACGCGCCGTCCAGGATTCGGCGATGCGCGCGCGTGCGAGCGAAGTGTTCCTGGTGGAGCAGGCGATGATGGCCGCGATCGGGGCGGGCCTACCTATTACCGAGCCGTCCGGCAGCATGATTGTGGATATTGGCGGCGGCACGACGGATATCGCCGTCATCTCGCTGTCCGGCATCGTCTACAGCCGCTCGGTCCGCGTGGCGGGCAATGAGATGGATGAGGCGATCACGGCTTACCTGAAGCGGAAGTATAACCTGCTGATCGGCGAGCGCACGGCGGAACAGATCAAAATCGAAATGGGCTCGGCCTACCCCCTGGAAAAGCCCCTCACGATGGAAATCAAGGGCCGGCATTTGCTCGAAGGCATCCCGAAGACGATTACCATTGACGATACCGAAATCCGCGATGCGCTTTCCGAGTGCGTCTCCACCATTCTGAACGCCATCCGCGTGGCCCTTGAGCGCACCCCGCCGGAGCTTTCGGCCGATATTTCCGATCGCGGCATTGTGCTCACCGGCGGCGGCGCGCTGATCAAGAATCTTGACAAGCGCATCCGGGAAGAAACGGGCCTGCCGGTTTCAATTGCCGAAGACCCGCTGGCGTCGGTGGTTTTAGGGACGGGCCGGATGCTGACGGACTTCAGTCTGCTGCGCCGGGTGGCCATCGAATAAGTTCTGCAGCAGTGGCCTTTGGCCGCCGGTATTTAAGAAGTAGAGGCGCGACGCCCAGAGGCCGTTGCTACAGCTTCCGGGGCGGTTATCATGCTCGAACTTAGCTCGCCGGAAAGCCCGCAGCCTGCTTCCCCCCGCACCCGCGAGGGTCCGGAGGTGATGCAGGCGTTCCTGGGCCGGCACATTCCCTTCCTGGTCCTGGTTGCCGTGCTGCTGGCGCAGCTTATCCTGCTGGCGTTTCAGGTGACACGCAAGCACAATGTGAGGTTGATCAAAGTTTGGACGGTGGATGCCTTCGATCCTTTTGAGCGCTCGCTGCGCGGCCTCACGGACGCAACGTCCGGCGTCTGGAACGCCTACCATGATCTTTGGCAGGCCCAGCGGGAAAATCAGTCTCTCCGGCGCGAACTGACCGGCGCCCACTCCCAGTTGCTCAAACTTAGCCAGGAGGGCGCGGAAAACACGCGGTTACGGGCGCTCTTGGGCCTTGGGCAGCGGCTTCCCCTGCGAAGTTTGGCCGCCGCGGTGATCGCCGCGAGCCCGGGCAGCGGGTCCGCGATCTTTATCGACAAGGGCTCGGCCGATGGGCTCGCGACGGATATGCCGGTCATCACCCCGGAGGGCGTCGCCGGAAAAGTCATTGCGGTATTTCACAGCACCGCTCAGGTGCTCACCCTTACGGATCGCACGAGCGGCGCCGGTTCCATGCTTGCCAAGAATGGCGTCCAGGGCGTGCTCGAGGGTGAGGGCAACGGCTTTTGCCGTCTCGATTACATTATGAACGAAGAGAACGTCCAACCGGGTGACGTGGTGGTGACTTCCGGGATGGACCAGATTTATCCCAAGGGGCTCCTGGTGGGAACGGTGGTGAAGGTGAGCGAAGGGAGCGTCTACAAGGATATTACCGTCCGTCCGGCTGCCGCACTGGACCGCCTGGAAGACGTTCTGGTCATTTTGAAGGATTCGAAAGAGACAAAGAAAGATTCCCATTCTCGCGCGCGCCGGTAGAGTCTGTGTGACACGTTGGGGTTTCGCTGCAGCGGCGGCCTCCGGCCGCCGGTTTTTCGACGCTCCCTTCCTGCGTCAGGGCAGGCTTCGAGCGCCGCGATAGCCCAACCCGTGGCTTCCTGGAGGCCCTGGCCGATTTCAACCGTAATGACTCGCCGTTCAGACCGGCCTCTCGCCGCCTACCGGGTTCACCCCGCCGCATTCTGGATCAGTCTGTTTGTCGCCCTGCTGCTGCAAATCTCTCTCCCCGTGAAGCTGCCGCTGGCGCGGCTGTTTGATTTCCCCCTCGTACTGACGATCTATTTCGCCTTAATCCGCCGCAGCAAGGTTTTCGGAGTGGCGCTCGGTACGGGGCTCGGCCTCGTGCAGGACGCCCTTTCGCATGGCCTCGTGGGGATGTTTGGAATCGCCAAGGCGCTGGTGGGCTATCTGGCAGCTTCAGCGAGTGTGAAATTTGAAATGGAGCAACTGGGTTCGCG
>DASUKV010000103.1:0-4832 GCA_036278555.1 Terriglobia bacterium
AACGCGGGCCGGAACCGCAAAAGCCTGGCTCGAGAGACCAAGCTACTTTTCAGCGCCTTCGGCCTTCGCCTGCACGCGGCCGGCGGTCTCCGCATTAAACAGATCCTGGTTTTGAGCGGCGGCCTTCAGCTCCTGAAAGCGCTTCAAGCAAGCGGCTGCGCGAGTTTTATCTCCCAGCTTCGCGTAAGCCCTGAACAGAAGATAGTGAACGGAGCCATCCGTATCGCGCGACGCGATTCCACTCAGCACCACGACCGACTGTTGAAACTTCCCCTGGTGGAGGTAAAGCGTTCCCAAATCTTTGGCGGCGGCATCGAACTCTGGATTTAGCTTTAGGGCCTGAATAAAATTGGGAAGGGCCAGCCCCGGCTTTGCCAAGCTCAAATAACTATCTCCGATTTCGTACCAGGCCGCGGCATTGCGGGTGTCCAGCTTGACGCCTTCGCGGAGCACCGGGATCGCTTGCTGAAAATGCCCGGCTCGCCAGAGTGCTTCGCCGAGCCTGAAACGCGCGTCCGCGTCGGCCGGCGACACCTGAACGGCCAATCGAAATTCGCGGATGGCAACCTCGGATTGATGGTGCGCGTCCTCCATCTGAGCCTTCAGCAGATGCGCGTAGGCGCTGTGGGGCGCGATCTTCACAACCTGGCCGAGGGCCATTTCAGAGACGCGCTGAAAGAGAGTTGAGGCCCACCATTCAGCCTCGGGTGAAAGAGCGCTCTTCTGCGTTTCTAAAAACGGCAGGAGTAATACTACCGTTCCGAGCGGGTCATTCTGCGCCGCCTTCACGCGCGCCTGCAAGAGAGAGCTTGAAACAGACTTGGGGCGAGGCGGAAGATGATCCAAAGCCTCCGAGGCGGCCACCGCATCACCTTCATCAAGAAAATCTGCGGCCGTCTTCAGAACTCTTTGTGATGAAGGAGCGCCGGGAAGCAGTCTTTTCAAGCGTTCTTCATTCATCTGATGGGCGCGCTGAACGGCTTCCTGGTACGCATGGCGGAAGGCTGCGAGATGTTCGTCACGATGACCTGGAGTCCCGTCCACGGCGGCGCTGAGAAAAGCATTGACAAGGGCTGAGCCGCCTTTTGCGCCTTGTAAACTATGAACCGCTCTCTGATGCCCCGCCATCTGCGAGGCCAGCGACTCTGGAGACGCGAACAGCCAAGGATCACGCGCGGCCTTCACAAGCTCCGGCAGGGCCGCTTCCATTTTTCCATCAAGAAGCAGGCTGACACCCAGTCCGTAGTGTGCGCGAGCCGACTCTGGCGCGGCAGCCAACGCCTGGCGAAACGACTCCGCTGCCTGAGCGAAATTGCCTCGGCGTAAATCAATCTCTGCCATCTGGAGGCGAGCCCAATTTCCCCAGCCCGGATTGGCTTTCAATTGTCTCAGCCGGGCTAAGGCAAGTCCCCATTCTCGCTGCTCCATGTAGGCCGTTGCGAGAAAACGGAGGCGGTAAGTATTCGAAGGCTGCAATTTGCCTAAACGCGCGGCAACCCGCTGCCCCAGGAGGAGGGATGCTTCTCCCAAACCGTACCACGCAGAATCATCCTTCTCCCGCCCCGGCAGACTGAGATACCGAACGTAGTCGGCGCAAGCGTGAAGATAATCTCCCGCCAGATACTCCGCGCTCGCCAGGTTGTGATTTACATATTCATTTTTGGGCTGTAACTTCCGGGCGCGGCGCAGCAGCGGCACGGCGCGCTGCGGATTGCCCAGCTTCATGAAATCAACTCCGGCCACCATCAGCGCAGGAAACACCTCCGGGTTTGTCTGCAAGGCCTTCAGTAGATGAACGCTGGAATCCGCATACCGGCGGTCCATATAATAGGCCAAACCGAGATTCACTTCTGCCGCCAACTGTCCCGGATGCTCGCGTAGCATCTGCTGATAGATTTGCTCCGCAGTGCGGTAATCGCCTGCTTTTTCCGCCTGCTGGGCTCGCGCGAACGCTGTGGCTTCCGCTGTTTCACCAGCGGTTTGCCCTCGTAGAACGAGCGGCGCCGCGCAGAACGACGTCCCGAATAAAACGGTCAGGGCGGCAAGGCCGGACATAAATGCCAACTTCATGGTTCCTGCGCTTCACTCCCGCCCGCCTGGAGCAGATGGAATCCTCAGCCGGTTCTTGTTGGCGATGAACTCGTCCGGTGAAACTTCCTGCGAAAGATGTAGCCTTTCGAGCAGCCGCGGGGCTGACTCAAAGTCTTTCCGCGCTTCCGCGCCTACTTTGCAGCCTGAATAGCTCGATGATAGGCGGCGATCTCGTCCCGCGTGAGGCGCATATAAGAAAAACCCCATCCGCTGGGCCTTGAGTCGCCCTTCTCCGTAATCAGGGTCGGTTCCATATCATTACTGAGGTTGACGTTGTACTGGTCCGGCGGCACAAATTCATTCCACTGATTCACGAAAAGGAAGAGTGGCTTGTACTTCAATGCCGCATGCCATTGCGTGCGATACGTTGCCCCGTAGTTTTTGCCTCCGGCATCCGGCGAAAGCCAATAGCTCAGATTTTTTGCGGGAGGCTTGGTAGCGGGATATCCGTCGCACACGGTCAGTGCTTCCACCCGTCCGTGATAATAGGTGGGTATGGGCTTCTGATCGTACCAGGACCACGCTCCATATTTTTCCGCATGAGTCGTCTGTAGCCAGGCTCCCACGTAGCGGATGGTGAACCGGGAATCCTGAATATCCGGAAGCGGCCCGGCGCGCGGCCCGTTCAGGTAAAGCAGGATGAGCGGCTTTCCTTCGTACTTCACATACATCTCTCTGTATTTCGGATTGTTGACGTAATGCTCGTAAAGAAAGTTCAACTGCTCTTTGAACCATGGTCCCGCGTAGATGTCTTTGCGATTCATCCAGCGGTTATGTTCCGGTCCCACAAGAAAAAGAATTTTGGGATGCTGCGCCATGGCGGAATAAACCTTATACAATTCGTTTGTCGCCGCAATGCATTCCTTGGCAGCCGAGTCCGGAAAAGGCTTCGTCAGATTGTTGGTCCAATCCAGTTCAACCACGTTGAAGCCCATTTCGTCAAACCAGAGCGCATGCTGGCGCAAAATGCGCGGATCGAGCGAGCTATATCGTCCGAGGATCGGGACGGCTTCTTCCTTCCCCCATTTTGCATAGCCGGGGCCAAACCAGGTTTCATACTCCATGATGACGAGGTGGTTGGGATCATCAACGATGTTGAAATGGCGGGAATGCACCTTGACCGTCACCGCATTGGAGGTATGAACTCCGTCCGTCACAACAATCGAGTTGGCTCCGGTATCCGGCAAAGGAAGAAGCAGGTGAGCCACGCCGGAAGGCAACGAAGGATATTCCGCCCCCCAATCCTTTCCATTGACCTGCGCATGAAGCATGATGCCCACCGCGGGCTTGCCGTCCGGCTGGCGGGCCAGCGCGGTAATCACCACATTCTGCCCTTCGCCAATTTCCGTTTTATCCGCGCGAATCGTGATGGTGAGGTTTTGCTTTGACGGCGATTGCGCGCTGGAAGTACTAAATGGCGTCCAGAGCAGGGGAAGCGCCGCCATCAGAGCCAACAATCCATGCCGTTTGAGTCGCATTTTCCTCCGAAGTGGCGCAGGTCCATCGCGCCATGGAGAGGGATATACTCCCTCCTTGACTTCAGCCCTCTCTCTTCGGGAGAGGGTGGCGAGCAGAGCAAGCCGGGTGAGGATCTTGACAGAAACCATGGGTGCATGACGCATCACGCGATGCCCACTCCCGGAACGGTCAAACTTTTGCTGCCTCCCCGGCAGAGCCGGGAGAGATCCCGTAGGATTAGCGCTTCAGACCTTGAGCAAATTTATTCGCCTGATCCCAGCTTCCCGCGCAGATGTACCAGGCAAAATGAAAGCCGGTGATGCCGTTTAGTGAATGGGTCAGGACCACGCCAAATGGCTGCTTACGAACCACGGGCACGCCGCCGTATACGTTGGCGCCTTCACTCAGATAAAGCGAGTGCGTGGCCCAAACCCCGGTGGGCACAACGATGGCAACGCCCTCAGAATGGTTCGAATCTTCGTAGCGGCCCGTGGCGGCGACGGGAGTATTCTCGGTTGTGCAAGGGGCCTTGCTGGTGCAGGCGGAGGGGCTGCTGGTCTCCTGGTTGAAATTCCACGGAGCCGCGCCGGACAGAAACCATTGCATTAATCCGGAGGAAACAGGCCGCACATTCACGATAAGTTGATCGAGCTTTAAATAATATTGCGGGCTTCCACCGGAGTTTGGAACCCAACTGGCGTCCGTCTCAATCGTGTAAGGGGTCGAGTATCCGGGCGGAAAATTGTCGCTGATTCTTCCCTTCCAGACTCCGATCAACGGCTCGTGCTGGAAGGAATTATCAACCCCGGCGTCAATCATCATGGCGAAAGCTCGCATTGAGCTTTCACCGTGGCAGCCCACGCCCGCGACCGTCGCCGGCACTCGCATGCTGGTGCCTCCCTGGTCGGGATGAAACGCGGACCAGTAAGGACTCAAACCCTTCAGCTCGCTTTCAGTCCCGTGGCGGATGGCGTACATGCTGACGTCCGCGCCGGCGCTGTGGCCGAACAGCAGCTCCTTACCCTTGTACTTTAGCGAAATCAGTGATGCTCCGTGCATCAAGTCGAACCGGGCTTCCTGCTCGCCCGCGGGGTCGCGCAGGACAACCACCTGGACTTGGTGCAAAGACTGATGGACTTGCCAGTCCGCTTCGGCATTGACCGCATAATTCTCCACGTGGCAGCGGACATCAGGAAAAGTCTGTGCGACGCCGGCGGCGGCCAAGCAGAGCAACATAGCGGTTAGAAGAACAAAACGAAACTTCAAGAACGTAAGCGGCCCCC
>DASUKV010000104.1:0-9328 GCA_036278555.1 Terriglobia bacterium
ATGTCGAGAAGTAGAGATACCGGCCCGTCCCCCAGGGGAAAGGGCTGAACAATGAAGTGAGTAACAGATTCGTTTCGGGATGGATGTCGAGAAATCGAGATACCAGCCCTCTCCCGCCGGGAGAGGGTGGCCGAAGGCCGGATGAGGGGCGCTCGCCACGATTCAATGATTCCATGAAAAAATGAATCAATGAACCAATTAGAAATCCAATCCGTCCTTCCGCACCGTTATCCCTTCTTGCTGATCGACCGGGTCACCGAGTTTGTTCCGGGTCAGCGGATTGCCGGTGTCAAGACGTTCACCAACGACGAACCTTACCAGCCCGGCTATTTCCCGCAGGGGGCCGTCGTGCCATGCGGAATTCTGCTGGAGATGACCACCCAGCTCGGCGCGATCCTAGTGCTGGAGCAACCTGGCATGAAGGATAAGATCGCCATGATCCTGCAGATTCCCTCGGCGCGCATCCATTCGCTGGCGATCGCGGGCGACGCGCTGCGCGTGGAGGCGGAAATACTGAAGCTGCGGGAGAACTTCGGCGAGCTCGAAGGCAAAGTCTATCGGGGCGGAGACTTGGTCGCGGAAGGCCGCATGCGTTTCGCGATCGCGGAAAAATCAGCCGCTCGGAGCCTGTGATTCACTAAAATCTGGGTCCGCTAGTCGCGAATCACGGGCCGCTGCTTCTATGTTTGAGGAACTCAAAATTCGTCACGTTCCCATCCGGCCGGCGCACATCCTGGCGCCGATGGCCGGGATCACCGACACCGTCTTTCGCCGCTTCATCAAGCGATTGGGGGGATGTGGCTTGATTATGACGGAGTTTGTGTCAAGCGAAGGCATGCTCCGCCAGAACCTGAAATCGCAGCGATTTCTGTATTACACGGAAGAAGAGCGGCCCATCACCGCACAGATTTTTGGCGCTGACCCGGACCGTCTGGCCGAGGCGGCCCGCATGATCGAAGACCTGGGTTTCGACATGATCGATCTGAACCTCGGCTGCCCGGCGAAAAAAGTTGTGAAGTGCGGCGGCTCGGGCTTACTGCGCGATTTACCCTTGCTTGAGCAAATCTTCCGCAAAGTTCGCGCAGCGGTCAGTATTCCTTTCACAGTAAAGATTCGCGCCGGATGGAGCGATGAGGAAATCGTCGCAGTCCCCGTGGCGCGTCTGGCGGAAGATTGCGGTGTCGAAGCTATCGCCGTGCATCCGCGCACGCGGCTTCAGGGTTACAGCGGGCGCGCGAGGTGGGAAATTATCCAGGCGGTGAAATCGAATGTCGGCATTCCTGTCATTGGGAACGGCGACGTAATGAAGCCGCCCGATGCGCAATCTCTCCGGGAGCAGACCGGTTGCGACGCCGTGATGATCGGCCGCGCCGCTCCCACGAACCCCTGGATTTTTCGGCAGATGATGGAATATTTCCGTTCTGGCGCGTACGCGGAACCGTCGGAAGTGGCTCGCTATGATCTTATCCGCTCCTATTACGCCATGCTCGTTGACGAGGATATGCCGGGCGCCATCGGGAAGATGAAGCAGTTCGCAAGCTGGTTTACGCACGGCGTTCGCAACGGTACGGAACTGCGCCGCCAGGTGCAGAGCGCCCAGAGCGCGCGCGAAGTGCTGGACCGCGTCGACGAGTTTTTCTCCCGCAATTTCGACACACCCGATCTCTCCCCCGCGCCCGAACCCGTCTGGGTGGGCGGCCGCAATAAGGGCCGCATGATCTAATGGATTGCTGAAGTCTCTTCGAGCATGTCGTTCCGAGGATCTGTGATGTCGCTTTCCGACATCCGCAAAGCATGAAAAGAGGCCCTCACCCGCCCTCGTTCCTCGGGCACCCTCTCCCAAAGGGAGAGGGCTAAGTCACAGATTTTTCCTATCCCCCTCCGGGAAAGGGTGGGCATCGAACCCTCGATTCTCGTCTGCTTCTCCCGCCTTGCCGCTGGCGGTATAATAAGTAGTTTGCGCATGAGCGCGGACGCGCGCAGGGCGCCGCTCTCGCAAACGGACCGCCGATGGACACAGAAATCCAAGTCACCACGCCGGAGCCCAAGGACCACCTGAACCGGGATCGAGAAAAGGCGGCCGCGGCCGGATGCGCCCCGCCTCCGGCAAAGCGTCTCTCCGCGCAGGGTCAAGACTCGATCGTCGTCCGCGGAGCCCGGGTCCACAACCTCAAGAATATCGATTGCGAAATTCCGCACAACCAGCTTACGGTGGTCACCGGAGTCTCGGGCTCCGGCAAATCGAGCCTCGCGTTTGACACGCTTTACGCCGAAGGCCAGCGCCGGTACGTCGAGTCGCTTTCTGCCTACGCCCGGCAGTTTCTGGAGCGCATGGAAAAGCCGGATGCCGATGAAATCAGCGGCATTGCGCCCGCGGTCGCGATCCGGCAGAAAAACTCCACGCGCAATCCACGCTCGACGGTGGCCACGGCTACGGAAATCTACGATTATCTGCGGCTGCTCTTTGCCCGCGCCGGCGTCACGATTTGTCCCAACTGCGGCGAAGCGGTGCAAAAGGACACGATCGACGAGATCGCCAGCCGCGTTCTGGCGCTCGAGCCGGGCCGCCGCTTCCAGGTGATATTCCCGCTGAAGGCTGGCGAGGCCGGCAGCCTGGTACCGCCTTCCAGGCCAGCCACTCCTCCTCCGGACCCGGCTATCGAAAGTTTTTCTCTGTCCGCGGCGGCTGATTCTGCGCCGCGCGAGCCGCTCGCGTCCTCACGCTCGCGCAAAAAGAGAGCGAGTCGCGAGCGGGAGAGTTTTTCCTCCAGCGGCGCCAGAACACCGCAGCTTCAAATTCCGGGAAATCCGCAATCACCTCAGGAAGGAATCAAACAGCGGCTTTTCTCGCTTCGCCAGCGGGGCTTTAACCGGCTTTTCCAGGAGGGGCGGCTTTTTGAGTTTTCCGTTCCCGAGTCCCTGCTGGAAGTTGATTTCGCAAAGCCGGTTTTTGTTCTGGTGGACCGGCTCGCCGTGGGGCCTGAAATCCGGCAGCGGCTCATCGATTCGGTTGAGATCTGCTTCCGCGAAGCGGGCGAAACCATTTTGGAGTTTCCTCCTTCGGAAGCCGGAGCGCTCCCGATGAAGCTCGTATTCAACGAGCGATTCGAGTGCAAGAAATGCGGCACGCTTTTTCAGGAGCCCGAGCCACGCCTTTTTTCTTTTAACAATCCCTTTGGAGCCTGTCCGCGCTGCCAGGGTTTTGGGAATACGATTGATCTCGATCTTGAGCGGGTTATTCCGGACAAGAGTAAAAGCCTCAATGAGGGCGCCATTGAGCCTTGGACAAAGCCTCGCTATCGCGAACTCTTTGCCACTGTGAAACGGCTGGCGCGGTCCCGTGGCATTCCTCTGAATGCGCCTTTCCGCGAGCTCACCGAAGCTCAGAAAAAGTGGCTGATCGAGGGCGGCCGGGATTTTCCGGGAGTTCGCGGCTTCTTTGACCGCCTCGAACATAAAAAATACAAACTGCACATCCGCGTGTTCCTCAGCCGCTACCGCGGCTATACCCTTTGCCCGGAATGCCACGGCGGCCGGCTTCGCCAGGAAGCACTCTCGGTTCACATTGAAGGGAGAAATATCACGGAAATCTGCCGGATGCCGATTGTCGCAGCCCATGACTTCTTCAAAAACCTGCGCTTCACCCCCGTGCAAATGGCTGTGGCGGAAAAGATCTTGGAGGAGATTCGCTCGCGGCTCAGGTTCTTGGAAGAGGCGGGCTTGGAATACCTCACGCTGGACCGTCTGGCCTCGACGCTCTCGGGTGGTGAAGCCCAGCGCATCCAGCTTGCCACCTCCCTTGGCTCAAACCTGGTGGGGGCGCTTTATGTGCTGGACGAGCCTTCCATCGGTCTCCACGCTCGGGATACACATCGCCTGATTCGCATTCTCAAGCGACTTCGCGACCTGGGCAACACCATCCTGGTGGTGGAGCACGATCCGGCCATGATGCGCGAAGCGGACAAGATTCTGGACCTCGGGCCCGGAGCGGGCGAGCACGGCGGGCAGATTATTTATCAAGGCGATCTCGCTGGATTGATGGCGAACTCCCGCTCGCTGACCGGGCGCTATCTCTCCGGGGAGCTTCACGTTCCCCTTCCCCGCCTCAGGCGGAAGCCCGAAAA
Source organism: Terriglobia bacterium (assembly GCA_036278555.1). Classification (GTDB taxonomy): domain Bacteria; phylum Acidobacteriota; class Terriglobia; order UBA7540; family UBA7540; genus RH2-MAG17b. The sequence continues at coordinate 4,125 of DASUKV010000104.1, forward strand.
GGGCTGGCTCAAAGTTCGAGGGGCGCGCCAGCATAACCTGAAGGCGATTGACGCCGCGATTCCTTTGGGCACGATCACCTGCATCAGCGGCGTTTCGGGTTCCGGTAAGTCGACGCTGGTGCACAACGTTTTGTATAACGCGCTCCGCTCCCGGCGGGGCCTGGCGGCGCCGCGCGCCGACTACGACAGCATCGAGGGCGACTCAGGGCTTACAGAAATCGTGCTGGTGGATCAATCGCCCCTCGGGCGCACGCCCCGGTCGAATCCGATCACCTATCTCAAAGCGTTCGATGAAATCCGTGCGCTGTTTGCCGCAACGCCCGAAGCCCGCAAGCACGGGTACACTCCGGGTTATTTTTCGTTCAACGTACCGGGCGGGCGCTGCGAGGTGTGCCAGGGAGACGGCACGGTTACGGTGGAAATGCAATTTCTTGCGGATGTCGAGCTGGTTTGCGAAGAATGCCGGGGCCGGCGCTTCAAGTCCAGCGTGCTCGAGATCCGTTACAAGGGCAGGAATATTTTCGAGGTCCTGCAGATGACCGTCCGGGAAGCGCTCACATTTTTTGCAGGACTGCCAAAGGTGACCGCCAAGCTGCGTATCCTCGAAGAAATCGGCCTAGGATATCTGCGCCTGGGACAGTCCGCCACCACTCTTTCGGGCGGCGAGGCTCAGCGAGTGCGCCTGGCCGCGCACTTGGGCCAGCAGACGAGCGCGCGCGCCCTCTTCATTTTTGATGAGCCGACAACGGGGCTGCATTTTGATGACATCAATAAACTGATCGCAGCTTTCAATAAGCTGGTCGATTCGGGAGCGACCGTCCTGATTATTGAACATAACCTCGACGTATTGAAATCCGCGGATTGGATGATCGACCTTGGGCCGGAGGGCGGCGAGGCCGGCGGGCAAATTGTGGCCGCGGGACCGCCGGAAGCCGTTGCGAAGGAGCCGGCGTCCGCGACCGGCAAGTTCCTGGCGCCTCTGCTGGCAAAACAGTAGCGCTTTATAACGCCGGCCCGGCATTACAGGTGAAGATCAGATTGTACGAGGGCAAAGGCAGCTCCCTCCGGGTCGGAAAGGATCGCCACGCGGCCAACATGGGGAATGACGGTAGGGCGCAGATGAAATTTCGCCGTCAAACGCTCCGCCTTGGCGGCCGCAGCCTCGCAATCGGAGACCTCGAAATAGACCAGCCAGTGCGGCGGAACCTCAGGATCGTGTTGTGGGGGCAAAGGCGTGATCGCCCCGATCGGCTGCTCGCCATTTGAGATGCGCAAGTGGGGGGTAGGGTCAGGATCAATCGCGGCAATCGTCCAACCGAAGAGTGATGAGTAAAACTGCTTCGCCCGCTCAATCGCCGGTGTTGTAAGCGCCGCCCATGCGAACGTGCCGTCCACCCCGGCAATGCGCATTCCGATATGCTTCCCCGCCTGCCAGACCGAAAACACAGGCCCTGTGGGATCCTGGATGACGGCCATGCGGCCGACGTCCGAAACATTGAACGGGTGAACCAAAATGTTGGCGCCCAGCGCGGCGGCTTTTTTTGCGGTGTCATCCGCGCTCTCGACTGCGATATAGACCATCCAATGCGGCGGCGCGCCTTGCGCCCGCTGCTCCGGCCGCAGCGTGTAAGCAGCGCCTACATCCCGCGCTTCAAGCTGGAACATAGAATAGAGGTCGTTCGGACCTACCAGCACATCATTAACGCTCCATCCGAAGAATTGGGTGTAAAAGTTTTTGGCGGCTTCCTGATCGGTTGTCCCTAACTCAATCCAGCAAAATGATCCTGGCGCGTGCTTATTGATGTTGGTCATGGCCGCACTATACCGCGAAGGTTGGCGCAATAAAAGTCATTTTTCAGAAGCACATATTGCGCGCCTACGGAGACTAAGAAATTACGTCGGCCCAGAACGCCGCCATAGAAGGGGTCGCGTTAGCTTCACCGCGTCCGCCCGTCTGCCGCCAATGTGCTAAGCTTAGCAGGGTGTTGCAAGGCCTCAATCTGCCGGGGCGTAAATTATAGCGATCACACGTGATCTCAGCTTCGGGACAGCCACCGGTGGGGACACGGCGCTGCGCCCGCGGCTATCCAAGAGAACCGGAAGATCATGACCCCTCGTCAACCCAGCGCACAAGCAACGGCCTGGAACGCCGGTCTCTACGATTCCAAGCACTCGTTTGTATGGGAGCGTGGCGCGGACCTCATCGAGCTTCTTAAGCCCGCGTTTGGAGAGCGAATCCTCGACCTGGGCTGCGGCACAGGACACCTCACCGCCAACATTGCGGAATCGGGTGCGCACGTTGTCGGCATTGACAGCTCGCCGGAAATGATCCGGGAAGCGCGGGAACATTACCCCGCTATCGAATTCCGTATTGCGGACGCGAGGGATTTCTCATTCGAGGAGCCCTTTGATGCCGCCTTTTCGAACGCCGCGCTACACTGGATCAAAGAGGCGGAGCGCGTCGTTCAATGCCTCGGGAAAGCGCTGAAGCCGGGCGGCCGTTTTGTGGCGGAATTGGGCGGCAAAGGAAATGTCCGTGAACTGGTGAACGCCTTCCGCCGTTCACTTGAAACGATGGGATACGAAAAAGACCCGAATCCCTGGTATTTCCCGAGCGTTGCGGAGTACAGTTCTTTGCTCGAACGTTATGGGCTTGAGATGACGTTCGCGGTTCTGTTTAACCGCCCGACGCTACTCGAAGACGGCAGCAACGGCATGCGCAACTGGATCAACATGTTCGCCGCAAGCTTTCTCGCTTCTGTGCCGCCCGCGAGGAACGAAGAGTTTATTCAAAATGTGGAGCATTTGCTTCGTCCCAGGCTTTTCCAAGACGGGCGCTGGATTGCGGATTACAAGCGCCTGCGGGTCATCGCCCGTAAGTCATTTGCTTAAGAGAAGACAATCTTTCTTTTTCAACACTGATGAACTTCGAAAACCTACTTTATGAGCATCGCGAGGGCATCGCCTGGGTCACCATCAACCGCCCGGAAAAATTGAACGCGCTCAACCACGCCGTGTTGGAAGAGCTACGGGCGTGCTTCGAACTTATCCAGAAAGACGAGGGCGTGTGGGCGGTGATTTTGTCAGGTGCGGGGGAGAAGGCGTTTGCGGCAGGAGCGGACATCAAAGAGCTTGCCGTCTTAGACGCGGTGAGCGGCAAGAATGCATCCCAGCGCGGGCAGTCTCTTTTCGACTTCGTGGAGAATCTGGGGAAGCCCGTGATTGCTGCGATTCGCGGCTTCGCCCTGGGAGGCGGATGTGAGCTGGCGATGGCCTGCACCTTGCGAGTGGCCTCGGAGGACGCGCGCCTGGGCCAGCCAGAGGTCAAAATAGGGATTATTCCAGGTTATGGTGGCAGCCAGCGGCTTCCGCGGTTAGTGGGAAAGGGCAGAGCGATGGAGATGATTCTGACGGGTGAACCGGTCACGGCCGAGGAGGCTTATCGCATCGGCCTCGTCAATCGAGTCGTTCCCGCTCCGGAATTGATCGCAGTCGCCGAGACGCTGGCACACAAGATGATGGCAAACGCCCCATGCGCGGTGAGACTTTCGATTGAGGCGGTGAACCACGGCGTGGAAATGCCCCAAACGCAGGGTGAGTTTTTAGAAACCACCCTGTTCGGATTGTCCTGCGCCACTGAAGATATGAAGGAAGGCACGCGCGCCTTCCTTGAGAAGCGTCCGCCTAAGTTTACGGGCCGGTAGCCTGCTATTCGCGGGCATGTTGAAGGGGCCAGAGCCCTGAACTTTATAAAATTCTATGCCATCACGACGGAAGGCTCGGGAGCTCGCGCTGCAGATGCTGTTCCAATGGGATGTGGGACAGCATGCGCCCGCCGAGGTTATCGCAACTTTCCTGAAACCCCGCGAGTTGGACGCGGAAACCGAACGCTTTGCCTGTACGTTATTTGAAGGCACGGTGAAGGAGACCGCCACGCTCGATCAGATGGTCAAAGCCCAGGCGCAGCACTGGCGTCTGGAGCGTATGGCGGCGGTGGATCGCAACATTCTCCGCCTGGCCCTTTATGAGCTTCTACACGTCCCAGAGAATCCTCCGGCCGTGGTCCTGAACGAAGCTGTAGAGCTTGCCCGGCGCTTTTCGACCGCCGATTCAGTCGAGTTCGTGAATGGGGTTTTGGAAGGGGTGCGAAAAGGAAGGTTGGCTGCAACTTGATTGCTTAGGAAAAACCTGAATGATTAAGGCACATACTTCGATAAAGGATACGGCAAATTGGAATCAACTGAACGCACAAAATTTCAAGAGGTTAGCCGAGATTCGGCTTAGCGAAGCACGAGCCCTATTGGACACAGAGAAGTTCGATGGAGCTTTTTACCTTGCGGGTTATGCGGTGGAGTGTGCGCTAAAAGCATGCATTGCGAATCGGACGAGGCCGGGAGATTTTCCACCTGAACCGACTGTGGTGCAGAACGGCTTCTACACACACAATTTAGAGACTCTCTATAAAACTGCCTCTAAGACCGGAGCCTTTGAAGATATACAAAGACAGAATCTTGAGTTTCAAAAACATTGGAATGTCGTTAAGGATTGGACAGAAAAGAGCCGCTATGAAATTCATGATGAGAAGAAAGCGAGAGACATGATAACCTCTTCTCATGGGGTCCTGGAATGCTTAAAACTCCACTGGTAGAAGACTTTAAAGAGGACGGAGCGCAATTGTTGGACGTCCTGCAAAAGAAACATTTTCCGGTAACGGCAGCTCTGTGGTTTTACCTCGCCGATGAGGATGTTTGGCGGCTGATCATCATTAGTCCGGTTGTCGACAAGGATGGCCCACTCCGAACCTACATGCGAATTACGGAGTTCCTTAATAAGCTGGAACCCCACGTTCGTGTGGAGATAAATAATATATCGGTCATGAGTCCGAAATGGCAGCAATTTCGCGATATTCGAAGGACTGTCGAGGACATGCTCCGGCTTGGCATTGATCTCCGTGATTCCACGTTCGGAGAGGCTTATGTATACGTGTGGGATGGAAAGCCAGTTGAGTCTGTGACAACAGAGAGACGCAGAGCTTAGCTAGCTGGCTCCCGCGCTATAACCGCCATTTCGTCCAGCATCCTTTTGACATCTTCCGGTGATGGCGCTTCGGCATAGAGGCGCAGCAGGTTTTCCGTGCCCGAGGCGCGAACCAGGAGCCAGGCGGAATCGCCGAACAGCATCTTGAAGCCGTCAAGGTCCTCCAG
>DASUKV010000105.1:0-5765 GCA_036278555.1 Terriglobia bacterium
GTATTTCAGGAAGTTTCCGGCCATCCAGTGATATTCGTTCGCGGCGGCCACGTTTTCGAGGCGTTCTCCGAAATTCCGGCGATAGAGCGCGGCGCCGCCCATGCCGGAGGAGCTGATGTAGCCGATAGCGAATCGCGGGTCATAAGCCATCGCGACCAGCGCAGCCTTCCCGTAGCGCGAGTGGCCGGTAATGCCCACTTGTTTTGCATCGACGGATTTGTCCGTCCCAAAATAATCCAAGGCGCGGCTCGCGCCCCAGGCCCAGGCGCGCAGCGCGCCCCAATCATCCAACTTGCGGGGCTGGCCCTTATTGCACAGGCCGACGATTCCTTCTGTCAGCCCAGCCCCATTGTCAGCCTGAACCGTGGTCGGGATGAGCACCGCGTAGCCCCAACCCTTGGCTAGCAATTGCTGCTGCCAAGTGGGACCGGGCGGGGGAGGCGGAAGCTTGATCCCCCGCGCCGCAAGGCGAGCGCGAAATTGGCGCATAAATTCCGGGCTGAAGCCGAACTCCATGATCACCGGCACGGGTCCGGCGGCGTTCGCCGGCGTCGACAGCGTCAAGTGTATGTTCACCGCAATCGCCGGATCGGACGAATTATCGACGTGGCCCACCAGTTGCTTCGTAATGACAGGCACATTGCCATTCATTTCCCGCTTTGTGCTGGTCGCTTCCCAACTCACTTTTGGCGTGTGCTTGGGGACGCGGCCGTAAACATCCTCGTTGAAGTCGCGCACAATCTGGGGGCGGCGGAGTTTCCACCACTTCGTAGCGGTGGTCACCTTCTTGCCGTTTTTGAGAACAAGCGGATCAGGCAGATTGGGATACGGGTTGGCCTTGGACTCGTCATAATTCACCGCGTTTGGGGCTTGCGGATGGTTGGGATCCGCTCCAGGACGCAAGGACTTCATGTGCAGCAGGTCCATCGTCCTCTGATGGTCCTGCTCGGAAGTCAGGTGCACGGGTGGCTTGACGGCAGCGCCCGCAGGACGCGCGGCCGAAGGCCCGGAGCCGGCAAGAATCAAAGACGCCAGAATTACTGCAAAAAAGAAGTATCGAACTGTGCGCAATGTTTCCTCCCCCAACTCAGACAGCGATGGTTAGAGCCTTGTGGCTATACAGATTGCTAAACACTCGATCCTGCGAGTCCCGCTCAGGCTCCGAGCACATACCTCAAAACCGACGCGATCGGGCGATTTGGAATCCCTCCGGACATTCTCTTTGCAGTGTCACTGACTCTCCGCCGTTCGAAGTCTGCGGGCGTGCGCGTTCACAAAAAAGCTGGGAGTCAGAAAGCAGACCTTGCCCTACAATTCCTGCAGCAAGCGGCGCCAGGCCATTGTTTCACGGCAGGGATCGAAGAGCGGAGCAAGCTTTTTGCAGCGTGCGCTGAGCCTATTCAGAAACACGCGATCCATTTCGGCGCGTCGAAGCAGCTCAGCAAGATCCACAGTATCACCCACGCGGAAGTAGCCGGGATAATTCTCCCCCAACAGCCCCACCGAGCCAGGAATCCGCGAAGCGAGCAGGGGAACGCCTGCAACCACTGCCTCGGAAATGACGTTGGCTCCCCCCTCCATGCGCGAAGAGAGCACGCACAGCTCGCTTCGCTGGAGGATTTGCTGCACGCGCCGCGGAGGCAGCTCGCCGAACCAGCGGTAACGCGAGTTGACCTTCATTTCGGTTTGAGCGCGCCGCGCCATGCCATCATCCATTGCCGCGCCGAGATGAAGGATGCGGACACGCGACGACCGGGGAAGCCGCCGCGCCGCGAGCGCGGCTCGAAATGGGTCTTTGACGGGGCGCAGGTGGCCGATCACGCACACGTCAAACGTGCGCCGGGGCCGGCGGGGTTCGCACGATGTGGCCCTGGTTCGAGATAACGGACACGATTGGTAAATCACTCGCACTTTCTTGCGAAGCCGCGGCTCAAACCTCTCTCGCGCTTTGGGCTGCAGTACCACGAGGCGGCTTGCGAGTTCGAGCGACTTCTGTGCCCGCCGGCTGCGCGGCAGGTCACGGTAGAGATCGGTTCCTGTGAGGGCGACAATGATGGGCTGCTCCCGGCGGTCGCGATGAAAGTCGCGCACGGAGGCGTAGCTGCGCTTTGCGTGCAATGCCACCAGCAGGTCGCAGGATTCGCCGCCATAGCCCTGACTGAGAATCACCCGGTGACCGAGTTCTCTCAGGATGCGCGCCCACCGAATGGCGGTGACCCTGTTGCCGAAGCGAGACCGGGGCGGAGCGGGTGTGACGATTTCGATCTTCACGGCGCCTTTTCAAGTGCGCAAGTGCGGAAACCGGACCAGACGTCGCGCCGGTGCGGCCGGTAGAAGTTGCGATAGTTGTTTCGAATCAGCCCCGACCGCGTCACCCAGCAGCCGCCTCTCAGAACCTTGTGGTTTCCGAACCATGGCGCGGAATACTCTTTGTAAGGGCCGGGCGCGAATCCGGGATAGGGTCCAAAGTCGGTCGCGGTCCATTCCCACACGTTCCCGATCATCTGGCGGCAGCCAAAGGCGCCATCGCCTGGGGGCGCCGCGTCAACCTCAACGCAGCCCATCGCCCGCCAATCCAGATTGGCGCGCTCGGGCGTTGGAGACTGATTGCCCCAGGGATACTGGCGCTTCGGCGCCGGCTGGCCGCGATTGCCCGTGCTTCGCTCAATGCTGGCGGCCATTTCCCACTCAGCCTCGGATGGCAGGCGGCGCCCTGCCCACCGGCAGTACGCATCGGCCTCGTACCAATTGACGTGCAGCACGGGCAAACGGTCTTCAAGCAGAACCCACTCGTCAAAGTTCCGCCGCAGCCAGTCCCCTCCGGCTTGCCTTTGCCAATAAACCGGATGGCTGGCCCGGGACTCCGTCCTCCATTGCCATCCTTCTGGCGTCCACCAATCGCTCCGCTCGTATCCGCCGTCCTCAACGAAAGCGGCGAATTCAGCATTGGAGACCGCCGTGCGCGCAATGCAAAACGGCTTGAGCGTAACCGGGTGAGCCCACTGTTCATTGTCAAAAACGAAATGGCCGTCCGGGATGCTGCCCAGGAGAAACGGTCCGCCGGGAATTTCCGCATCTCCAGTCACCGCGGCCATCGAAGCCGCCTTCGAGTGGTGAGGATCTTCAACCCTTGGGGCGGGGTCGCGACCGGCATTTGCTGCAATGCTGATTTTCGGCTGCGGCCAAGCCAGGGTCTGGCGAGTGTAGGTGATGGCCTCGGCGTGCATGTACTCGTGCATGAGGCCCAGCCATAGGAAATAAGCTTCATTGTAACCGTCCGGTCGGGGCGGCTCGTCCGCGAGCGGTGGCGGTACAGCAATGCGATTCATCACGCGCTCAAGATATGTCAGCGTTTCAGCCTTCGAGGGCAGCGGCAAATCCCAGCGCGCATCGTGCGGGATTCGCGCTGAATCGTAGAGCGCGTCGGACCCGGCCAGGATCGGCGAATCTTTGCGATAATGGCGCAGGATCCAGTACTCCTGGAAATACGCGACGTGTCCGAGTTCCCAGCGAAGCGGGTTCACGATCTCGAGGCGCGGCCCGATCATCTGCTCATCGGTCAGATCGCTGATCAGCTCGAGCGTGCGGGCGCGCGCCTCATGCAAGGCGTTGACCAGATCCAGCCGGGACGGCGTGTTCGGGTTCCGGTTCATGGGTTAGAGTCGCTCCAGGATCGCTTCGGCGTCGATCGTGATATCGATTTCGCTTCCCACGACGAAACCTCCGTCCGCCAAGGCGCTGTTCCAGTTCACTCCAAAGTCAAACCTGTTGAGCGTGGTTTGAGCCAGGAACCCGGCGCGCGTCTTAGGCCCCTTGTCGACGCCATCTTCCCACCAGGGCGTCATCCATTGACCCAAATAGCGGACTTTCAGGCGAACTTCACGCGAGACGCCGCGAATCGCAATCGGGCCGGTCAGAATAAGGTCGTGATCACCAATCACCTCAACCGCTTTACTGGCGAAGATGATCTCAGGATGATGTTCGGCGTCAAGAAAATCAACGCTTCGAAGGTGAGCGTCTCGTTCGGGCTCACCGCTCCACAGTGAGGCTGCGTCGATCCGCACGTCCACTCGCGCGTCAGTCAATTTCTGCGGGTCGAAGAGCAACTTCCCGTGTATGTTCTTGAAGTGGCCGCGCACGCACGTCACCATCATATGCCGCACACAAAACTCAGCCGCCGTGTGCCCAGGCTCAAGAAACCATTCAGCCATCCGATGACACCTCGAAAACAAATGAAATGACGATCAAAACACATGATTATACCGCCAATGAACCCGCGGCATCACCGGTTCACCGCATTAAGGCACTCAGATTTTTGGGGGTGCGACCCGCGACCCCTCACCGATCTGGTAAACTACGTCTTTGCGAGGTGGCCGGGCGATGTCGCTGACGCCGCCGCTTCGCGCAGCGAAGACCTTTCATGGAAGGAGCTCAAATGGCGAACACAGCACGAGACCTGGTGGCGGTCAATGAGACTCTGTCAAAAGAAATCTTCGCTCCGCGCGCTGACGAAATTGACCGGATGCGAAAATTTCCGCGGCAAAACATCGAGAAACTGGGGCAGAGCGGGCTGCTGGGCCTTCTTGTTTCGCGCGAAGATGGCGGCGCTGGCGGAGGCATCGGCGAAATGGCGCAGGTTTTGGAAACCATGGCGCAAAGTTGCGCTTCGACCGCCATGGTGACCCTTATGCATTACTGCGGCGCCGCCGTCATTGCCGTTACGGCCAGCGCGGCAGTAAAAAAGAATCTGCTGCCGGCGATCGCGCGCGGCGAAAATCTGACCACGCTCGCGTTCAGCGAGGCGGGCTCCGGAGGGCACTTCTATATGCCCGTCAGCGAGGTGCATCCGAACGGCGACGGCATGGTCTTGACGGCGCAGAAAACCTTTGTAACCAGCGCGGGCGAAGCGGACAGCTACGTGGTCTCAACGCGCAAGTCGGGCGCTTCCGGACCGACGGAAATCGATCTTTATCTGGTTTCGAAAGGCGCGAAAGGTTTCGAGCTTGGGAAACCGTTTGAGGGGCTCGGGCTGGCCGGCAATGCCAGTGCTCCCATGAAGCTTTCGGACGTCAGACTGCCACAGGACGCTCGCCTCGGAACGGAAGGCAGCGGCTTTGAGACCATGATGCAGGTCGTACTGCCACACTTTCTGGTGGGCGTTGCGGCCGTCTCGGTGGGAATTGCCGCCGCCGCGTTCGCAGCGGCGAAGGCGCACGTTACGTCCAGGAAGTACGAACACGCGAGCGGCAACAACCTCGCCGTGATTCCGCGGGTGCAATTCCTCGTGGCTGAGATGGCCATGGAGCTGCGCGCCGCCAGGGCGTATCTCGAGGCGACGGTACGGCGGGTGGAATCGCGTGATCCGGAGATGATGCTCGATCTCCTGGCCGTCAAGGCGCGCGCGGCCGAAGCTACCCTTGCCGTGGCGTCGCGTGCGATGACGCTGGGTGGCGGCTCGGCCTACGGCCGGCGCGGAGGTCTTGAACGAAATTTCCGGGACGCGCAAGCGGCATCGGTCATGGCGCCTGCGACGGACGTTCTCAAGGAATTTCTGGGGAAAGCGTGTCTCGGAGTTCCGCTTTTTTAGGACGAGAGGATAGACAAATGGCGGCGGATCAAACGGACAAACGCCCGGTGCGCGTAGGCGCCGTGGCCTACGATCCGAAGGTTGTGACGATCTGGGAGGGCTTCAAGGCTTATTTCGAAAAACGGGGCGTTCCAATCGACTTCGTGCTGTATTCAAACTACAACGCGCAGGTGGATGC
>DASUKV010000106.1:0-3188 GCA_036278555.1 Terriglobia bacterium
GGTTGAGCAACAGCTTGCGGGAACGGATTGGAAAAAATTCGAAAAATTATTACGGGCGCTGGGGAAGCTCGGCAAGAGCGCTCCGGTCACGCGCCTTATGGACGAAACGATTGAGCGCCTGGGCTGGCGTTACCTGCCCGGTGAGCCCGAGGAAGTCTCGCTCGCGGCTTTCCGCAAATTTCTGGAAGGCTGGGAGGAGAAGAGCGAGACGCAGCGCCTTGCGGAGTTCATCGAGTACTTCGACTATTTCCTTGAAGCGGGCGGAAAAATCGAAGCGCCGGAGGCTGCCGGCCTATCGAACGCCGTGCAGATGATGACGGTTCACGCCGCCAAGGGCCTGGAATTTCCGGTCGTATTTATGATCAGCGTCTCGCCACGCCGGTTTCCGTCCGCCGAGCGCAAACCGCTGATTGAGTTTCCGCCCGCCCTTCGCAAAGGCCCGCCCCCTCCGCCCAATATTCATCTGCAGGAAGAGCGCCGCCTGTTCTTTGTAGCCCTGACGCGCGCGCAGGAGCGCCTTTACGTTTCGAGCGTCTCAAGGTCAGAAAAGCAACAGTCGGCTTTTGTTCAGGATCTGCTGTCGGACCCCGTCCTCCGCGCCCGGGATGTTGAGGTGATTCGGATTCCGGATATCGCGCCTGAAATGAGCCGCGGCGACGCGCCCCCAGCCCCAAAGCCGGAACAGCCTCCCATGAAGGTCTTGTTGACAGAGCGCCTATCGGGCCAGGGCCGTCTGTTTGGGAGCCTTCAAGAGGGCCATAACGGGTTGCATCCCGAACTCGCGGAGTGGGCGCGGCGCCCTGCCCTCCTCCCGCCGGATGAGAAATTGCGCCTGAGCGCTACTTCCGCCGAGGATTACCTGGGCTGCCCTCTCCGGTACAAATTTCAGCACCTGCTCAAGATTCCCACCGCGCCGCAGGCGGCGTTGACTTTCGGGAACATTATGCACCAGAGTGTGCGTCATTATTTTGAGCTGCGCCGCAAGGGGCTGCCGCCGTTCGAGGCAATTCAAGATTTTTATTTGAACAATTGGAAAAGCCTCGGTTTCGATGACGATTACCAGGAAGAAAGTTACCGCCGCACCGGTCTCGAACAGCTTCGCGGGTTTGTCGAAAAGCACAGCACGCTGGCGGTGGATCCCGGGAGGATCCAGTCGGAACAAATCTTCCATCTCGACCTCGGAGATGCCACGGTTGAAGGCCGCATCGATCAGATTAACTTCCTTGACCCGGCTGGAGCTGGCCCTGCGGCGGTGGAGCTGGTTGACTACAAGACGGGCCGCCCGCGCTCGGAGAAGGACGCGGAGAAGAGCCTTCAGCTTTCCATTTACGCGCTGGCGGCGAGAAGAATTCTGGGCTTGAACCCGGTCCGGCTGACGTTCTATAACTTTACGAATAACGAGGCGGTCTCGGCAGCGAGGACGCCGGAAGATTTGGACAAGGCGGTTGAAAGTATTCGGGAAATCGTGTCCGAAATTCGGCGCGGGCTGTTTGAGGCGAAACCGGGCTTCATGTGCCGCTGGTGTGATTACAAACCCCTCTGTCCCGCGCACGAGGGCTAATTGAACAAGATTTTGAAAAACTCCCGATATCTGTCATTCCGGCGTCTTGTCACGTCGCTTTGCCATACTCGCAAAGCATGAAAAGAAGCCCTCACCCGCCCTCGTTCCTCGGGCACCCTCTCCCACAGGGAGAGGGCTAGGTTGCGATTTTTTCTGCCCTCTCCCTCCGGGAGAGGGTGGCGAGCGGAGCAAGCCGGGTGAGGGCAGGGCCGCGAGGTTATTCATGAATCCTTGGTTGTCGTTGATTGCTGGCTTGATCGCGGGCGGCGTGGTGGCGTGGCTTTGGACGAAAACCCGGGCTGAGAGCCTCTTCACCGCTTCGCGGATTGAAGCCGAGGGCAGAATCAAGAGCGCCGAAAGCGCTGCCGCTGAACTGCGAACACAGCTTCAGGAAATGAGCACTCTGCGCGAAAAGCTGAAGATCGAGGAATCGGCGCGTGTGGCAGCGGAAACCCGGTTCGAGCAGGCCCAGGCGAACCTTGATGAGCAGCGCCGTCTGCTGGAAGGAGCGCGGGCGCAGCTTTCCGATACGTTTCACGCCCTCTCCGCGGAAGCTCTGAAGAGCAACAATCAGGCCTTTATCGCGCTTGCCCGAAGCACATTTGAGACCATCCAGGCGCGCGCCGAGGGCGATCTCGAAACGCGGCAGAAGGAAATCCATGCTCTCGTCTCGCCCTTGAAGGAATCACTCGACCGCTACGAAAAGCAAATCCTCGAGATGGAAAAAACGCGCCAGAATGCGTACGGCGGACTCGAAGAACAACTTCGCAGCTTGTCGCTCACGAACCAACAGTTGCAAAAAGAAACCGGCACGCTCGCGAACGCCCTGAAAGGCGGGCCGCAGGTGCGCGGGCGCTGGGGAGAAATGACGTTGCGGCGCGCGGCGGAATTGGCCGGAATGGCCGAGCGCTGCGATTTTGTGGAGCAGGAAACGCTAACGTCCGAGACTGGCCGCCTGCGCCCGGACATGATCGTGAATCTGCCGGGCGGACGGCGTATTGCCGTGGATGCCAAGGTACCTCTGCAGGCCTTTTTAGACGCCGCTGCCGCGGTCACCGAAGACGACCGCCGGGCTTGCCTGAAGCGCCATTGCGAGTTGGTGCGCAGCCACATGAATCAGCTCGCCTCGAAAGCCTATTGGGAGCAATTTGAGCAGACGCCCGAGATTGTGGTTCTCTTCCTGCCCGGCGAATCGTTTTTCAGCGCCGCCATCGAACAGGACAGTGAATTAATCGAGGACGGAATGAAAAAGCACGTGGTCCTGGCGACGCCGACCACCTTTGTGGCGCTCCTGAAAGCTGTGGCTTACGGCTGGCGGCAGGAGAGCATCGCGGAGAACGCCCGCGAGATCAGCGAGCTGGGCAAGCAGCTTTATGACCGCCTGCGGACCTTCGCGGCGCATTTCGCCAGCATGGGGACCGCGCTGGGCCGGGCGGTGTCTGCATACAATAGCGCCACCGGATCGCTTGAGAGCCGCGTCCTGGTCCCGGCCCGTAGGTTTAAGGAGCTTGGCGCGACAGGCGGCGTCGAGATTAGCGAAGTCGAGCCCATCGAAGCCACTCCGCGCGAACTCGCCATCCCGGAGGGCGGCGGGGGAAATCCGTAAGCATCCCCTAGTTCGTAGACC
>DASUKV010000107.1:0-18497 GCA_036278555.1 Terriglobia bacterium
ACGGCGACGTTCTTTACCGGCAGATCATGGACTATTACAAGTGGCTGGATGAGATTCGCGCCGCTTATCCAGACCTCGTCATCGAAAACTGCTCAAGCGGTGGTCTAAGATTTGATCTCGGTATCATCGCCCACACTCACACAACCTGGCTTTCCGATGAAGTCAGACCTCTTCCATCGATCCAGCTCGCGTACGGTTGCACTCTGGAGTTTATTCCTGAGATTTGTAACCATTGGATGGTGGGAGATAACCTCAATGGAAACGTTGATCTCTCGAAGCCTCCGGGCTGGTGGGATTTCATGTTCCGTGTTCCTATGAACGGCCAGTTCGGAATTTCCAGCCGGGTTTTTGATTGGAGCCCGGCCCTGAAACAGCGCGCCGCAGAAAATGTGAGATTGTACAAACGGCTAAGGCAGGTAATCATGGGAGCGGACGTTTATCACTTGACGCCGCCTCCTGCCCACGATGACCCAAAGGGATGGTGCGCCATTCAGTACGTTTCACAGGACCAGAAAAATAGCGTGCTGATGGCCTACCGGCTGGGCGGAAGCCTGCCGGTCAAGGTGTTTCGGCTTCGAGGGCTGGCTCCGGATAAGACTTACCGAGTGCTGATCAACGGCAACCCGGTAAAGGCATCTCAAGGCAGGGTGCTTTCAACCGACGGGTTGCTAATTGAGCTGGCACAGGAATGGCGAGCCGTGGCGGTCGAGTTGAACGAAGCGCCATAGGCTGGCCGGGGGCGTGCCCTATGAAAATAACCTCTCAGCCGCGCTCGTACCTCGGGCGCCCTCTCCTTCACGGAGAAGACCAGAGTTCTATCGTTGACTCCTGCCCTCTGCCCAGAGGGAACGGTTGTGGCGACGCTTTCGCGCCAGTCATTCTGAGCGGCAGCGAAGAATCCCAGCATTTCCTCCAGCGCAAACTCCGCGAGCCGGGTGACGGATGGCGGCTCGTAGCCAAGTGTTTCTCTCGCAAATCAGCATTGCTACGCGTGTTCAGAGTTGCACTTCTGAGGGATGTCCTAGCGCGGCGGTATTTGACGTCGTTCTTTTTAGTTGTAATTTGTTTTGGCTCGCTGGCTTTCGGGCAAAACCCGGAAATTCAAGCAGCCATGGAGAGGGCTCGCCAGGATTTGGCGCAACATGATTTGCAGAAAGCCGTCCAGGAATACGCGGAGATTCTCAAGCTGGACCCCCGGAACGCGGAAATTTACAGTGCGGAGGGAGTCGCTTTGTATGGCCTTGGAAGGACCAGGCAGGCGGCGGAAGCGCTTCAGAAAGCCTTATCGCTTGATCCCGGGCAGAGTACGGCTGAGTTGTTTCTGGGCCTCAGCCAATCCAGCTTGGGCAAATGCAATGAGGCCATTCCACTACTTCGCCGGCGCCTTGGTCCGCCAACGCCGGTGGACCTTCGGCGTGTTGCCGGAATCTCCCTGCTAAGTTGCTATCGGGACACCGCGCAGTACGAGCAGGCGCTTGATCTGGCTCGAACTTTGAAAAAATCTTTTCCGGCGGATGCGGATGTCCTTTATAACGTGGCTGAGCTATATACACAGCTTTGGGACGTGACCGCCTCCGAGTTATTGAAGGATCATCCGGAATCCTACCGCGTGCACCAATTGGCGGGGCAGGTCCTGGAGGCGCAGGGCAAGTATCCGCAAGCGATTAAGGAATACCAGCTTGCAATCCGCGAGAACGATAAGATTCCCGATCTGCACTATCGCATTGGAAAGATACTGCTGGATCAAGACGGGCCAGGTGCGGACGATCAGGCGATAGCCTATTTCAAACAAGAACTCCAGGTCAATCCGGATGATGCCGCTCCGGAATATTCCATCGCCGAAATTCTTCGCCAGCAGCGGCAATTCAGTCAGGCGGAGCGGCATTTCCGGCGGGCCTTGCAGATGTCTCCTGATTTTGTCGAAGCTCACGTGGGCCTCGGCCAGACGCTTTTGGCCGAACACCAACTTGAAGCGGCTCGACGCGAACTGGAAAAAGCAGCAGAGTTGCGCCCGGACGACCCCGCCGCCCATTATGGCTTGATGATGGTCTATCGCGATTCGGGAAAGCCTGAAAGCGCGGCTAAGGAAATGGCTTTATTTCAAGAACTTACCGCCAAGCAGCGGCAAAATTTCAGGTCCCGGCTGCGGTCGCTCTTATCAGGAAAGGATCCAGCCCGCCAGCCGTCCCGTTAGAAAATGTGCCTACCCCTCAGTTGCAATCTGGAAATAATGATTACCGCTGGAGTCTGGCAGTGTTATGACATTTGACCGGCGCTCCTTATTAAAACTTCTAACCAGGACTTCGGCGATGCTGCCTATTTGCACGTCGTTATCGCAGGCAATCAGCGCGCAAAAGGCTGGCGGAAGGCCTTCTTCTTCGAGCTTGGGCTACAGCTATCAGGATATTGCCCACGCCGCCGGCCTCAACTTTCGGAATTATTGCGGCGGCGAAACCAGCAAAAAATATATCCTTGAGACGACGAGTGGCGGCGCCGCCCTCTTTGATTATGACAATGACGGGTGGCTCGACATCTTCCTTGTCAATGGATGGCGGCTAGATGGTTTTCCCGCAGGCAACGCGCCCACCAACCGGCTATTTCGAAATAACCACAACGGAGTGTTTACCGATGTCACTGAAAAGGCGGGCCTTATCCGTCATGGCTGGGGCCAGGGTGTTTGTATCGGAGACTATGATAACGATGGCTTCGAAGACCTCTTTGTGACGTACTGGGGCCACAACGTCCTCTATCATAACAACGGCGACGGAACCTTCACCGACGTTTCCGAAAGGGCAGGCGTGGCGGGCTCAAAAACGCGGTGGGGTACGGGATGCGCTTTCCTCGACTATGACCGCGACGGGCTTTTGGATCTCTTTGTCGCCAACTATCTGGTCTTTGACCCTAAGACGGCTCCCGATCCCGGAACGAATCCTTATTGCATATACCGCGGTCTCAGCGTGAACTGTGGCCCACGTGGATTGCAGGGCGAGGCCGGCATTCTTTACCACAACAACGGCAACGGAACTTTCACGGATGTTTCTGAGCAGGCAGGGGTGATGCGGCCCAGCGGCTACTACGGTCTGGGAGTTCTCGTGGCGGATTACGATAACGACGGCTGGCCGGATATTTATGTTGCGGACGACGATACGCCGAGCGTCCTGTTCCACAACAATCATAACGGGACCTTTACCGACATCGCCGTGATGGCCGGCTGCGCTTATGACGAGAACGGAGCGCCGCAGTCAGGAATGGGCGCAAGCGCCGGGGATTATGATCGGGACGGTTGGCTGGATATTTTTAAGACCAATTTTTCTGACCAGACGCCGAACCTTTACCACAACGAAGGCCGCGCCATCTTCGCGGATGTCACGTTCCAGGCCGGGACTGCCCGGCACGATCGCTACGTCGGCTGGGGGTGTGGATTCTTTGACCCGGACAATGACGGCTGGCTTGACCTCTTCTACTGTAACGGGCACGTGTATCCGGAGCTCGAAGCTGCAAAAACGCCCGTGAAGTACCGGGAGCCCCGAGTACTCTATCGCAATCTCCGCAATGGCCGTTTTGAAGACGTCTCCGCCCGAGCCGGCTCCTGCATCACCACGCCCTCCACCAGCCGGGGCTGCGCGTTTGGAGATTTCGATAACGACGGCGATGTGGATATCGTGATTAACAATCAGAATGACCGTCCTTCCCTATTGCGGTGTGACCGGCAAAATTCGAACCATTGGATTACGCTCCGTACGATCGGGGTGAAATCAAATCGCAGCGGGATCGGGACTCGCGTCCGATGTGTAACAGGAGACGGAGTGCAAATCGATGAAGTGCGTAGTGGGGGCGGATACCTGTCGCAAAATGACTTGCGGGTACATTTTGGACTTGGCGCAGCAGAGAAAGTAGATTTGCTCGAATTGCGGTGGCCCAGCGGGCACGTGGACACCCTCCGCAACCTTGCCGTAGATCAGATCATCGTCGTGAAAGAAGGAGGCAGCAACTCACGTGTCATGTGAACACCCCGCCCCTGTTTCGTCACCAGAATCCCAGGCTCTAAGCTATCTGAAAAATCTTCCCACTTTTTTCGGTCCGGCAACAGAATCTCACCCTCGCCGGTATTAATTGATTTCCTCTACCGTTCGCTTATTTTACTATGTTTTTAGTAGATTAAACCCGAATTCGCAAGTTGAAGTTCCTCTGAGCACTCAGATCGGGTCATAAAATAAAAGCGTCCGATCAGGGCGTCGTTTGCGCTTGGATTTCCAACTTGCGCGAAGTTGGAACGATGTACATGAACCCGCCCCGACCACGCGCGGGCCTTCTGCGTGGACGAGAAGAGCCAGATTCAGGCGCTGGACCGCACCCAACCGTTATTGCCCTGCGACCCGGCCAAGCCGAGCGGCGCACCCACGACTACAAGCGCCACGGGACCACCTCGCTGTTTGCGGCGCTGGAATTGAAGACCCGCCGCGTGATCGGTCAACTGCACCGCCGCCATCGCTCCGTGGAATTTCGCCAGTTCTTGGATGGGTCGAGGCCCATGCGCCTGCCGGACTGGTGGCGCACCTCATCTTGGATAACCACGGCAGACGTGCCTTGCGGCCGGGCAGCATTCAGGCAACGGAACCGTTCCGCGCTGCCATCGTATGATTGTGGGGGAATTCAGGCAGAAAGGATGTGCGGAATATGAAAGTCGTTAAACCTTTAATTGGAATCACCACAGCATTATTCTTTGTCTGCGGCCTGGGTTTGGCAAAATCCAGCAACATTAGTCTCATTTATCGCGGTGAAGTTGGAAATCTAACTCTGGCTCCAGGCAGCTATAAAGTGGTTGTGAACAATCATTCCCAAATTTCTAAAGCAGCTTTTTACCAGGACGGAGAGCTCGTCGGCACGACGCCGGTGAAGCTGGTAGCAGAAAATGGCAAGAACAGCCAGACGGAAGTCTTCTACTCCGCCCCTCATGACAGCGTTCGCGCCATTACCCAGATCGATCCTAGCGGCTGGAAAGAAAAGCTGATGTTCAAGCACGCCCAGGATACCGGCAGCTAGTCCGAAGGAAGATCCGCCCACAACGCTTCCCTCTGCGTTCGGCTCACTGCCTTCCGCCTTGTATCAAAGGTAGCCCTCTCCCGTGGGAGAGGGCTGAAAACGGAAGCGGTAGCGCCTTCTTTACGGGATCGGCGCCGAGAAAACAGGATCGCAGCCCTCTCCCTGCGGGAGAGGGTGGCCGAAGGCCGGGTGAGGGGTCATTCAATCCGCAGTTTGCACTCTCGATCAAAATCGCAAGATCAAAGCCCCAGGCTTTTCCACATCTCATTCACACGTTTCTTGACCTCGTCATCCATCTTGATTTCATCGGGCCATGGGCGGATGAAGCCCTCGCTGGGCCATTTGCGAGTCGCGTCCACCCCCATTTTGGAACCAAAATTCGGCAGCCGCGAGGCATGATCGAGCTGGTCAACAGGGCCTAATACGAACTGAATGTCGCGTTCAGGATCAATATGGTTCAGGACTTTCCAGGCGACTTCGCGGAGGTTATGCACGTCCACATCTTCGTCCACCACCAGCAGGCACTTGGTGAACATTGCGCCCGTCAGCCCCCAGATGGCGTTCATCACCCGCCGGGCCTGGCCGGGATAACTCTTGCGGATGGCTACGATCATCAGGTTGTGAAAGACGCCTTCGGCGGGCATATGCATTTCCACCACTTCAGGCAACTGTTTCCGCATAAGGGGCAGAAAAATACGCTCGACGGCGTAACCCATCCAATAGTCTTCCATCGGGGGCGGTCCGACGATGGTCGAAACATAAATCGGATGCTTGCGGCGGGTGACGCACGTGATGTGAAAAGCAGGGAACTGGTCTTCGAGCGAGTAATAGCCTGTGTGATCGCCAAAGGGACCCTCGACCCGCAGGTCGTCCAGGTCCACGTAGCCTTCGAGAACAATCTCCGCCTGCGCAGGCGCTTCCAGGTCCACCGTCTCACACTTTACAAGCTCAACCGGCTCCTGCCGCAGGAACCCGGCAAACATGAACTCATCCAGGTCCTCGGGTAAGGGGAAAATCGCCGAGAGCATCGTCGCGGGGTCAGCGCCCAGCGCCACCGCCACTTCCATGCGGCGCCCTTTTCCTTGCCGGTCAAGCCAGCGGAAGTGTTCAGCCCCTCCTTTGTGAATCTGCCAGTGCATGCCGGTGGTGCGATCGTCGAACACTTGCATGCGGTAGCATCCCACGTTACGCCGCCCGGTTTTGGGGCTGCGAGTAATGACCATCGGAAGGGTAATAAAACGCCCGCCGTCCTGCGGCCAGCACTTCATAATCGGAAAATTCGAGAGCGAGAAATTGTCGCGCTCGACTACTTCCCTGACCGGTCCATCTTTCACCGTCTTCGGAAAGAATGACCCGATTTCCGCGAGCTTCGGCAGCATCCGAACTTTGTCCAGCAGTCCCCCGGGGGGCCGCATTTCGAGAAGGCCTTCGATGCGCTGCGCAATCTCTTCCAGAGACTTTACCCCAAGCGCAAACGCGAGCCTTTCCTTGGTCCCGAAAAGGTTGATCAGAACCGGCGTGTGGTAATTCGTGTTATCTTGAGCCGAGTGGGGCTTTTCAAAGAGTAGCGCGGGGCCGCCTGACTTCGAGACGCGGTCAGTAATTTCCGTCATCTCAAGATCAACGTCCACCAGCGTCTTGATGCGCTTCAGCTGCCGCTCGTCTTCCAGGCGCGAGATAAAATCTCGAAGATTTTTGCTGGCCATCTGTTTTACGAGAAAAATTTGTGCCCACCGCGAATTTCAAGCCGGCGGCTTTTCGCGCCGCCCTTTTGCGCTGGTACCACGAGCACGCCCGGAGTCTTCCCTGGCGCGGGACTCAGGACGCCTATCGTATCTGGATTTCCGAGGTGATGCTGCAGCAAACCCAGATTGCCACGGTAATTCCCTATTATGAACGCTTTCTACGCGCGTTTCCGGAACTCAAATGCCTCGCCGCGGCTCGGTTCGAAAAGGTGGCCGCGCAGTGGTCCGGCCTCGGATATTACCGCCGGGCACGCCATTTGCATCTTGCCGCGCAGAAAATCATGAGCGATTTCGAAGGAAAATTTCCGTCCGATTACGGCCAGGCCCGGACCCTTCCCGGAGTGGGCCATTACACCGCATGCGCCGTGCTAAGTATGGCATATCGCGTCCCACTGGCGGTCCTTGACGGCAATGTCGCTCGCGTGATGGCGCGATTTTACGCCGTTAAGGGTAACTTGCAGGACGCCGAGTTCCGCCGCTTTGTTGACCTTAAACTGAGGGATTTGATCTCTACCCGCAAGCCGGGTGATTTCAACCATGCGATGATGGAACTTGGGCAGACGCTTTGCCTGCCACTGCGGCCGCAATGCCAAGCCTGCCCGCTCGGGAGCGGCTGCCTCGCCCGCCGTACCGGCTCGCCGGAAGACTATCCCGAGCCCCGGACGAGGCGCGCCATAGAGCGGCATTACCTCGCCGTCGCGATTATTCGCAAAGAGCGAAAAATGGCGCTGGTCCGCGGCCTCGACGATGGCTTGCTGAACGACCTATGGAATTTCCCGGCCGCGTTTGGAGACTCCGAACGTCAAGCCGCCATGAATCTGAAGCTAAAGCTTAAAGCGGTCACCGGGGCCCGCTGCCGCATCGGTGCGGCGGCCGGCGTGGTGCGCCACGGGATCACATTCCGGTCCATCCGTGTCAGCTTGCACAGCGCCGAAATACCGCACGATTGCGAGGGTTCTTTTCGCTGGCTGTCTTCCCAGAGCCTTGATCGCGCCGCCGTTTCGCAGCTTGCGAGAAAGATCGCGAATGCTGTTCAGAACGGAAGCTGAATCGAGCCAGCTAGAACCCTCACCCACCGTGAAGTTTACCCTGAGTGCAGCCGAAGGGCGGTCCCCCCTCTCCCGAAGGGAGAGGGCAGTTTTCTCGACTTCGACCCTCTCCCCTGGGGAGAGGGTGGCCGAAGGCCGGGTGAGGGTCCAAGCACGAAGGAACGGCTTGGAGCCTGTTCGAAAACCCGTAGTAGCGGCGGCTTCATGCCGCCATCCCAGCCCTACAGGGACAGGCGGGTGGCGACGTAAAGTCGCCGCTACGCCGCGTGATCTCAGTTTTGCAACCGGCTCTAAGCGCCCGTAAAGTGCGTACTGAGCTCCATATTGCCCCAGTGGACGATCATGTTGCCGCCGTCACCGCTCTTCACAAGCCGAATGTTCAGCAATTGCGTTGAATTTGAGGCCTGGCTTTCTTTGAGCGGGGCCGACGCGAAGTCTTGTGAGGGATCGTGACTGGTTCCCCACTGCCCGTGCTGCTTGTTAAACACCAGTTTCCAGCTATTGTCACTCTGGCGCTCAGCCCAAATGCTGTAAGCGCCTTTCGGAATGGTGACGTCTCCAAACTTCAGGTCCGTGTTGGTGGTGAATGTGGTGGAAGTATCCGCCCCTAGCCGCCAGAAAGCCCCCGGCTTCAGCTTGTCCAGCATCTCATGGATGCTGCGGCCCTTGAGGGAAGGGCGGCCGTATTCTACCGAAACGTTCTGACCGTTCACGCTGATCTTAGTAAGCCCCCGCGGATTCCCCTGGGAGAAAGCGACTCCTGCCAGCATCAAACCTAATGCCAAGGTAAAAACTGCAATCGCGTAGCGTCTCATCATCATCTCCTTTTTGAACATTCCGGATTTTGAGCGGGCCCGCATCACCGCTAGTCAAATGCGCGTTTCTCCAAAACGGCGGTGGGTGAATTATACCGCTCACCCAATCGTCTTCTCAAGGTGCTGGCAGCCCTATTCCGAATCTTCGCCTTTGATGATGGCCGAAGGTTGCAGCCGGCGAACGGACCGCGGAATTCTGTTCCAGGCGCTGCGCTGCCAATTATCCGCAAGCTGCTGGGAAGCGCTCCAGGGCGGCAAGGGCATAAAGAATTGTCCCGCAAGGCCGTTGACGTATGGCTCATACATCTGGCGTAACTCGCGGAATCGTTCATCGTCCAACAAGCGCGTCAAAGGCATGCCGGCCGCGAGCAGCGACGCTTTCAGCGCTTCCGATTCGGCTGCCGGAAACCGGTCTTGCGCCGGCGCAAGAGGGGGGCTCGAAATAACCTGAGATAAATCAACCACCGCATGGCGCGCAATCGCGAAGGTAAGCTGAGCCTGCCACTGAAGTTCTCCCTCCGCGTGCGCCGCCAGAAATGCCGAGGCGTCCAGAACCGTCGCCAATGCGGCGAGCCAGGACTGGTTGCTGTGCTGCGATCGGAAAAGGCAGAGGACCGGATAGGAAAGGTGGCTTTCCATAAGCTGGGCTGACCAGGATTCCCAATCCCGCAGATATTCGATGAGCGAAGCTCTCTGCTCGGGTTGTGCGTGCCGGCGGAGAAGCTCGGCGGCGGTGGGCGGCGAGCCGGCTCGCGCATCCATAAGGGAGATATTCGTCTCGCGGGCTGAAAAGGCGCCGTAGAGCACGGGAAGATAAGAGATGACAATCGCCAGCAGGCCAAATCCCGTTCCCGATTCCACAACCGTAATCAGCCGCGCCAGCGCCGATCGCGGAGCCACATCGCCCAGACCGAGCGTGAAAAACGTGGTACCGCTCAGGTATAAGTCCGTTGTAAAGGAAGGATGCTGGCCAACGAGGTTCAAGGCAGAACCCGCGGCCCAGTGCAGGAGGCCGAAGCTGAGAATCAGGCCGGCGAACCATATTCCGAAGAGTAACAACAAAGAGAGCGGGCCAAAGTACCCCAGCAGCGCGTCGCGACGCTTGCCAGGACTCATTCGCCGGATGAGCGCGGACCAGGGGGTCCACGAATAGCGGTAAAATGCTCTCGTCAGCCTGAACTGCCGGATCACCCGCCGGGGCAGAATGATGGTTTCGAAAGCATCCCAAAGGATGATTGAGAGAAGCGCCAGGCCTGCGATTGCGGCTAAAATTCTCATGGTGTAAAAGACGCCCTCACCCGCCCTCGTTCCTCGGGCACCCTCTCCCAAAGGGAGAGGGCTAAGTCACGGCTCTTTCTCCCCTCTCCCGAAGGGAAAGCGCAGCAATCAATCATTAATCAGCCCTCTCCCTTCGGGAGAGGGGGGACCGCATCGCGGTGGGTGAGGGTATTGATAGCACGGCAGAATTCAAACTCTGACAAGAACTATGCAATGAATTCATGAGGCATGCTACAAGATTAGGGGATCAACACAATTTTCCCGTGCGCCCCTGGCTCCATTATCGCCTGATGGGCCTGCGGCGCGGCAAAAAGCGCCAGTTCACGTCCAACCACGGGCCGCAGCGTGCCGTTCTCAAGTCCCGCGACCAGGGCGGCATGAATTCCCGCCAGCTCCTGGGGCGGGGCGTTCATCAATGTCATCCCTAAAATACTGGCGTCGCGGCTCATCGTATCGCGTGGATTAACTTCCACCGGTCCCCGGCTTCCAATCACTACCACCCGCCCATCGCGCGCGAGAACGGTGAGGTCGTGGCCCAAGTTTACATTGGCCAGCATCTCCAGGATCACATCGATGCCACGTCCATTCGTCAGTGCGATGGCCTGCTGAAGGTAACCGGGCGCATGATGGTCCAGAACGTGGTGTGCGCCCTCGTCCGCGACCAGCTTCCGGCCGCGGTCCGTGCCGGCCGTGGCGATCACCGTCATCCCGGCGGCTCGCGCCAACTGGACTGCGGCAATACCAACGCCGCCGCTTGCGCCGTGCACCAGCACCACTTCTCCTGGTTGAGCGTTGGCGCGATGGAAGAGCGCGCGATGAGCCGTAGCGTACGGAATATTCACAGCGGCGCCCTGAGCGAATGAGACTTTCTCAGGGAGGGGGTGCGCCTGAGACTCTTTCGCAAGCGCCTGCTCGGCGTAGGCGCCGGTCACGGTCCCGGCGAGATAAACGCGCGCCCCGCGCTCGAAGCGCTTCACGTCGCTGCCGATGCGTTCGATAACTCCGGCTGCATCCGCGCCGGGCGTATACGGCAAATTGGGCTTCGCGGCGTAGCCACCCGACCTGACGTAGGTGTCTACCGGATTGATCCCAACGGCCTTGATTCGCACGAGCACTTCGTCAGGACCCGGCTGCAAGTCCGGTATTTCCTCCAATTTCATAACTTCAGGGCCGCCGAACTGATGAATTCGAATCGCTTTCATGAACAACTCCTCCGCAATAGGTCCAGCGCTCCCTATAATCCTGCGTCCTGCGCCACCAGGCGCGCAAAGCTCGCCCAGTCATCGTCCTGCCGCCCTTGGGCGATCCCGGAAAGCATCCGGTCGCGCACCAGGCTTGCCACAGGCATAGGCGCCGCCGCCGCTTCCGCAGCCGCCAGCACCAGGCGCACGTCCTTCAATCCCAGGAGCATCTTGAACCCTACCGGCTGGTATTTGTCCTCCGCGATCAGCGAGCCATAGGTTTTGTAAACGGGCGCGTTGAAAAGCGAAGAGGTGATCATCTCCAGGTACTGGTGGGGATTTACGCCGTGCTTGCGGACGAGGGCGAAGGTCTCCCCGAGGCTTTCGATCATCGAAGCAATCAGAAAATTACCGCTGAGCTTCACGACGTTCGCGGACGCCGGGTCCTCGCCCATGTAGTAAGTGCGCTGGCCGATGGCGTCGAATAAAAGGTGGAGACCCTCGACCGCGTCGCGCGGCCCGGCAGGCACAACGTAGAGCTTGGCCGCTGCTGCGGCCTCGGGACGGCCAAAAACCGGAGCGGAAACGTAAACCTGGCCTGCCTCGCCATGCGCCTGCGTGAGCCGCTTAGCCAAGGCGACGCTGATTGTTGCCATGCAGACGTGAATTGCGCCGGGGCGGAGCGCGGCCAACACCTGCCCGGAGCCGAAAACAACATCCTCGGTGGCCGCGTCATCGGCAAGCATGGTGACCAGCACATCGCCCGAGGCCGCTTCAGCCGCCGTGCCGGCAACCTGCGCTCCGAGCTTCTCAAGCTCCTCTGCGCGGTGGCGAGTGCGGTTGTAGACCGTCAGAGAGTGGCCGGCCCTGAGCGCGTTCCCGGCCATCTGAAGCCCCATTTGACCTAACCCGATCCATCCGATCTGCATTGTGTCTCTCCGATTTTTTGTCCGGCGCGGGTATTGCGTTTCTTACCGCACTTCAGAATCCGCCGGGCCTGCCCTGTTCCTGTTTCGATGCGCCAGAAGTCATTTTGGCTCGTCTGTATTGTAGCGGCGACCTCTGGCCGCCGGTTTTTAGAAAGTAGAGACCGGCGGCCAGAGTCGTGACACAAATTCCCGTTATAACCCTGCGCGAAGGAAATGAGCGAAGCTGCCGGCTAGAACCCTCACCCACCGCTTCGCGGTCCCCCCTCTCCCGAAGGGAGAGGGCTGCGATCCTTATTTTTTCGACGGCCCTGCCGAAAGGGAGTTGCACCAGTTCCGTTTTCAGCCCTCTCCCCAGGGGAGAGGGTGGCCGAAGGCCGGGTCAGGGGCCTCGGTCGAATACGCCACCGCATCCACGAAATCCGCCATTAAGGAACCACGCGGATGGTTCGCAGGAATGATTTCACCCGCTCCTTCCGCGCGCCTCGTACGGCCGCGAAGCGGTGCGTCTGGGCTGCGGCGCGCGGATCCTTCGTTCGCTGGTACAGCACCGTGAGCTTCAGGTTGGCAAGATAGTTCTCGGGATCGATCTCGAGGGCGCGGCGAAGAGCGTTTCCGGCCTTTTCGTAGCGCTTCTGGTTCAGGTAAACGTTCCCCAGCATCGCATAAGCGTCCGCATAGTGAGGATCGTCACGGATCGCTTGTTCAAGGCTCTGCGCTGCCTCGGCCCAATTCCCCTGGTCGTTGGCAATCCGGCCCAGATAATAGTTTGCGCCGCCGGACGTGGTTTTAACGTTCTCGATCTTCAGCAACTCCGCGCGGGCTGAATCGAGATCATGGCTGTAATAATAGGCCGCGCCAAGGGCCAGCTTTCCGCGCGGGTCCTGAGGCCTTAGCGCGCAATATTTGCGGAAATAGGGCACGGCTTCGGTCGCGTCTTCGCGCTGGGTGCAAACCGCGCCGAGCGCGTAGTTGTAGTAAGCGTTATTGGGATCGAGCTCGACGGCTTTTTTGAGCGACGAGTAGGCTTCCTGGTGCAAGTCCATTTCGACACAGATCATTCCAAAGAAGAAATGGACGCTGGCATTCCGCGGCTCCAGCACTCGGGCGTGGGCCAGATAGCCGAGTGCGCCGCGATCGTCGTGCTGCTGTTGGGCGACGTGCGCCAATTCCATCAGGGGCGCTACGGAACGGGGTTCGCCCGCCGCCACTTGCTCGAGCGCCTGGCGCGCCTGCGTAAGCTTCCCGGTGCGCTCGTCCAGCCTCCCCAGTTCATTCAGCGCGCTGGATGAGGCCAGATGCCGCCGCTTGAGCCCTTCAAGTAACTGGATCGAGAGCGGTTCCTGATGTTGAGCGTTGAGCGTAGGAACGATCGACGTGACGTCCGGCTCCGTCAGTTCAGCGCTCGCAAGCAGACGGCGAGCGTCCTCGGCGGCGTCTTGGTTCTGGCCGAGTCCGGCATGAACCGCGCAGAGGAGCGCCAGCACTCGCGGATTTTTGAGCGCTGGCGGCGGAAGTTTGAGCAGATGACCCAGGGAATTCTTAAAGTGACCTTGCTGCATCTCCAGCGCGGCATACTGGTAAATGGCCTCGCTATTTCCGGGATCAACCTGGAGTATTTTGCGATAGATGGCCGCCGCCTTCGAGGCTGCGCCCGATATTCTCCCTTTTTCCGCTTGATAAAGGTGTCCTAAATTCAAGTAAGCTCCGACATAGCCGGGAGACTCCTCGATCGCTTTGCGAAAGTCCTCCTCCGCTTGACCAAAGTCGTTCTGCCTTGCATTGACGATGCCAAGAAAGTTGTAAAACGCGGCTTCGTGCGGGAAGACCTTGAGACCTTGGGATAATACCGTCCGGGCCTCGCCGAGCTTCCCTTGCTGGATCAGTTGTTGCGCGTTGCGGAGGAGCGGCTCCGCGCCTGCGCCGTTCGACGCCTGGCGTCGAACGGCTGCACCGCCACTTGCCGGAGCGGCGGGGCGCACCCTCTGCCCGGCGGTTATCCCGATGGGCGCCAAGACGGCGGCCATCAAGCTAAACGCCAGAACGGCAACCCCCTCCATCGGAGAGAGGGCTGCGAGCTGAATGAGGCGTTGGATCCGCCATTCGCGGCGCTGGGATGGAACGGCCATAAAATCTAATTGAACCCAAGGGCTGCGCCAAATGCAAGAATATCTTCACAAACTTGAAAGTTTTGATGCAACTCCCAGGCTCCTGTAAAATTCTAATTAGGGCTTCGTCTCAGGCGAACGAGGCATGCACCCTCACCCGGACCTGGGAGTTTACCCGAAATGGGGAATCCTTCGCTCCGCTCAGGAAGGCAGCGAGGGTCGGCTCCTTTTTGTCCTCGTAAGCGCGGACAGGGTCTAGGGCAACCGAAAACTTGGCGTATTTACCTCAAAGTTCGATCTTTGTTCCCGGCTCTTTTGCCGCAAAGCGGCGGGCCCTTTTGCTTCGCCTGAGCTTGCTGGTGGTATTTGTCTGCGGCTGCAATCTTCAATTGCGAGCCGCGCCGGAAACGCTGCCCTGGGGAAAGCGCGTGCTGCGCATCGAATTTCCGGCCGCCGGAAAGACGAACGCTTCCAATTTTCGGACGAAGGTGGCCCAAAAGACCGGGCAGCCGCTCGATCCGAAGGAAGTCTCCCAAAGCCTGAAAAATCTCTATGCCACAGGCCGCTTTCGCACGCTCGAAGCGAAGGCGAAAGAAGAGAGCGGTGGAGTGGAGCTGATTTTTACCGGTGAACTTACATTCTTTATCGGAACAGTTACTGTGAACGAGGCGCCCCGGGCCATTCCTTCGGCCACGCTCGCAAGCAGCGCCCGCCTGAACCTGGGCCAGCCGCTTTCGAAAGATGTCCTCGATGCGGCCGTTCAGCGCATCAAAAAGCTTCTCTCGCAAGACGCCTACTATCGCGCGCAAGCGCACTACTCGATTCAGCGAAACCACACAAACCAAATTGCCAACGTGACCTTTTCAATCGATCCCGGAAAGCCCGCGGAGCTTCGGGAAGTTCAATTTGCCGGAAGCACGAGCGTCCCGGTCGCCCGCCTCAGGAAAATCGCGGACTGGCATCGAGGCATGCACCTCACCGCCACCAAAGTCCAGCACGGACTTTACCTGATCCATCGGTTTTATACGAAAGCCGGACATCTGGAAGCCACGAGCAACGTTGAGAGCCGGACTTACGATCCCGCCCATAACGCTGAAACGCTGGCCGTAAAGATTGTTCCCGGCCCGGTGGTCAAAGTGCACGTGGAAGGGGCGCGGATTTCATCTTCGAACTTGAAGAAAATTTTGCCGGTTTACACCGAAGGCCTTACAGATAATCTCTCACTCGACGACGGTAGCCGGAAGCTGGTGAACTACTTTGAGCAGAAGGGGTATTTTTCCGCCAAAGCCCGTTGGCGGCGAATTGCCCATCCGAACGAGGTAGACATTACGTACATCGTGGATTTGGGACGGCAAGCTGCTTTCCAGGGCTTCGATTTCCGGGGTAACCGCAGCATTCCTTCTTCGGAGTTGGCGCCCCTGGTCACGCTCGAGCCCCAGGGTTTTTTCACCCACCTCCACGGCGTTTTCAGCCAGGAGATGGCAGACCAGAGCGCCCAGGCTATCGCTAACTACTACCATTCAAAGGGATTTCTCCAGGCTCAGGTGCATCCGGTTCTGGGCAAAAAACAGGGCGGACTGTTCGTCACCTTTAACGTCCGCGAGGGCGCCGAGACCCGGGTCGGGAAATTGACGTTCAAAGGGGTGAGCAAGGAAACCGATGGGCAATTGCGGCCATTGCTTCAAGCAGCGCCGGGCCATCCTTACTCGCCCGCCCTGATCGGCAAGGACCGGAACACGATTCTGACTTACTTCGCAAACCACGGTTATGAGAGCGCCACCGTGGTTCCGCACGTTTCGCCGCCGGACCTCCATGAGGTGGGCGTGGAATATGAGATTACTCCCGGCCGCCAGTTGAAAATCCAGCGCGTGGCGATTCTCGGCAATGAACACACGCGGACGGGAGTGATTGAGCGGCAGCTCACCCTTCAGCCGGGCCAGCCGATGAGCCAGGAAAAGATGTTCGATTCGCAGCGCCAGCTTTATGATTTGGGACTCTTCAACTCCGTCGAGATTGCTCCGCAGAACCCTGCCGGAGCAGAAACCCAGAAGACACTTTTAGTGAACGTGGAAGAAGCCCGCCGATGGACCCTGGGATACGGCTTTGGGCTGGACGTGCAGAGGCTCGGCACAGGAAGCCCGCAGGGGCAGTTCGGCGTCAGCCCGCGCCTTTCGCTGGACGTCACCCGCATCAATGTCGGGGGCCGCGACCAGACGTTTTCCCTGCGCAGCCGGGTTTCCGACCTCGAAACGGGCGGCGAGGTCAGCTACCTGTTTCCCCATTTTCTGAATCACCGTGACTTGACGCTCCACATCGACGGCACGGCGGACCGGACGCGCGACGTATTGACCTTCACGTCGTTTATCCGCCAAGCCTCCCTTTCGATTGAAAAGCAGTACAGTCCGTCCACGTTCCTCGTGGGCCGCTATAACTATCGCTTTGTGACGGCGAGCAATCTGAAGATTCAGCCGGAAGAGATCCCGCTGTTCACGCAGCCGGTCCGGGACGCCGGGTTCGAAGGGACCTTGGTTCATGACACGAGGGATGACCCGACAGACGCCACACGAGGTTCCTATTCGCTGGCGGACGCGAGCATCTCAGCCACCAAACTTGGATCGCAGACCGATTTCGTCCGGTTCTTTGGCCAGAACGCCACGTATTACCGGCTGAGCTCGCACCTGGTTTTCGCCCGCAACACGGAATTTGGCGCGGAAACGACTTATGGCGCGTCGCGGCGGGTGGACGTTTCGAACGGAACTCCGGGCATCTTCACAACCAATCAACTGCCGCTCGCGGACCGCTTTTTTGCGGGCGGCGCGGACTCGCTGCGCGCGTTTTCCTTGAACCAGGCAGGACCTCGCGATCCGGTCACGGGTTATCCCATTGGAGGAAACGCCGTATTCGTAAATCAATTTGAGCTGCGCGTGCGGCTGCGGGAAGGCCGCTACGGAATTGTTCTTTTCAATGACGCGGGAAACGTGTATTCCAGCCTCGCGGAAATGCGGCTCCTGAAGTTCACCCAGACATCTCCCACGGATTTGAACTATACAGTGCAGACCGTTGGCATCGGGCTGCGCTACAAAACGCCGATCGGTCCGGTTCGTCTGGACGCGGCGTATGACTTTAATCCGCCGCGCTACCAGTTTCAGCCGTCCGGCACATCTCCTTTGGAGAGACAACGATTACCAAGATTTCAGTACTTCATCAGCATCGGACAGAGCTTTTAGCCGCGACGATCCTGGCGATCACGCTTTCGTGGGCGCCTTGCGCCGCCTGGGCGCAGACGCAGCCGCTGGACCGCGTGGTGGCCGCAGTGGGCAACAGCGCAATCACACGGAGCGACGTGGTTCAGGAATACCGGCTGGAGGC
This sequence comes from Terriglobia bacterium, assembly GCA_036278555.1. Taxonomy (GTDB): domain Bacteria; phylum Acidobacteriota; class Terriglobia; order UBA7540; family UBA7540; genus RH2-MAG17b. The sequence continues at coordinate 17,515 of DASUKV010000107.1, forward strand.
GTTTCTCGACCAAGGCCGCATCCCTGGCGCCCCGCCGGACGCGGCAGCCTTCGAACGCGCGCGAACCCGGCTGGTGAGCCAGGAATTGTTAGAACAGGAAATGGGCGCGTATCCGGCGAACCCCAAAAATCTGCGCCGCAGCGCCGAAAAGCAGTTGGCCGCCGTCCGCAAGAAATTCAAGAGCGATTCGGATTTTGAGACCGCGCTTCATACGCTGGGCATGAGTGAGGATCAGCTTCTGAAGCGCTTGGAAGATCAGCAGCATGTACTGGCGATGATTGACGAGCGTATGCGGCCGTCGGCGACGGTAACTTCTGAGGATGTTCAACAGTACTATCACAAGACATTCTTACCGCAGTATCAGGCGAGCCATCCGGGTGCAGCGCCATCCCTCGATCAAGTGGAAGATCAAATTCAGGAAATTTTGGTTGAGAAAAAAATCAATGATCTTCTCGGCGAGTGGCTTTCGCAGATGAAAGCAGAACAGCACGTTCGGATCATCCCGGAGCCTGACGACTAGCTGTAGCGGAAAGGCTATCTTAATGGGCGGAGCAGAAGGCGGCTTTGCCGCTTGCTTTGCGGAAAGCCTGTGATGCTGTGAAAAAATCAACAGCCTCTCGCAAAGACGCCAAGGCGCTAAGAATCGCAAAGTAGATCTCCTTGATCCTTTGCGGACCTTTGCGGCTTGGCGCCTTTGCGAGATGCTGTTTGCTCGTCAACCGAATTTTTTTACACGTTCTGTGGCTTTGCGGTCCAATACGCGACGCTCTAGCGTTGGGTCCGGCTACAAGCTTGTGAAAGGCCAAAGCCCTTCCGCACAGCAAGCGGCAAAGCCGCGAGTCGGACCAGAGAGTCGAAACCCATGAGTTGGTCTTCCAAAATCTCGCTTCCGGTCCGCATTCTGTTAGGGGTCGTCTGCGTGCTCATTGCCCTCTACGCCGCCGCCATGATCCTGTTGGGAACACAGTGGTTCCAGGGCAAGC
>DASUKV010000108.1:0-4735 GCA_036278555.1 Terriglobia bacterium
TGTTCGGATTCTCCATCAATACGCTTTCACTCTTTGGATTGGTGCTCGCTATCGGTTTGGTGGTGGATGACGCGATTGTGGTTGTCGAGGGAGTGCAACGCCACATCGAGGAGGGCTTGGCTCCCCGGGATGCGGCGCGAAAAGCGATGGAGGAGCTCTCCGGCCCGGTAATCGGCATCGCCCTGGTTCTCTCATCGGTCTTTGTGCCGACGGCCTTCATCCCAGGCATTACCGGAAGGCTTTATCAGCAATTCGCCGTCACCATCGCTATTTCGGTGGTTCTCTCGGCCTTCAACGCCTTGACGCTTAGCCCGGCTCTGGCCGCGTTGTTGCTGCGGCCCAAGCGGGAGAGCCGCGGGCCCCTCGGAAAGCTCTTTAACGGCTTCAATCGCGTTTTTGGGCGCGCTACGGAAGGCTACGTCCGGCTGTCCGGCGGGCTCCTTCACAAGGGCGCGCTAGCGCTCGTGCTGCTGGCGGTTTTCGGACTGGGAGCGGCTTTCTTTGGCAGCCGGCTGCCTTCAAGCTTCCTGCCCGATGAAGATCAAGGCTATCTCTTCGTCAACATGCAGCTTCCAAAAGCGGCTTCGCTTGAACGCACGAACGCGGCGGCGAAAGACGTTGAAAAAATTCTCGCCACGACGCCGGGTGTTGAGTACACAACCAGCGTCGTAGGTTTCAGTCTGCTCAGCTTTGTCCAGACCAGCTACAACGCCTTCTTCTTCGTCACCTTGAAACCCTGGAGCAGCCGCACGGCGAGGGCGGAGCAGTATCAGGAAATCAAGGCGCGTTTGAACCAGCAACTGAGCAGGCTCCCGGAAGGGGTCGTCTTCAGCTTCTCGCCGCCGGCGATCCCCGGGGTAGGCACCTCCGGTGGATTTACCTTTGCGCTGGAAGATCGCGCCGGCAAAGATGTTCAGTTCCTCTCCGCGAACGTAGGCAAGTTCCTGGCGGCCGCCAGCAAGCGCCCGGAAATCGGCATGATCGCCACCACGTTCCTGCCGGGCGTGCCTCAGAAGTATCTGGACGTGGACCGGGATAAGGCCCTCAAGCAAGATGTTCCGATTAGCGACGTCTATAGGACCGTTCAGGCTTACATGGGCGGTCTGTTCGTCAATTACTTCAACCGTTTTGGCCGCCAGTGGCAGGTGTACGTTGAGGCGGAAGCGCCGTATCGCTCGAATACGCAGAACGCCGGCCAATTTTATGTGCGCAACAGCAAGGGAGACATGGTGCCGCTCTCCGCGCTCACCAAATTCGAGTCGCGCACAGGGCCGGAATTTACGATGCGTTTCAACGAGTATCGCGCTGCAGAGATTGTTGGTAGCGCCGCGCCGGGCTATAGCTCTGAGCAGGCAAGGGCAGCCCTTGAACAGGTCTTCAAGCAAACCATGCCGCGCGAGATGGGCTACGACTGGATGGGCATGTCATACCAAGAAGTGAAGGCCGGGCAGGGAGTTTCGCCTTCCGTCATCTTCGGATTTTCACTCTTATTTGTCTTTCTAATTCTGGCGGCGCTGTATGAAAGCTGGACGCTGCCGTTCAGCGTGCTGTTGAGCACTCCCATCGCTGTCTTCGGCGCCTTCGGGGTGCTGTGGCTAAGGCGGGTCTTGCTGGGCGCTTTCTTGCCCGCCTACATGGTCCAGATTGAAACCGACGTTTACTCGCAAATCGGTCTGGTCATGCTCATCGGCTTGGCGGCGAAGAACGCCATTCTGATTGTCGAGTTCGCCAAAGACGAATACGAAAAAGGAAAGCCGCTGGTTGAGGCGGCGCTCGAAGGGGCAAGGCTCCGTTTGCGGCCCATCCTGATGACATCTTTCGCGTTCATCCTGGGATGCGTGCCGCTGTGGATCGCGTCCGGTCCCGGCTCGGTAGCGCGCCGCATCATGGGCGCCACCGTGATTGGCGGGATGGCGGCGGCGAGCGCAATCGGCATCTTCTTCATTCCGGCCATTTTCTACCTGGTTGAGAAGTGGTCAGGAGCGGCCAAGGAGCGCGCCTTGGCCCGTCTTTCCCCGATACCCGAACCCACGGAGGGCGACTGAAATGAAAAATAGATCGCGGCACACCCGCACTCAAATTGAAGCTGTCTCTGTAGTCCGCGCCTCTCAAGCCGCAACACCGAAGACACTGAGTTTCTCTGTTGCCTCCGCAGTCAGGCCTTTCCGGCCGCGGATTCCGCGGAAGCTGGGCCTTCGCGCAACAGGAATTGCTATCGTCCTGGCCGCGCTTCTAATTACCGGCTGCAAGGTAGGACCAAATTATCATCGGCCGAAGGTGCAAATCCCTTCCGCCTTCCGTGCGCCTGCCGAAAGTCAACTGGCTCAAGCGCAGGCTTCCTCATTCGCCGACTTGCCCTGGTGGAAGGTGTTCCAGGACCCTGAATTGCAAAAACTGGTCCGGACGGCCCTGAAGAACAATTACGATCTCCTTTTAGCGGCGGAGCGCGTCAATGCCGCCCGCGCCCAGCTTGGCATCACGCGCTCTAACCAATTTCCGCAGGTTTCGGCGAATCCCGATTTCACTGGCGGGAAGAGCGCCGAAACCATCAAGTCCAACATCTTCTCGCTCGCCGCCGACGCCAGCTTTCAACTGGATTTTTTTGGCCGCTTCAGGCGGGCGACCGAGGCGGCGCGGGCCCAACTCCTGGCCACCCAGGACGCGCGGAAAACCGTCATCCTCACGCTGGTGAGCGACGTCGCCAGCAATTATTTCCGGCTCCGTGATCTCGATCTTGAGCTCCAGATCACTCAGGATACGGTCAAAACCCAGGAAGATTCCGTCAAGCTCACCAAACTGCGGCTTAAACACGGCGTCGCCACTTCGCTGGACGTGCTTCAGGCCCGCCAGGTGTTGGATACGGCAAACGCACAGATTCCTGATCTCGAGCGCCAAATCGGCCAGACCGAGGACGCGATCAATATTCTCCTTGGAAATTATCCGCAGGGCGTGCCCCGGGGACGCCCCCTCGGAATCGAGACTCCGCAAGGCTGGCGATGGACGGAGTCGCTGCCTCCGCACTTGCCGGCCGGGCTGCCATCGTCACTTCTTGAGCGCAGGCCGGATATCCGCGCGGCGGAGCAGAACCTGATTGCCGCTAATGCGGATATCGGCGTGGCCAAGGCAGCGTTTTTCCCGCAGGTTTCGCTGCTGGGTTCCGGGGGCGGAGCCTTTGGGCACACGGTATTTTTTGGGTCGTCGGTTCCAGCGAATACCGAGATCTGGAGTTATGCAGCGGGCCTGGCGCAGCCGCTCTTCGAAGGCGGCTTCCTGCGCTCAAACCTGCGGTACGCCAAGGCGCAGTACCGGCAGGCATTGATCGGCTACCGGCAGACCATCCAACAGGCGTTTGGCGATGTCTCGGATGCGCTGATCGGCTATCAGAAGTACTATCAGGTCCTCGCGCGCCAGCAAGAGTCCGTGCATGACCTTCAAGAAACGGTTCGTGTATCGCTCATGCGCTATCGCGGAGGCACGGCCACCTATCTTGACGTCCTCGATAGCCAGCGGTCGCTCTTCGGCGCTGAACTTACGCTGGCGCAAGCGCGAAACAACGAATACCAGGCGCTGGTCCAGCTTTATAAGGCGCTGGGCGGCGGTTGGCAGCATTAATCAACCAAGGAGGGTGCAAAAAGACCGCAGAAGTTAAGAACCATTGCGAAATCAGCGCCAGCGTCCAGCCTTTTCGAGTAGACAAACTTGAAAGGTTTCCGGAGTCGGCAGGGAGGAGATTCTCGTGCAGTTTTTGCCGCCTCGGCTACTTGGGAGACGTCAACCGATGGCGGTACTCCTTCTTCGAGTACAGTGATATGAGGTGGCAGAGGATATCAAATGCAAACCGAATCGGCGTTAAAATGAGAACTCTTCCTTGGGGATCGCAACACGCAAAATTGGATCCCACTCATGTAACTATCTGCTCTGCAGAGTAAGGCGAGCACATGCGACTCAAGAATAAAGTGGCCATTGTCACGGGCGGTGCTGCCGGGATCGGACGGGCGATTGCTCACCGCTATGCCCGGGAAGGAGCGCTCGTGACGATTGCAGATCTGAATCGAGGGGTGGGAGAGGCCAACGCGGAGGAGATCCAAAAATCGGGTGCGCAGGCCATGTTTGTCGAGACCGATGTTTCGTCAGAGGAGCAGGTGAAGGCAATGGTCGAGGAAACCATCGCGCGGTTTGGCCGCGTTGACATCCTCGTGAACAATGCTGCTGTCCTGATGACCCAAGGCGAAGCCCGAGCCCATGAGCTATCCAATGAGGTGTGGGAACATACGATCAACGTGAACCTGCGCGGCTACTGGCTATGCTCCAAGCACGTCATTCCCTCCATGCTCCACAATGGAGGCGGGTGCATCATCCTGGTTGCATCGCGAACCGGTTTGCAGGGATTTACCCGCTTGACGGCCTATAGCGCCAGCAAGGGCGGTGTCCTTGGCCTGATGCGAGCCATGGCGGTGGATTACGCTCCGGACCGCATTCGAGTCAATGCCATCGTTCCCGGCACAACGGATACCCCGATGAATGCTGAGGCGCTTTCCGCTCCGGGAGTCCGCGAAGAACGCGCCGGGCGTATCCCTGCAGGCCGGCTGGGATTGCCAGGTGATATCTCGGGAATGGCGGTGTTTCTGGCGAGCGAGGACGCGGAATATTGCCTGGGCGGCGTCTACATGGTCGATGGCGGCGCCACACTGACCTGATTGCGTGCTTTGAAGCGGCGCCGGTAAGCGAGCGGCGT
>DASUKV010000109.1:0-2710 GCA_036278555.1 Terriglobia bacterium
AAAGTTCCAGAGGATATTCCACCCGATCGGGCACGTGTAACACCAGCTTTGCGCCGCAACGCGGGCAGACACCCGGCTTGTCAGAATGTACGTCGGGGTCCATCGGGCAGGTCCAATCGCCAAGAGGTGGCGGATCGACTCTACGCTGCTGCTAGAGAGTGGGAGCCGGCAGCGCCACTCTAGCCATGACGGCCGGCGCGGAGAGCAGACTTAAAAAGACCCGGCGATTGAGGCCTTGGCATTGCCGCATACGCAAGGCGGTCCTCACTGGCTCCTGGGCGTCGGCGGGCGGGTGGATTTCATAGAGTTTGACGAAGCACCGGTTTTTGTTTGCGCCAGCAGAGGTTTTTCGCTCGCCGGCTGCGGGTCAGCAAATGCCAGCCAAAATCCCATCATCTCTTCCCTGCTTGGCTCACCCCAGCGGATCACTTTCGAAGGATCAGGATTCAAGGGATTGTTGATCGAATTGTCGAAATACGCGGTGGTTACGATCATCGTGCCTTTCGGCAGCAAAAACTGGTGCTTCAAGAAATAAGTCTGCTGCCAGCGGAAGTCGTAATGGGGCACTTTCATCAGTACCTTCAGGTGCCCATCCGGGAAGACGGCGGTCGTTATCATGCTCTTTCCACGAAAGTGCATGTGCGCCGTGAAAGCAACCGCAATCACGTCCTTGGGCAGCGTGAAGCAGGAAGTCACGCGGTGGTTCGCATCGTTCGGCGGAATTCGAAACAGATTGTTCCAGATCTCATATTGCGCCACCTCGTGCTTCACGGGCTCTTTGGCAAACACCAGTCCAATCCGGGTGCGATCCTTCACCGCCACGCCTAACCGGTTGCTGTAATGAATCTGGAATTGCAAATAGGACCCCGCAGGAATCTTCAGGGCATAGCCCGGCGGCCGCGTTTCCGCGAGGTGCCCGGGCAGGTAGATCGCAGGAACAATATCCAGATATCCGGATGGCTTGCCAGGGAATCCACCACCCTCCGGCGCCGAGCAACCATCATCTAACACCGGCGTCTCGGGCCTGAGATGGAGTACTTTCCCCGTTCGGTAATGATACTTATCGACGCCTTCATCGGCCTTCGCATGATCGGCTAACATCGCCGGCACCTTATTGGCGCTGACGACGCTCACCGTCGCATGATGAACCACGCGCCGGTCGCCCGGCATCACTTCCGCCGCCTGCACCCATTTGTCCTCGGTGAAGTGCGTCGGAACGTAGATGTACTCGTAATCATCCTGGTTGCCGGCTTTCACGACGGTTTCAGGAATGGTGAACACAACATCCGGCTTGATGTGCCAGCCGCTGGAGAAAACGGGCGCGGGCGGCAAATCATTCGGACTTCCCTCCTGGGCGCCCTCTTTCACCCATGCCTGAAGTGTGGCGATGTCAGCGTCGGAGAGTCTCGTATCGTTCATGAACTTCCCCCCCGGCGAGTCAGCGTGCCACGGTGGCATTGTCCGCTGCACGACTGCTTCCCGGATAGCCGCAGCCCAGGGCCGAACCTCTTTGTAGGTCAGCAGCGACATTGGGGCAATATCGTTCTGATGGTGGCAAACAGCGCAGTGTTGATAAAGGATGGGAGCGACGTTCTTAGTGAAGGTGACTTCCTTTTGAGTGCTGCTTTGCCCGGCCGCGATCATGCCTTTCCCCGAGATCATTACTGTAAGGAGAATCAGCGCCAGCTTTTGGAATTTCATGTTGCCCTCCAGTAAAGTAATCGCGGATAAAGCTTGGCTACCTGGGCATAGGCGCCTTGGCTCTAGTTCCGAACCTACGCGCAACAGTTCAAAAAATCAAGCACATACCTCACCCCATATAGCCGGGAACCTGGCCGATTGTCTCGCGGGCGGCTGTTCAGACCGGCTCGGGCGGCCCACAAAATCGCCCTGGCCGCAGTTTTGATAGCGGACTCGATTCGCGGCCGGCTCTCGCGCACGGCGTCGTCTGGCAAACCGGCCGCCGGTGTTTTCAGTAAAGGGTTACAGTGTAAAAGCGCGCAGGCGCCTCAAGCGGGGCGGTCCGCTGAGCGGAGCCGGCAGAAGCCTCGAATTCCGCGCTCGCGTAATAATCCAGGAAGGGGCTGCCGGGCTCGGACGCCGTGAGTTCGCCCACAAAGGTACGCCGCCCATGCAGCTTCATCGGGCTTGAACTCCAGTTTTTCTTGCCCTCCAGCCGGGTGAAGAGGACCGGCGGCGTCTTGAGCTTTCCCGGCGCCGCCACGGCAAAGATACGGACACGCTCTCCGCGGCCAAGAACCGTGGGGCGTGTGGGCACGAAAAGCCGCGGCGTAGCTTTAGAATCAGGCTGCCGCGCTTGTTCGGCAGCGCGGCGGACGTCCTCCGGCATTTCGCGCAGGAATTCCTTCATCGAGGCAGGAAGGCGGAACAAGGCCAGGCGCTCGTACTTGTTATGCATGGAGGCGAGCGTTCCAAGGTCATTCCGGGTTGCGGCGATTTGCTGAAAATCAAGAATCGCTTCGCGGACGTGCGGCGCAAGTTTCAGCCAGAGAGGTATTCCCTGCGCGCGCACTAAGGCTTGAGCTTCGTCCGCCTTTCCCTCATTCTTCAAGTCTTTCGCCTTCTCCAGCGCCTGATAAAGATGGAAGGCGAGGCTCCAGGATTCAGAGTAGGGAACCAGAAACTCAACGTGCCGGGCGAGATAATTCAGCCGCTCGCCTTCCTCAGGACTCCCCGCCTGCCGGGCGAG
>DASUKV010000110.1:0-24664 GCA_036278555.1 Terriglobia bacterium
GCTAGCGCCAGCCACAAGACCGGGGCGCCGAATAACAGGCTATCCACACGATCCAGAAGCCCCCCGTGACCGGGCAGGATGGCGCCCGAATCCTTGATCCGAGCGCCCCTTTTCATGGCGGATTCAACGAAGTCTCCCACCTGGCCGGCGACGGCCACGCAGACGGCCAGCACGATTGCCAGTTCCCAGGTATCAGTTTGCCAGAACCAGTGGGCCCAAGCCCATCCCAAGGCCACACTCGCGCCGAGGCCGCCCAGCGCGCCTTCCACAGTCTTCTTCGGCGAAACGCGCGGGAACAGGAGCCGCCGCCCCAGAGCCCGGCCGGTGAAGTAAGCAAAAATATCGCCGATGCAGATGACGGCGAAAAGGAAGAACACGATTTGCCGGCCGTTCGCCAGGCCCACGCCCAAGCCGGAGAATCGCAGTGGAAACAAGCAGGAAAACGTGAAAGCCACATAATAAATCCCAAATAAAGTGACGCAAACACAGCCGAGATATTGCTTGAGCTCCCGAATCTTCCAGAGTGTTCCGGCTGAAACGAGCAGAAGAACGCCGATGAGCACGGCAAATTCCAGGCGACCGCCATAGCGCAAGTCCACCCATTGCGCAGCGCAGACTGCGGCTCCGCCCGCGTATCCCGCCGCCGGGAAAACCGGGAAGCTGTTCTGCTGAGCGATGAAAAAATATTCGTAAAGTCCCCGCTCAACGAGCGCGATGAGAACCGCCAGGAAGAGCCATTTCGGAGACCAGCCGAGCAGGTACACAGAAGGAACTAAAATGGCGATACCCGTAAGAACACGAGTCTTCATAAGTCCGGTACAGCATGGGCCCCGCCCCGGCCATTTAAGATAAATTGCAAACTGAGGAAACGCCGTTCAGGACAAACTCAGCCCGCCGTAGCGCCGCTCGCGCTTCTGGTAATCCAGCACTGCCCGGTACATCTCCGTGCAGGTGAAATCAGGCCACAACGTCTCCGTGACCCAGATCTCGGCATAAGCGGCTTGCCAGAGCAGGAAATTACTTAAACGCATTTCCCCGCTCGTGCGGATGAGCAAATCCGGGTCGGGAAGGCCCTGAGTATAAAGGTTCTGGCTGATTAAGCTCTCGCTGATTTCGAGGCAGCCGTTTTTTTTCAGGCGCCCTTGAAGCTTCCGAAAAGCGTCCACCAGCTCGGAACGAGAGCCATAGTTCAAAGCCAGCGTTAGTCGCAGGCCATGATTCCGCCGGGTGCTCTCGATGACCGCTTTCAGATCCTGCCGGACGGGCCTAGGAAGCTCCCGCATCCGGCCAATCACACTCAGACGAATGTCCTGGCGATTTAACTCAGGCGTTTCCTTCTTCAGATATTCCTGCAGCAGCGCCATGAGCAGGTCAATCTCCGCCTGCGGGCGCTTCCAGTTTTCAACGGAGAAGGCATAAAGGGTCAGGTAAGGTATTCCGAGACGGCGGCAAGCTTCCACACCCTGGCGCACGGCCTTCATGCCAGCCCGGTGTCCCGCGATGCGCGGCAGCTTGCGCTTCTGCGCCCACCGCCCATTTCCATCCATAATGATGGCAATGTGGTGCGGTAGTGGATTTCTTTTAATTTGGGCTAGGAGTTCCGTTTCTGTTCGCTTTGGACTCACTTTGAGATCGGAGTTTGAGAGGCAAGATGCAGGCTCTTATGACGTAACCCCTCACCCGGCCTTCGGCCACCCTCTCCCGAATGGAGAGGGCTACTACCCTGTTTTCTCATCCCTCTCCCTGCGGGAGAGGGTGGGCCGAAGGCCGGGTGAGGGGCATCGCCAATCTAACTCTTTGGCGCGTAGTATCCTTCCCGGTACACGAGCCGGTACTTTACCTGCTTTCCCTTCTGATTCACAATTCTGAGAGGATTTCCCTGGGCGTCTACCAACTCGACCTTGAGTTTATGATATTTCCCGTTCTTTTTGTCGTTGGTGGGTACAAAACCCAGGCTGTATTCGCTGCGCAACTGCGCCCCAATCTGCCGGTAAATCCCAGGAAGAGCGCCTTCGAAGCGCGGGAAATATGCCTGGCCTCCGGAGTACTTGGCGATATAATTCAGGCCATTTCGCGCCTGCCAATAGTTGATGTTATAGCCTCCTGGCATTCGAACCGCCACCCACTCCAGGATGCTTACAGGATAAATAGGCGTGGAGGACGACTTCGAGATCTTCAGCATCTGGTCATAAGTCAGTTTACTAAAGGTATCAAAACCGCTCACAATCGCTACAATCGCTTTCCGGCCTCCAATATCTTTCATGCGGTCCACGGTGAAAGCGAGAGCATCATAGAGATCTGTTTCTGAAAAGCCGGGGAATCGCAACTGATTGAGCGCTCCTTCCACCTGGCTGCGGTCATGGGTAAAGTCCGTAAGAATATGGGGCTTTAAATCAAAAGAGATGACGGCCACCCAATCCTTTGGCTTCATGAAGTTCACAAACGTATAAGCGGATTCCAACGCCTGGTAAAGCAAGGGCCACCATTCGTTGCTGAATTCGACCACCATGCAAACCGTGAGCGGCGCCTCTACGGCTCCGAAGTTGGAGATGGTCTGTTGCACTCCATCATCCTCAATCTTAAAATTTTCTTTCTTCAGGTTCGTGATCGGATCACCGTTCGAATCCGTCACAAGCACGTCGACATTCACTAAGTTCGTTGTGGTCGATAAGGTGTAAATCTGGCTGGGATTCACCTTTTCAGGTTTTTTCTGCTGGGGTGGTGGCGCTTGCTGATTTTTCTTGGGAATCGGGACGGTTTCACCGGGCTGCTCGGTAGGCCCCTGTTGTTGTTGCTGCTGCTGTTGTTGCTCCTGTTGCCCTTTGTGTTTAGGAACAATGACCGTTTCCCCGGGCTGCTGCTCGGGTCCTTGCGAGGTTTGCGGAGCGGCTTCGGCGCGCCGGCTGCTCGATGCTGAAAGAGGCAGGAGCAATGCTGCGACAATCATGACTGCCAGGTACTTGCGCCTTTTTTTTGCCATAGCCGGGCGATCTCCACCTTCCTCAAATGTGTATTAGAATCATGCCATCGGCACCTTTCAAGGTCAACTGCGATAAAAGGGCTCAAGTTCTGGCAGGCGGCTGCCGAAGTTGATAACGTAAAGCCGGAGAGCCACCGGGCTCACCCTTTACCGCGAGCAATGAGTATGCATGAAACGGGCTCACCGATTGGATTGCAAGGCCTTTCCCGGATTTTGGGATTTCCCGCCAGGAGAGCAGCAAATGAGGGCTAGTTACCAATCGAGTACTGCAAAAATAGGACTTGACATTTAGACACAATTTGCTATCTTAGTTCGGGTAGACAGGCAATAATGCTCACATGAGTAGCTCCTGTCTAGCCTAAAATCATAGGCTCTACCTCCAGCGGGCCGGTTTCCGGCCCGAAAATCTCATTAATCCCTGGAGGGGAGTCCGATGAAAAGGCAAGCCTATTCTTTATTCTTAGCACTGCTGGTTGTTTTAGCGAGCGTTTCACTTCGTAAGGGTTTTGCGAACGCTGAGAGTTCAGCAATATGGAACAGTTCCAGCGCCAACATTTCACAGTCCGCGATTTTAGACGCGCACCCATTGGCTTCGATTGGCGCTTCGCCGATGCCGGTTCCGCCCTACCGCAGCCAGGTCGCTTCGATTGGCGCTTCGCCCATGCCGGTTCCGCCCTACCGCAGCCAGGTCGCTTCGATTGGCGCTTCACCCATGCCGGTTCCGCCCTACCGCAGCCAGGTCGCTTCGATTGGCGCTTCACCGATGCCGGTTCCGCCCTATCGCAGCCAGGTCGCTTCAATTGGCGCTTCACCGATGCCGGTTCCGCCCTACCGCAGCCAGGTCGCTTCGATTGGCGCTTCGCCGATGCCGGTTCCGCCCTACCGCAGCCAGGTCGCTTCAATTGGCGCTTCGCCCATGCCGGTTCCGCCCTATCGCAGCCAGGTCGCTTCAATTGGCGCTTCGCCCATGCCGGTTCCGCCCTACCGCAGCCAGGTCGCTTCGATTGGCGCTTCACCGATGCCGGTTCCGCCCTACCGCACGGTTGCGTAGGTCGGGTAATTTGCCCGATATCAGGGCTGTGCAGGTCATCCGACCTTCCGGAGACAGGAGGGGATCCTCTTGTTTGACCGGTTGGCCATCCACGGACTGCAGTATCTGGGCTACGGCCTGGAGATCGTGCTGCTCGGGTTTCTGCTCATTCGCGGCAGATGGAAGGATATCACCAGCCTCTTCCTTTACGTGACGGGCTACGTGATCATCGACGCGGTCCTACGCCCTGGGGTGCTTAACTATTACGGCTTTAAATCTGTCCAGTACCAGTATTGCTATTGGATCACCGATGTTGCTTTGACGCTTGGCGCCTTTCTTTTAATCGCCGCCTTTTTCCGCCGTGTCTGTAAGGCGAAGCGCGAAACGTGGTCAATGGTTCGCTCGATGCTGGCGGCGGTCTTTGTCTTGATTGCCGTTATTTCATACTTCGCTTTAATCAACCATTATGACCATCTCTTTAGCCGCTTCATCGTGGAATTCCAGCAGAATCTGTATTTTGCCTGCCTTGTATTGAACACCTTGCTCTACATTGTGCTGCAGCAGACGGACTCAGCGAATGAAGAGCTCAGTTTTCTGGTTTTAGGCCTGGGAATTGAGTTCGCGGGTTCGGCGGCAAGCATGGCCCTGATGTATCTGACGCCGGGGGGCCAGGATGCAGGGATACTCGCCGCGTTTGCGGCCCAAATCTGCAATCTGGGAATGTTTCTGACGTGGTTTTACGCTATTACTCAGGCAACAAAGAAGAAAACCGTTCCATCTTATGGGGACAGCAGGCAAGTTCCTGCTCTTGCTGATGCTCCGATTCGCGGAACCAGGTGAGGTCCAATATGTTCGTAGCGATTATGATTTTGGTTCTTTCGACGGCATTGCTGCTGTTTTACTTGCAGACAATTTGCCAGAGAATCCTTCTGCGGCGGGCACACGAGGAGTTCTATCACTGCATCGTGAACGCCAATCGCCTCGAGTTCCCGTTTGTCCGCAGCGCGATCGAGGATTACGAGGTGCCTCTGGATTATGCTCGTTTCCGGATGCAGTTGAAGTGTGATTTTCTGGCGCTGAATTATCTCCTGAAGAACGCTGTGAATGCCACGCAGCGGCTATCCCGTGACGAGAGGCTTCTCGTTCTGTACTTCAAAGTTCTCTTCTTTATGCTGGGTGCGTCACACTTGGTTGGAGTCGGTGAAAAGGGCTTTATGCTGAAGCTGACCTCGATTTTGCAGTTCTTCGGGAACGTCCTCGGTGAGCGGGTTAGCAAGATTCGCCTCGGCAACATGACCGCTTCGGAATATCTGTTAAGCCTCTAATTTGCCCTTTCCTGAAGCTGCTCTCCTCTGGCGGCGATCCCTCCAAATTGTTTTCGTTTGAGACTGCGGCGCAGAAGCGGCCGGTGCGATTTCACGAATGCGACCTGCGGCATAGCCGCCCTGCGCGCCGGTAACTCGGACCGCCCTGGCCTCCGGCCACTATCAAAAAAGGCTGGCGCGCCCTTCCTGCGTCAGGGCAGGCTCCGAGCGCCGCGACAGAAAAACCTGTAGCCATAATTTGTAATCCTCAAGAATTGACGCCGTCAATGGTGAAGGGGATGTGTGAGGTGTGGTGGACAATTCGCGTCCGTTAAGGACGGCGGGCATTTGAGGAAGCGGAAGTACCGGCGGCCGAGAGGCCGCCGGCAGAGTGGGTCTACAAGTGTTTTTCGATCATCTTGGTGATCGCATCTTTGGAAGTCGCACCGACTACCTGTTCCGCGACCTGGCCATCCTTAAAGAGCAGCAGAGTCGGGATACCTCGAATGTTGTAGCGGCCGGCAATGGACTGGTGATCATCGACGTTCAGCTTCCCAATCACCGCGCGGTCGGCATACTCGCTCGCGACGGCCTCGACCGACGGAGACATCATCCGGCACGGCGCGCACCAAGGCGCCCAAAAATCCACGAGAACAGGCTTGCCGGATTTTAAGACCTGCTCATCGAAATTCTGTTCGGTAAATTCAACCATGTGATTTCCTGCCATAGATTTATCTGGTCCTCCGATGTTTACTGCATTTGTTTAGATGTTTGCGGGGCGGTTTTGGTTCGAGGCTTTGCCAGCTCTTCGTAGACCTCTGCGTAGGCTTTGGCGGAGGCGGTCCAGGAGAAATCCCGGCTCATCCCGTTCTGCATCAGGCGAGCCCAGGCGGCAGGCTGGCGGTAGGTTGCAAGCGCCTTTCTGATCGTGTCGAGCAAGGCCGGGGCTGAGTAGTCGCTGAACTTAAAGCCTGTCCCGCGCGCGCCATCGAATTCCTGAATCGTGTCGTCGAGTCCCCCGGTGGCCCGGACCACCGGAACGGTGCCATACTTCAGGCTATAAATCTGGTTCAAACCGCAAGGTTCATACTGCGAAGGCATAAGGAAAATATCCGCCCCGGCTTCGATCTGATGGGCAAGCTCGTTGTCATAGGCGACCTTCACCAGGAACTTTTCCGGGTCTTGCGCCGCAAGGGTCCTGAACAATTGCTCGTACTGTGGCTCGCCCGTCCCGAGCGCCACGATGTACAAGTTCTCCTGCATCAACTCGCCGGCGATTCCGGCAATCAGGTCAAAGCCTTTCTGTGTGGCAAAACGCGAGACGATCCCGATCACCGGCCGGTCAGCAATGGGTTTTGCAACGCCCATCCTCAGGAGCAGTGACCTCTTGCAGGCTTGCTTTCCCTCCAGATTCTGCGGCGTGTAGCGGGCGGGAATCAACTTGTCCGTGGCGGGGTTCCAGGCGTCATAATCGGCGCCGTTCAGGATGCCCTGCAGCTTCCCTGACCGCGAACGAAGCACTCCCTCAAGGCCATATCCGAATTCCGCCGTCTGAATTTCCGCGGCGTACTTGCTGCTCACTGTGGTGATGAAATCCGAAAACAGGATGCCACCTTTCATCAGGTTCAATTTTCCGAAGAATTCAAGCCCGTTAATATTGAACAGGTCTGGGCTGAGCGTTATTTGCGGCAGAACCTCTGCGGGAAACAGGCCTTGGTAGCCGAGATTGTGAATCGTGAGCACGGCGGATGTTTGCCGGTAAAAGGGATCGTCCTTGTAGAGTTGTTTCAGATAAACGGGAACCAAGGACGTTTGCCAATCATGGCAGTGAAGGATCTCCGGCGGCCGGCTCACGTGCTTCAGCCCTTCGAGCGCCGCTAGCGAAAAGGCCGCAAACCGGACGGCATTATCCGGAAAATCTTTGCCGTCTTTGGTCTGGTAGAGGCCCTCGCGGTCAAAAAGCTCGGGGCAATCGACGAGATAGTGTTGTACCCCTTTGATCGTCCCGCCGCGCTGGATCGAGGCCGACTTGAAGCCAGAACTCAGAGGGAGGGTCAGGTTTGAAGCGCAGGGTAGGACAGGGCCGGGCTTCGTCGCGCGGTAGCGAGGGATGAAAACTTCTACGTCGTGCCCGAGCGCGGCGAGCGCTTCCGGCAGGGCGCCGGCCACGTCCGCGAGGCCGCCGGTCTTCGAAAATGGAACGCATTCTGAAGCAACAAAGACGATTTTCATGAGATCACTCTTTCCGGGTTTCAAAATACCTTACGACCTTAGAGGATGGCCCTGTGGATGTCAAGGCGGAAGGTTGGGTGGTAGCGCCGCTCTCCCACCGGCAGAATCAGCGGCGATGAGGACATCGCCGCTACAGCGCATGTCACGCGACTTCGCGCGTTTGTATTAGGTTCTTCGCTTCCTTGATAAGGAGGGCAGGGTGGCGATTCCTAAAAAACCACCACCCCTTGACCCCTCCTCAATTGAGGAGGGGAGCTGTATTCGCGCCCGTGAGATGCCGGCGCTACAAGGCGCTACAATAGGCCTGACGCATGGGTAGTCTTGATCTTGCGCCGTGTTGTATCATTATACGAAGGTGCTTCCCATCGCGGACCCAGTACAAACCTGTAACTCGAAGGGCGCATGAACAGCTTATGAGCAAAAGGATGACCGTCTATTTTCGCAGAGCCGTGCGGCTGGTGGGGCTGCCGTTTGTGCAAGGGCCGGAGGAGGTCCTCGTAGGCGGGCAGGCGGTGATTGAGGGCGTCATGATGCGCTCGCCGCACGCCTGGGCCGTGGCCGTGCGGAAGAGCTCAGGATCGACGGCGATCAATCAGGCTTATCTCGGCCGGCCCTCGGAGCGGCGCCGCTGGTTGAGGTATCCCCTGTTGCGCGGCCTGGGCGTTTTAGGGCAGGCGATGGTGCTGGGCATTCGCGCTTTGCGTTATTCGGCCCAGGAAGCGCTGGAGGAAGCAACACCGGGTGAAGACGCCGTCGCGCCGAAGAAAAAACCGGAATTCAATAATTGGCTCTTGACGCTGAATCTGGTCTGCTCACTGGGATTTTTCATCGTCTTCTATAAATTTCTGCCGCTCTATGCCGCCACCTATATTCAGCGCCATTATGGCGTGATTCATAACTTTGTGGCGTTTAACCTGGTGGATGGCATCATCCGCCTGGTCCTTTTTCTGGGGTTTCTCCTTCTCCTGGCGCAGTCGAAAGAGATCAAGCGCGTCTTCGAATATCATGGGGCGGAGCACAAGGTGGTGTGGGCATTTGAAAAGACGGGCGGGAATGTGGACCTTGAAAGCGCTCGTAAGGCCACGCGCTTTCACCCGCGCTGCGGCACCAGCTTCCTGCTGGTGGTGATGGTGATCGCGCTGATCATTTATCTTTTCCTGCCCTTTCAGTCGTTCGCCTGGAAGCTGATTGTCCGTATTCTGCTTTTGCCGGTGATTGCTGGTGTCTCTTATGAGTTCATTCGCTTTGCGGCAAGGTCCAAAGGGTGGATTTGGCAGTGCGCCTCGCAGCCGGGATTATGGCTGCAGCGCGTGACCACTCGCGAGCCGGATGACAGCCAGCTTGAAATTGCCATGAAGGCGCTCGAATCTGCGATGGAGCTTGAGAAGACGCGGGGCGGGGAATTGGTGATCGCGTAAGCCAATGGCCGGTCGCTAGCTTCCGGCCAGAGGCACCCGGATGTTGTCTGCCGAGGGACTCTTCATCTGAAAGAGAGAAGTGCGTCAATCGTTAACTCAGCCGATGAAGAGATACAATGGAAGGCGTGGGAAGGAACAAGCAGGCCCGGAAGAGGCTCGCTGGACTGGAACGTAGAATCCGTTCTCACGAAGAAAAGCTTCGCAGGGAAAAGGGAAAGTCATCGCCAGACCTTGGACTCATCGCTCACTGGGAGGCCGAGATACGCGGATGGAAACATGAGCGCCATCGCCTGCTGCGCCGCCTGCCGTGAAGGAGGAGAATCATGCCTGCAAAGACGACTGCACCTGGCGTCCACACCCTTAACGCCCTCATGGAAGAGGGCGAAGATTACTTGCTTGATGTCATTCGGATCTGGCACAGGATGCGGCACGCAGATCCTGGCAGCGAGCGGTATTTTGACCTGATGGCTGACTTATCCGTGGCGGCCATAGTCGCGAAGTCGCGCATGGAGTCGGTGATGAGTGAGATTGACGCAATTACTGAGGACATGCCCGACGATGATTAGCCATGGCATTATATTCGAAGATTTTTACGTTTACCGTTGGAACCCCGAGCTAATAGCGTGATGAAGTAACAAAAGGGGCGCTGCTTGGCGCGCCGCCCAGGTGGAAAACAGTATCGAGCATGGCTGAAGATACAGGGGGACTCTATGCCGGGGGTGTTGGTTTATTTACTCTGTGGGCTGGCAGGGGCGATGTTCGCCAATGTAGTTCCGGAACGCTGGTTACGGCCACGGAAAAAGATGAAGAGGAAGAACGCTCGTCTCATCTCTGTCATGGAGCCGCCGGTGGTCGGGCTAGGCGTGCTGATGGATCTATTTCGCTCTGGTCATCTCGTTAAGCCCTCGTTCGCGCCTATGTTTGCTGCGGCCGCGCTCGGCGTGGAATTGGTGCGAGTTCGCCGGTCAATCCAAGCGAGGCGTGGTTCTACGGAGCCTCAAAAAAGCGCATAATTCGGCTGGTTCATGCTATGCATTTCCTACAAAAGCTCGACGACCTTGAAAAGCAATATGAATCGCTGAACGCTCAGTTGAGCGATTCGCGCACACTTTCGGACCCGTCTCTTTATCAGAAAGCCGCCAAGGCGCAGGCCGACTTGCGAGAGGTGGTTGAAAAGTACCGCCAGTGGAAGGAAGCGGAGAAGAACCTTACGGGAACCCGCTCACTGCTGGATGATCCGAGCTCAGATTCCGCGATCAAGGAGATGGCGCAGGAAGAAGCAGAGAACCTCGAAGTGCAGTTAGCGGAGATTGAAAGTGGACTGCGAGTTCTGCTATTGCCGCGCGACCCGAACGATGAAAGGAACGTCGTGGTTGAAATCCGCGCGGGCACAGGCGGTGATGAGGCCACGCTCTTTGCGCAGGAAATTTTCCGCATGTACAGCCGCTACGCCGAATCGCAGAGCTGGCGCGTGGAGGTTCTTTCGACCAGCGTTTCCGGCGTGGGCGGGCTCAAGGAAGTGATCGCCATTATCGAAGGCCAGAAGGTCTACAGCAGGCTCAAATACGAAAGCGGGGTGCATCGGGTGCAGCGCGTGCCGGCGACGGAACAGCAGGGCCGCATTCACACTTCGGCGGTGACTGTTGCCGTGCTGCCGGAAGCGGACGAGGTTGAAATCGAGATTGATCCTAAGGACATCCGCATCGATACGTTCTGCTCTTCCGGCCCCGGCGGGCAGTCCGTCAACACCACCTATTCCGCGGTGCGCATCACCCACCTCCCTACCGGCATGGTGGTTTCCTGCCAGGATGAGAAGTCACAGATCAAGAACCGCGCCAAGGCGATGCGCGTGCTGCGCTCGCGCCTCTACGAAGCCAAGCTTCAGGAACAGCAGAAGCAGATTATCGAGGAGCGCCGGTCCATGATCGGCTCGGGCGACCGCAGCGAAAAAATCCGCACCTATAATTTCCCGCAGAACCGGGTCACTGATCATCGCATCGGGCTGACCCTTCATCAGCTTGACCGGGTGATGGAGGGTAAGCTCGAAGAAATTGTCGAGGCCCTCACCACTTACTACCAGGCCGAGAAGCTGAAGCAGGCTTCCGCAACCACCGAACCCCTCCACGTGGCCGATGTTGCTCCGTGAGGCTTTGCGCGAGGGTCTGAATACGCTTTCCCAGGCCGGAATTCCCTCTCCGCAACTCGCTGCCGAGCTGCTGCTGATGCACACGCTTGGCTTAACGCGCGGCGAACTGCACTCCCACCCGGAACGCGAGCTCCTGCCTGAGGTTACGGAGCGCTATTTCCAACTTATCGCCGAGCGCCTTACCGGCAAGCCCACGCAATACATCACCGGCCGCCAGGAGTTCTGGGGTCTGGATATTGAAGTCACGCCGGATGTGCTGATCCCCCGACCGGGGACAGAACACGTGGTGGAGGCGGTGCTGGAACTCGCTGCAAGCGCCCGTGTTCAGCGCGCGGAAGGATCGGGTTTTATTCCAGTCACTCGGCGACCTCCTCACCCCCAGTCTTTCTCCCCCTGGTCAGGGGGAGAGGGTGGCCTGATGCCAGGTGAGGGGCGCGGCCCGGTGCGACAAACACTCCCTTCCTCCAAGCGCATCGTTGACGTCGGCACGGGTTCCGGGTGCATCGCGCTGGCGCTCGCTTCGGAATTGCCCAGTGCGGAAATTTACGCTGTGGATATTTCGCTGGCCGCGCTTAAAGTAGCAATGAAAAACGCGCAGCGGCTGCAATTGGCGGACCGCATCAATTTTCTGCAAGCCGACCTGCTTTCTTGCTTCTCCCGTCGTGCTGCGATTGGCTCGTTCGATTTTATCGTCTCGAATCCCCCCTATGTGGCGATGGATGAGCTGGACATGGTGCAGCGCGAGGTGAAAGAATTTGAGCCGCGCTTGGCCTGGGGCAGCCTCGAAAATGGCGATGAAATTTACCGCCGATTATTTCCCCAAGCCCAGCAACTGCTCAGGCCTGGCGGGTACGTTGTGGTTGAGATCGGCTACAAGATGGGCGGCACGGTGGCAGGTTTGCTTGGAATGGGATGGAAGAATGTCGAAGTGCGGCCGGACTTGAGCGGCGTTCCGCGCGTCGTGGTGGGGCGAAAGGCTGTATAGCGACCAGGAGGGTGGATGGCAATAAATCGGCGTCGATTTCTCGAATCAGGCTTTGTGGGCGGCGCTGCAATAGCGCTGTCAGTGTGCCCTGCGGCAGGAGAACCCGCGCTCGCCATGCACTCGCGCGCGCGGCCCTTTGAGCTTGAGGAAATCACGGTGGCGGAGCTCCAGGCGGGCATGAAATCCGGCCGCTTCACCTCGCGCGGGATCACCGAGAAGTATCTGGAGCGAATTGAAGAGATTGATCGGCGCGGTCCGGAAGTGAATTCCATGATCGAACTTAATCCGGATGCTCGGGCTATCGCCGGGAAGCTGGACGATGAGCGCAAGAGCAAAGGACCGCGTGGACCCTTACATGGCGTTCCGGTTTTGATCAAGGACAATATTGGCACGCATGATCGGATGATGACGACGGCAGGATCGCTGGCTCTGGAAGGTTCTATTCCACCCCGAGATTCTTTTGTGGCGCGGCGGCTGCGAGCGGCGGGCGCGGTGATTCTGGGCAAAACCAATCTGAGCGAATGGGCGAACTTCCGCTCGTCCCATTCAACCAGCGGCTGGAGCGGCCGTGGCGGGCTCACGCGCAACCCGTACGCGCTCGACCGCAATCCCTGCGGGTCGAGTTCGGGATCAGGGGTTGCCGTTTCAGCCAATCTCTGTGCGCTTGCGGTGGGCACAGAAACGGACGGCTCGATCGTGTGCCCATCGTCGGTCAACGGCATCGTGGGCATCAAGCCGACCGTAGGCTTGATCAGCCGCTCGGTCATCATCCCCATTTCCCACAGCCAGGACACCGCAGGGCCGATGGCCCGCACGATCACGGATGCGGCTGTTTTACTCGGCGCGCTTACAGGTGTTGATCCGGATGATCCCATCACTTTGGAGAGCCGGGGCAGGGCGCACAGCGACTACACGAAATTCCTCGATCCTCACGGGCTGCGTGGCGCGCGGATTGGCGTGGCACGGCAGTTCTTCGAATTCAACGAGTCGGTTGATCGCTTGATGGAGTCAGTCCTGGGCGAGATGAAGAGCCAGGGTGCGGTGCTGGTAGACCCTGCGAACGTCGCAACGCTTGGAAAATTCGATGAATTTGAGGATGTGATTCTTCAGTACGAATTCAAAGCCGGTTTGAACGCTTATCTTTCAACGCTTGGCTCAAACGCTCCGGTTCATTCTTTGAAGGAGATTATCGAATTCAACGAGCGGACCTGGAAAAAAGAAATGCCCTACTTCGGACAGGATCTTTTTCTGAAAGCCGAGGCCCGCGGACCCCTGACCAGCAAAGAATATCTACATGCGGTGAGTGAAGCGCGCCGGCTGACGCGGCAAGAGGGAATCGATGCGGTGATGGATAAATTCCGCTTGGATGCGTTGGTCGCGCCGACCGGAAGCGCGGCTTGGAAGACGGACCTCATTAACGGCGACCGCATCGAGGGCGGCAGTTCCAGTCCCGCCGCCGTTGCCGGTTATCCCAATATCAATGTGCCGGCAGGATTCGTTTTCGGCTTGCCCGTCGGTGTCTCCTTCTTCGGCCGCGCCTTCAGCGAGGCTATGCTCATCAAACTCGCGTACAGTTTCGAACAGGCGCTTCGAGCCCGCCGCCCGCCACGATTTCTTCCTTCGGTGACTCTCCAGGCCGGATCTTCGCCTCACGGCGAGCGTTGACGGGGTTAAGGGCGGACCCTACAATGAAGTTCGGGCACGTCAAGCAAGAGGAACAAAAATATGGCGACAGCTAACGACAAAATACTTCGCGATCATCTTCTGGAATTGCTGAGCGGCGGCAATGCGCATGTGGATTTCGAAAAAGCGATTGCGGATCTGCCCAAGAAGTTCCGCGGCGCGAAGCCCGACGGAGCGCCCCATTCGCCCTGGCAGCTTTTGGAGCATCTGCGCCTTGCCCAGTGGGATATCCTCGAATTCAGCCGCAATCCTCAGCACGTCTCGCCGGAGTGGCCCAGCGGTTACTGGCCTTCTACGGAAGCTCCCCCGAATGACGAAGCCTGGGACCAGAGCGCCGATGGGTTTCGCACGGACCTTCAGGCCATGAAGGACCTCGTGGCATCACCTTCGACCGACCTTTATGCGCGCATTCCTCACGGCGATGGCCAAACGCTTCTGCGCGAAGCCCTGCTGTTGGCGGATCACAACGCCTACCACTTAGGTCAATTGATCCTGGTCCGCCGTCTTCTCGGAGCCTGGAAAGAGTCTTGAGGGATTCTACCCGACGGTGTTCTGCCGGAGCCGGTAAACTCCTGCTCAGCAAGGCAGTGTTTTTTGAGAGAAAGGAATTATTGAAAGTTATGGACGTTCACGGCTTTTCGAGCTTCGCAGAGCCAAATTCTATAACGTGCGGGCCGGATGAAGCGCGAATCCAACGGCGCCGCTCCCCGGTGAAAATCCCGGCCCTTGTTGGGCTGGTTCTTCTGCTGGCGCTCACGCAAGGAGTGCAGGCCGCGGCGGCGCAGCAGGTTGCGAAGGTGCAAAGCGTCGCGCGCGCAAAGCTGCCGAACGGCTTGCGGGTGGTCGTCGTGCAGAACACCCTGGCGCCCGTGGTCACGACGATGATGAACTATCTTGTCGGCTCGAACGAAGCGCCCACTGGATTTCCCGGCATGGCGCACGCGCTAGAGCACATGATGTTTCGCGGCAGCCCGGGGCTTTCTGCGGACCAGCTCGCGGATATTTCCGCGGCGATGGGAGGCATGTTTAACGCGGACACACAGCAAACGGTGACGCAGTATTTCTTTACCGTTCCTGCCGAAGACCTGGACGTGGCCTTGCACATCCAAGCCACGCGCATGCGGGGCGTGCTTGATTCTGCTTCGCTCTGGGAGCATGAGCGCGGAGCCATTGAGCAGGAAGTAGCAAGCGACATGTCCAACCCGCAGTACGTTTTTTACACTAAGTTGCTCGCCTCGATGTTCAAGGGAACTCCGCTGGCCCATGATGCGCTGGGCACACGGCCTTCTTTTCAGAAAACGACGGCGGCGATGCTGAAACAGTTCCACGATTCCTGGTACGCGCCTAATAATGCGATCCTGGTGATTGTGGGAAATGTCGACCCAGCGAAGGCTTTGGCCGAAGTCAAAAGCCTGTTTAGTGACATTCCAACCAAGAATTTACCCGAGCATCCGGCGGTTCATCTGCAGCCGGTCAAAGCGGAGTCCTTAAATCTCACCACCGATCTCCCTTATGGGCTTGCGGTGATCGCTTTCCGCATGCCGGGTTCGAGCAGCCCGGACTACGCCGCGGCGCAGGTCTTATCGGACGTCCTCAGCAGCCAGCGGGGCACGTTCTACGCCCTGGTTCCGCAGGGAAAGGCGCTGTTTGCGGGGTTTGCAGTCAGCTCGCTGCCCCACGCGAGCCTGGGGTATGCTCTGGCGGCCTTCCCGAAGGGGGCGGACGGGCAAAAGCTTAGCGCCGAGGTGCGGCAGATCCTGGCAGGCGACATCCGCAATGGAGTTCCGGCGGACCTGGTCACCGCATCGAAGCGGCATGAACTGGCAGGCGCGGAATTTGAAAAGAATTCCGTTTCCGGCCTGGCTTCGGCATGGTCCGAAGCCGTAGCGGTCGAGGGGCGGAACTCGCCGGAAGAGGACGTCGCGGCCATCCAGCGCGTCACTGTGGATGACGTGAACCGCGCAGCGCGAAAGTATCTGAAGCTCGACGAGACAATTTCCGCAGTGCTCACGCCGCAAGCCTCCGGGAAACCCGTTTCGACGAAATCGTTTGGGGGCAAGGAGTCCTTTGCGCCGAATCAGACCAAGCCAGTGGCGCTGCCGGAGTGGGCACAGCGTGCGGTTGAGCGCCTGACGGTTCCTAAAGCCACCCTGCATCCGCAGGTGAGCACGCTTTCGAACGGCATTCGGCTGATTGTGCAGCCCGCGACGATCAGCGACACCATTAGCGTTTACGGCCACATTGACAACAATCCTGATCTTGAAGTCCCCGACGGGCAGGAGGGCGTGAGCAGCGTCTTAGGCCGGCTGTTCTCCTTTGGTACGACGACGCTCAACCGCTTGCAGTTCCAAGAGGCGCTTGACGAGATTGGCGCGGATGAGTCCGCAGGAACGAGTTTTTCCGTCCATGCGCTCGCCAGCCACTTTGACCGCGCCGTCGAGCTTCTGGCCGATAACGAACTTCAGCCCGCATTGCCGGAGCAAGCCTTCCGGATCGTTCAGCCTCAACTGGCCCGCGCTGTGGCCGGGCAGCTTCAGAGCCCTGATTACCTGACCGGCCGCGCCATCCATACCGCCCTGTTCCCGAAGGATGATCCTACGCTGCGCCAGGCGACGCCCGAGACGATTTCTGCGCTGAACCTGACGGATGTGAAGGGCTACTACCAGCACGTTTTCCGGCCCGATCTCGCGACGATCGTGGTGATTGGCCATATCACGCCGGAGGAGGCCAAAGCCACAGTGGAAAAATACTTTGGTTCCTGGCGAAGCCAAGGCCCGAAGCCGCCCACGGTGCTTCCTGCCGTCCCTTCCAACAAGCGTTCTTCCACGGCTGTTCCTAATTCGAGCCGCGTGCAGGACGCGGTCACGCTGGCGGAGACGCTCGGGCTGAACCGGTTTAATCCCGATTACTACGCGCTCGAGCTTGGTAATCACGTTTTGGGCGGCGGCTTCTACGCCAGCCGTCTGTACCGGGATCTGCGCGAAAATTCGGGCCTCACCTACTATGTCGGCTCATCGCTGAATTCCGGCAAAACGCGGACGACCTATTCGGTGACTTACGGCTGCGATCCGCCGAACGTTTCAAAGGCGCGCGCGATTATCGAGCGCGACCTCAGGGCCATGCAAACCGCGCCGGTCACCGCGCACGAACTGCGGGGGGCGAAGGCGCTTTCGCTGCGGGAGATTCCGCTTTCGGAATCGAGCATCAGCAGCATCGCGGGAGGCTGGATCGCACGGTCCACTCTGGGGCTTCCGCTCAACGAGCCCGAGCTCGCCGCCCGGAGATACGTCCAGCTTACGGCTGCCGAAATTCAAGCCGCCTTTGCCAAGTGGCTGCGCCCGGACGGCTTGGTTCAAGTCACGGAAGGGCCGAATCCCAAATAGGCGCTTGGCTTCAGCCACGCTGCGCGGCTGGACGGGGGGAGGCGGCGCCGGCTGACGCGCCAAGCTGATTGGTTTTTTCGGTATAAGGTTTTGCGATGTAGCGGTTGGCGAGGTCGAGAGCGCCCTGGGTATTATCGTTGGTGTGCAGGGCGCGCTCGTATTCATTCAGCGCCCGGTCGCGCTGGCCGGTTACGTCAAAGATTTGCCCGATCTTCAAATAGCTCCACACCTCAACCCACTTGGGTTGCAGATCGCCGTTGAGCGAGTCCTGGAATTCTTCCAGGGCGGCATTGTAATTGTGCAGCTTGAACAGAATATCGCCGGTCCGGTAATGCGCCAGGGAGTTGTTCTGATTGTCCCGTAGCACCTTCCGGTATTGATCGATGGCAGCGAAATACTCTTCCTGCTGCGCGAGCTGATTGCCGCGAGCCATTTCCACCTGGACCTTCGTTTGCGGCGTGTATTTGAGAATGTCACTGGCAGGGTCGATCACCACCTTCAAGGGCGGGGCGGGCGTGTTGATGGTGAAATCCGAAGTCGTGCCCACCATCTCGATACGCTGGTTCACGGGCTTCCGCCCGCGAACGTAAACCCTCACCTCAATCGGCATGCGGAAGATATCGAGGTCCTGCTGGATTTTCCCCACCACTTGATAGCCGTGCTGCGTGCGGTAAATCGCCCATTGGCGCTTGAACTGGGGCACGCCGGTTGAATCCACCCACTGCGCGAAAAAGTAGGTGAGCGACTGTTTGCCGCTCTGCTCCGCGAGTTTTTGAAACTGCGCCGTTGTGATGGATTTCCAGGCGTCGTCGCGAGCCGCTGCCTGAAGAGTGGCGAAAAATGCGGGGTCGCCAATCACCCAGCGCAGCATATGAAAAACCATCGCCCCTTTATCAAAGACAATCGACTGGTATTCAGGGCTGAAAGGGTGCAACTGGCCGGCTTGGGCGATGGGCCGCACGCTTTCGTGCGTCAACGCGTCGATAGCGATCGTGTGCATGCGGTCCTCGAAAGCGGTTTCGCCTTCTAAGTCCTGAATAAACAGGGCGGAAGAGTAGGTGGCGAGGCCCTCGTCGAGGAAAGCGTCATTGGGCGTGGCGGGGCTTACCAGGCAGCGCCACCATTGATGGGCGATTTCGTGCGCGAGCAGGTCGTAATCCACCGGATCGGTAAAGCCGCGCGCGGCCAGCGCCACGACGCCCGGCGCGGAATACCCCCCGACCGTGCTGTTATCAATCTCGACTAGATCCAGGCGTTTTGTGGGCAGCACGCCGAACTTGCTCGCGTAGAAGGCGAGAATCTTTTCCGTGGCCGCGCCGTAGGACGGCGCATGACCCGCATCGGCCTTCTTAAGGTAAAGCGTCAGGTTAACGCCCGCCACCGTTGTAGGTTGCGTGATGTACTCGCCCGCGATCACGGTTCCGGGAAACGAGCTGCGATCGTAATGGAAGGTGGAGGTGCTGCCATCGGCCGTCGTCTCGGGGCCGGAGGATTCGCCGGAGGCAATCACCGTTTCGCCGGGGGGAACCATAATGTGCATCGTTGCGGAGAAGCGGTCCAAACCATTGCCATTCACCGGAAACCAGCACGAGGGATAAAGGAGATAGGACCCCTCCGGGCCTACGTAGGCGAGCCGCAATCCTTCGACGGGGCTGGCGTCGGCTGATGCCAGCATTCCGGAATATTCCACCGTAAAAGTCGCCGCCTGGCCCGCGGCGAGAGGGTTGAGCAGAGAGAGAGTTAGCGCCAGCCCCTGCTGCTGAAATTGCACCGATTTGCCCGCCGAATCAGAGACATTTTTTACCTTTAGCGCGCTATCCAGTTGGAAGTTTAGAGATGTGAGTTCGGTTTGCGGCACAAGCTGCACTTGTGCCTTGGCAGCCAGCATGTGCGTGGAAGGATAAAGTGTGGCCGTGATCGTGTAATTGTTGACTTTGAACTGAGGGCTTGTTTCCTGCGCTCTGCTCGAGGCGGCTGCTGAGAGCAAAGTGACGCAAAGAAGCGCGGGCAAAAGAAACAGTTGCCTCTGCAGCCAGGATTCTCCGCTGAACTGTGGCGCGGCGGTCTCGTGACGATCCCCTTTGGGTTCCGCCGAAAGGTACCTACTCACGGGTGTCCTCCCCAGATTGGATTAATTATTCGGGCATGCAGTTGCATGGCGCACGGGGTATTTCGCCGCCGGGCAGGGGCGGTTCCTGCCTCGCGCCGGGAACGGGACCGTAAGCTTTAGCGCGTTATGGCCGAAGCCGCCGGCGCAGGAAGGGCCGCCCCGGATTCCCGCACCATTCTTACGGCCGTGTCCGCCACCCGCTCGATGGCGCCGCTCTCGCCAAGCCGCAGCCTGACGGCCCGCAATTCCGCGAGCATTTCCGACCGTAATGGAGCGTCTTCCAGAAGCCTCAGCGCTTCCGCCGTCACTCGCGAGGCTGTGAAGTCTTTCTGGATCAGTTCCTGAACAACTCGCTTCCCGGCGAGAATATTCACCATGCTGAAAAATGGAGTGTCCACCATCCGGCGGGCAAAGAATGCCGTGACCAGCGAAACCCGATAAACCACCACCATCGGACGCTCGAGCAGGGCCGCTTCGACGGTGGCGGTTCCGCTCGCGACAATCGCAAGCTCTGAATAAGCCAGGGCTTCATAGGTGGAATGGCTCACCAAGTGGACGTGGCGCATTGCCTCGGGATTTCGCCTCAGACGGCCTTCAAGGGCGTGGACGTTGAGCGTCGGAGCGGCGGCCAGAACAAACTGAAGGCGCCGCCGGCTCGAAAGCTGTTCAACGGCGTCCAGAAGGGTAGGAAGCACGTAAGCGATTTCGATTTCCCTGCTGCCGGGGAGCAGCGCGACAGTGGGAATTGCAGGATCGAGACCTGCCTGGGTGATGAATTCTTCACGCGAGAGCCGCGGAGCCACCGCATCGACCAATGGATGTCCGGCATACTCCGCTGGAATGCCGGCCCTATGATAAATCTCCGGCTCAAAATCAAAGATACAGACCATCCGGTCGACGAGCGAGGCAAGCTGCCGGAGCCGCCATTTCTTCCATGCCCAGATCTGCGGGCTGATGAAGTAGAGCACCGGAATGCCCAGCCGCTTCAATCTCTTCGCAAGGCGCATGTTGAGCGAGGGCGAATCGATCAGGATGGCCAGCCGGGGCCGGCGCCGTGCGGCCTCGCGGACGAGCCGGTGGAAGGCCTGATAGGCGCGAGGAAGGCCCGAAACAACTTCCGTGATGCCCACCATGGCGAACTGCTGCAAGTCAGCGGCGGTCTCAACGCCTGCCTGGCGCATCATGTCGCCGCCGCAGCCGAAAAGCGGCAGTTCCGGATATCGCGTTTTAAGCGTTTGTGCGAGACGGCCGCCGTACACGTCACCCGAGCGCTCCCCAGCAACGATCATGAGCGTTAATGGCGGCATGGCTTTATTTACGCTTCGCTCCGCACGGCGGGGAGTTCCTGGTCTTTGTACTGAAGCTGATAGAGCTTGTAATAGATACCGCGCTTTTCGAGGAGCTCGCGGTGGGTGCCGGTTTCGCGGATGCGGCCCTTGTGCATGACGATAATTTTGCTGGCGTTCTGAATGGTGGAAAGCCGGTGAGCGATTACGAGCGAAGTCCGGTCGCGGAGCAATCCACGGAGAGCCTCGCGGATCAGCGCTTCGGTTTCCGGGTCGACGCTGGAGGTGGCTTCGTCGAGAATCAAAATCTTAGGATCGTGCGCGAGGGCGCGGGCGAACGAGAGAAGTTGCTTTTGCCCGGTGGAAAGTGTGACGCCACGTTCTTTGACGGGTTCTTTAAGCCCGCCCGGAAGGCTTTCAATGAAATTCAGGATGTTCACCTGCTGCGCTGCTTCACGAATCTGTGCATCCGTAATCCACTTCGTTCCCATGCGAATATTGCTGGCAATCGTGCCGGAGAAGAGAAACGGATCCTGCAAGACGATTCCAAAATTGCGGCGCAAATCATGCAAACGAAGCTGCCGGACGTCGATCCCATCCAACAGCACCTGTCCCTCAAGCACGTCATAGAAGCGCAGGAGCAGATTCGTCAGCGTCGTTTTGCCCGCGCCCGTATGTCCCACCACCGCCACCGTTTCTCCGGGTTCGATGGTGAACGAAATATTTTCGGTCACAAGATGGCGATCCTGATAGGCAAAGCTTACATCCCGCAATTCCACCCTGCCTTGGACGGAGCCTAACGTTCGCGGTTTTTCGGGATCAGTCAGTGTGACCGGTGTATCCAGCAGCTTGAAGACCCGCTCGGAGCTTGCCATGGCTGCCTGCAGGATGTTGTACTTATCGCTCAAGTCCTGGATGGGCCGGAAGAAGCGCTGCGAATACTGAATGAAGGCCATGACTGTGCCGAGCGTCACGGCCCCGTTCAGCGTCATCACGCCGCCGCGATAAATGATGATCGCGACCGCAATCACTCCCAGGAATTCGACCGTCGGGTAGAAGAGCCCGTAGGCCAGGATCGAGTCCTTGTAAGCCTTCATGTGCGTCCGGTTGATCTCTTCAAATTCCTGGTAGCTCAGATCTTCGCGGTTGAAAAGCTGGAGCGTCGCCATGCCGGTGACGTGTTCCTGCAAATAGGCGTTGATCCGGGCAATCGCAACCCGGATACGGCGGTAAGAGTCGCGGACGGCTTTGCGGAATGCCATGGTCGCGAGCACGATGAAAGGCAGCACGGAAAACGTGAGCAGAGCGAGCTTCCAGTTCACCTCCAGCATTACCACGAAGATGCTGAGCAGGGTAAAGAAATCTCCGAAGATGGCGACCACGCCGGAGGCAAACATATCATTGAGCACATCTACGTCCGTCGTGACGCGCGTCACCATCCGGCCCACCGGATTGCGGTCGTAATAGCTCAATTGCAGCCGCTGCAGATGAGCGAAAATCTCGTTGCGCAGGTCGTACATCACCTTCTGCCCCACAAGCTGCATGGCAAAGGACTGGCTGAATTCCAGGATGAACGCCAGCACAATGCAGGGAAGGAGTAGGATTACTGCAATCTGCAGCACGCCGGTGAGCGGGTTGGGACTCAAAATGTGAAGCAGGAAGTGGGGCATCTTCCGGTGGCTGGTGGGGTCGAGGTAGCGGTCAACCTCAAGCTTCAGGAGATAGGGCGGCACGGCTTGCAGAATGCCATAGAAAAAGATCGCAATGAGCGCGAGCGCCACCACGCCGCGATAAGGCCGCAGGTAGTGCAGCAAACGCCGCATCAGGCGCGAGTCGTAAGCCTTGCCCAGGATTTCTTCTTCGTGAACTGTTTCTGGCATTTAGCTTTCAGATTCCGGAATAAATTCCCCACGGCCTTCGTGTCAGGCAGAATCTTGACACTAGAGTCTGCCCCTCACCCGGCCGGCCTTCGGCCACCCTCTCCCGAAAGGAGAGGGCCGAGAAGAGATAAGATGTCAGCCCTCTCCCTTCGGGAGAGGGAACGAACAGAAATGAACCATTAGCTCTCTCCCGCCGGGAGACTGAACGAATAGAAGTGAACGATTAGCCCTCTCCCTTCGGGAGACGGAACGAATAGAAATGACCGATTAGCCCTCTCCCGCCGGGAGAGGGGGGACCGCGCAGCGGTGGGTGAGGGAGTTAACTGGTAACTCCAACGCTCGCCTCCGCTGCAGTTGTAACAAGAACGTTGTATCACGCCGCGCTACGCTTCCTGCTCCAGTTCTTCTTCAATCAATTGCCGTTTGTAAAGCTCTGAATAAAAGCCGTCCAGCGACAGCAGCTCGTTGTGCGTGCCGCGCTCGACGATTTCGCCATCGTCCAGGACGACAATTTCATCCGCATTCCGAATCGTCGAAACGCGGTGCGAAATCATCAGCGTGGTCCGGCCTGCCATGATCTGCGTAAGCTGACTGAGGATTTTTTCCTCCGTGCCCGTATCGACGCTGGAAAGAGCGTCATCCAGAATCAGAATGCGCGGATTGCGAATCACCGCCCGCGAGATGGCTGCCCGTTGTTTTTGTCCTCCTGAAAGGGTCAGACCCCGCTCCCCCACCATCGTTTCAAACCCCTTTGGAAAGCCCCGGACTTCCGGCAGGATGTTTGAGACGTCCGCCGCACTCTCCACCGCTTCCAGAGAGGCTTGCGGCACGCCAAAGCGGATGTTATCCCGCAGCGTGTCACTGAACAGGAACGTTTCCTGGGGAACAAACCCGATGTGCTGGCGCAGTGTCTTGAGCGGTATCTGGCGGATGGGAACGCCGTCAATCAGAAGCTCTCCCGCAGGCGCATCGTAGAGCCGCGGGATCAGGCTGACCAAAGTGGACTTGCCGGCGCCGGTGGCGCCCACGATGGCGACCGTTTTCCCTGCCGGAATGTGCAGTTGAATATCTTTGAGAATCGGCTTGCCGTTGTACGAAAACGTCAGGCGCCGGAATTCGATTTCGCCGCGCAGCTCAGTGACCGGGTCTGGCGGCAGCTCGCGGTCCTCAATATCAGGCCGCGCGGCAAAAATCATCCACAAGCGTTCCTGGGAGGCCAGACCGCGCTGCACGAGGTTCGTGACGTAGCCGAGAGCGATCATCGGCCAGATCAAGTACATCAGGTAAACGTTGAAGGCCATGAAAGTGCCGAGCGTGATCCGCCCCGAAAGCACATGCCAGCCGCCGAAAACCAGGATGAGGAGAAAAGAAATTCCGAAAAGCATGGAAAGCGCCGGCCAGAGAAAGCTCGTGATCCAGATGAGTCCCTTGTTCTTCTCCACGTAGTCGCGGTTCATCCGGTCAAAGAGAGCCCTCTCCGGCTCTTCCTGGCAAAAAGCGCGCACCACGCGCACGCCTGACAGATTTTCCCGCACGCGCTCGGTGATCTCCGAATAGAGCGCTTGAATCTTTTCGAAGCGGTCGTGAATGTGCTGCCCGAAATATTTCACCGCCAAGGAAACCAATGGCATGGGCGCCATTGCGATCAGAGTGAGTTCCCAATCCAGGTGGAACATCAGGCTGAGTGATGCGACGCCGACCACGAGCGTGGTGGCGGAATACATGATGGCCGGCCCTACCAGGTTACGGACGGCGCTCAGGTCATTCGTTAGTTTGGACATCAACTCGCCGGTGCGAGTTTCGTTGTAATAACGCTGCGAAAGCCGCATCAGGTGCGCGAAAAGGTCGTTGCGCAGGTCGTATTCGATGTCCCGCGAAATCCCGATCAGGATCCAGCGCATCCAGAACTGAAAGATGGCCTTCACGAAGGCGACTCCCAGGATGAGGCCGGCGAAGAACAGCAGTTCGCTGCCGCTCACGTGATGGCGCATGCCGTCGATGCCGGCTTTGATGATCAGGGGGATGCTGATTCCGACAATCTGGGTGATAATGAGGGCGGTAAAGCCTACAATGTAGCGTCTTTTATAACGCGCCAGATAAGGTATCAGGGGGCGAAGGCGTTCGAGCATAGAGAGGATTCAGCGTGGGGCGGCAGACCAGCCTTATGAATCACAATTATTATAACGAACGTCCAAAAGATGGCGCAATGGATTTCAAATCCTCGAAG
>DASUKV010000111.1:0-13493 GCA_036278555.1 Terriglobia bacterium
TTGTCCTGGGCCATTTCCTGATCGAATTGACCCGCATCGAGAACCAGGCTCAAACGGGCGCTCCAGGATCGAGTGGAGGGTGACCCTATGTCAAATGCCACCCGCTCAACCGTCAGCATGAGCCAGGGATACGCGGTGCACAATCCCGGCCCCTTGTGAAACTCGCTGATGGGTGTAAGTGATGAGTTCACTGCGGCAAGAGCCGCCATCTGATCCCGCTGAATCATCGCGATAGTCTGGTTCAAGAGCGGCTTTGAAAAAGTTGCGTTCCATGCTGGTGTATAGCTCATTGTTCCCGCTCTATTCCCCGTAAACTCTGGTCAGCGCTTATCGAACTTGCCGAAGAAGTTCGAGGAGCCCGAATCAGAAGGCGTCTGCCCCTTCGGTTGATCGCCTCCTGCAATGCCCACCAAGCCCGGCCGGGGTGACGGCGTTGCCGATTGCGAGTCGAACAGGTGGTCGTAGAGTCCTCCCGTAAGCGGTTCGCCCTGTTCATTGGTGGCGCTGAGCGCCGAAAGCAGCCGGTTGTATTCAGATCGAAAGTCGTTTGCCAACCGCTCCGCTGCCCCAACACCCAACGTTGCAAGCGTTTTTCCGAGCTGTGCGCCGGCGCCACAGCGATTCATTCTTTCCAGAAGATTCAGGCCGTCCCTGGAAAGGGCTGATTGGTATGCAGCAAGATTGCCTTGGTACTGTCCCCGGATCACCTCAGTAAACCGGCGGCTCAGCACCGCATTGATCTCACCCGCAACATCATCAATGTATTGCTGGATCAGGACATCCGAGGGCCTCTGTTGCGGGATGCCGCGCACAAACGCAGGAAACATACCAGCCACGTTGCTAACGGTCGTGTAAGACACAATTCCCTCGAAATCCCGCCCTTGCGCCAGTGGCGCCTCGACGCCACAGCTGAATGGGAAAGTGGATCAATATTCGACGTAAAGAGTACAGCTTGTCCCTGTTCCGTCGGCCGTCACATAGACGTTCGCAGCGTCGGAGGGCTGCGTTTCATGAAAGCCGCCCGATGAGGTGGGTTCAATCACCACTTTCATCGGAGGGGATGGCAACCCGTGGGGAATCACGTTTGCTGAGTTCGCAGCCAGCCCGGTAACAGCTAACTTTGCCTTGCGGACCAAAACTCCCTGCAAGGTCTGACTTAGGTACTCGTAATTGGACGCCACACTGATTGCCATCTTGACCCTCCGTTGAAGCGGTGTTGAATAGCCAGCAAGAAGTCAGCCTGCTGTTCTTGTCACTTTTTAGCCGCTCCTGGCTTCCTGGCCGGCTGCTGATTCCCCGACTTCAGTAATGGCGCGGTCTGCCCCAGCGTCAACTCCGCAGCCTGCTCTTCGCTGAGATCGATTCCCCCACTTGCGTCGACAGGAATATCGCCCCCGTTTCCGGCGCTTCTGGCAAGTTTCGGAGCATCGCCCGCTTCAGGAAGATAGAGCTTGCCGTTATATTCAATCGCACGCAGCACTTTCAGTTTCGCCACAGTTCCTCCGCAATTCTTGTGATTCCGCCTGTCGGTTCGTAATGCTGCAGATCTTCTGATCCGGAAGGGGGCTCGTTCGCTGCTCACGCGACGGCGTTCAAAAACATGAACCCGGCCTGCGGCGCAACAAGTTGAACATCATCGTACCGATGCACCTCGATAACGTCCGACGCTTTCGACTCCACCCGGTACCGTTTCGTGAGTGTCCCTCCGAGATCGGGAGCGCCAAAGAGCCAGCGAAACGTATATCCCAGCGCGGGCTGTAGACGTTGAGCGGACGCGGGGACGTATGCCAGCATGGCGTGCTTTCCCCAAATAAAGTCCAGAGCGGGGGTTTGGCCCTCGCCCGCCGTATCGTATTCCGCTCCTAAAACCCAGAAATTATCCACGTCGAAAACGCTCTTGAGATGGTCCGCCTGAAGAATCCCTACCTGCGTATATTTGAAACGATCAATAATCTTGGGATGCTGCCGCAAAACGGCGTAAACCGGATAGCTCACCGCGAGCGTGTTCGGTGTCTTGGCGATGGACTTCTTAATAACCGTTTTCTGGGCTTCCACCGCGGCAATGGGATCAGAATTAACGTAGTCGGACCATTGCGATGTTCCCGCCAGCGTCGCCCCGGGTACCGGGCTTCCCGGTCCAATCAGCAGGTTCATAACCCGGATTTCCAGGTCCAGCAGGATGGCGTCTGTCAGATTCTGTACGGTGTTGATCTCCAGATCCGTGTCGTCGGAGCCTGCCCGTTCTTCGTCAGAAATTGAATCCTTCAACGAGTGGTCATTGCAGAAGTAAGGGCTGTTCGAGAGCGACCAGGGCGCGATCTCGCGAGATTCAGCCTTCGGTTCGCGGACGGTTTCATACCGGTGGAATTTCTCCTTGCCGAAAACCCAGAACCGTCCGCTGCGCTGCTTCACGGGAACCGGTGCGAAAAGTTTTTCGGCAAAGTAATCATCATTGACATACCCGACGCTGACGTTATTGAGCGGTTGGTCGAGGTACTGAAGCGAGATATCAGCCATTTTTTCTCCTCGATTGGTTCATTGGCTCACAGGCTCCTTAAATCAAACCAGGAGGCAATGGATCAGTTCTGCGGCGATGCCGGTGGCGTGCACCAGCAACTGAAGCCCTCAGCCGGCAGCCACTCGCCCGGCGGCCCTCCGGCCTACGCGGAGATCCTGAGGATCACCTCCGCCGCATCAACCACGATGGTTCGCAATCCCCGGCCGGGAATTTGAACCACGCCTTCTACGCATGGGAGGGCGCAAAATTCAGCAGCACTTCCACAACGTCATTCGAGTTCTGTGTGCTGTTTTGCGCGACTCCCACAGGATTAATCTTGGTCCCGGCAGCAATACTCAAATTGGCCAGGTTATTGACCCGCCCGTAGTTGTCCGCGATGACGAGGACATCTCCCTGTTCCACCGCTCCGCTCGCAATGCAGCGCGCAATACCGTTCACCTGCAGCGTTAGACCACGCCCCGCGAGGCTATAAAGCACGGGCGTTGTCCCCGTGACGGTGGTAGGGTTCGTACTCTGCGGAACGAAGTAGTTTGGCTCGACAAAGTGTTCGATCAGCACCCCCAGCACTCCGGGCGCGTTGGGGCCGCCCGGAAGGCCTGCATACTGCTGGCTCTGGGTCGTATCCGTAGGGTCCTTAACGAGCGTCGAAAATTTGTAAATCCGCTGGTTTTGTTGAGCTCGAAAGGCGACTGTTAATCCGTTGATTCCTGCCATGTTTCCTCCACCCTCCTTTGATTAATGACGGCATCATGCCGGTGTTGAAACGCCGTGCCTTAAATCAGCCTCAGCAGGCGCTGGACTCGATTGGCGTTTGCCGGAAATGCTTGTGCCGGTACTGGTCTCCCAAAGCTCGATTGGCCGCCAGGAACTCTTTCAAGGCGCTCGCATAATCAAGCCCCTTTTCGCTCATCAGTCTCTTCACTCCAAGGTTAATCTCCTCATCCACGGGCAGCGCCTCACCTGAACCGATGCCTTTAACGCCGAGACGCACAACCGGTGGGGCGCTCCGGACGTATTCCTGAAATTCCTTGGGCCGCTCCAGCGCGTCGTAAAAGAAGAAGGCCCGATCCCGAGGAAGTATTCTGCCGTCGCTGATCGCAGACTCGATCAGCTTTTCGGCTTCGCGAGCGCGGATGTAATCCGCGAGGGTGATCTTACCGTTCTCCGCCAATTCGCTCGCACGCTGGTTGTCAATCCTTCCCTTGCGCACCGCCTCGCGGAGAAAGAATGACCGGCGGTGAGCGTCGCGGGACTCCCCTTTCAACGAGGTGGAGTCGTCGCGCTCCGCAGAACGGTTTTCTCCGGTGTCCTCCAGAGCATCCGGATTGACGCCCAGGTGTTTCGCCGCGTATTCCGACAGCTCGTCGTGCGCGATAAATCCCAGAGGATCTTCGGAGCCATGTTCATAAACAGCGTGGTGGCCCGCGTGCTCACTCCCTTCAGGGATAGGTTTTAAACCAAGTTTTTTCATTCCTTTCTCCTCCTGCTCTTCTCCCGGCCCGCCGTCGCGTTTCGCTTCGGAGACGCCCGGAGTGATTTCCCGCACTGCCGGCGAAGTCACGACCGTCCCGTCGCTCAGCATAATCGGCGGCAATTCCTCCAAAAAAGGATGGTTGGTGAGGGCCCCGCTTGTAAGAGTAGCCCCCTGTGATTTGCCCGATTCTTTGTCCGCTGCCGCCCAGTCGATCGCGGGCGAGAAGAACCGGTATTCTCCGCTCCGGATCATCTCCTCAGCTTCGGGCGTCCATTCTACGCGCGCATAAAGGGTGCGATGATTACTGCCCGTCTGGCTGTGCTGAGCGCCCACACGCAAGTCGTGAATCCAGCCGGCCGCAGGTACTGGACCGCCTTTCGCAACCTCTGGCATCTCACTCGCGTGCTCGTAGTCGATCACGACCGCATGGTTCCTTCGTTTCTCGAAATTTCGCACCATGTCGCCCAAATCCTGTTGAGTGATCGAGAAACTATGATCACCCTTGATCCAGGCACCGGTCACTGCGATCGGGATTTCAAATTCTGCGGTCGCTCGATCCGTGTCCTGGAGCCGGGCGCCCGGCCCTGCAAGCAAAACCGGCATGGCACGCGGCAGAGGAGACACTCTCAAGGCGGCCAACGATTCTTTCAGTTCTTCCCGTTTTACCATCTCATTCTCCCAGGGCTGGCGCTTGCGTTATCTCAATTGCACTAAGAACAAATCCGCTCGACACTGGCCGGCTGTCGGGCAGCCGGCGGACATTTTCCAGGTCACAGTGTTGTCGATAACCGTACCGCCCGTTGTCGCCGGCCATGCGGGCTGCGAGCTTCCCATCGTTCCTGAAGACTGCGCCGTCTCGACATTGCCGTTCGAGTCCAGAATTTTTGAGCCGCTACTCACAGAGCCACCCGCGATCCACGAGCACGATCTGTTTGGGCAGCTCCCGCCCAGGAAAGTCCCAAGGCGAAAGTCCCAATTGGAAGTCATCAACAGCCATTTGCCGTCCGGCGATTCAATGGCCTGGCCCTCGCCATAAAAGCAGTTCTGGCCCGAGGGATTATCGTTAGCGTTGCAGGCTGCCGTCGTCGGGTTATGAATGAAGCGGTAGGCCGTGCCATCGACCGGGCTGATCGCCAGCGCCTCCCGCTGGTACACACCGTTCACCTGAAACGGCGGATTGACGTCGCTGGAAGGACTCTCATTCACCGTGCCGTTTCCCGGCATGTTCCCAGAGTTGTACAGCCCCGCGAAGACCGGCGCCGTGTCCGCCGGATTATCCGCCTGCCAAGCCCAATGGGATGAAGGGCCGCAGTTCGACTTGCACGGCGGCTGCGAAGTAACTTCGGTTTGCGATCCGAGCGCGGAGTACGGCCGCGTGAACATCTGTGATCCATAATCGTCGGGGCCGTTCACCATGGTCCTGTATCCGACGACATTGTGCCCCGCGCAGGCGCTCACGCACCATTGAACCGTGTTGCTCGCGGGAAACCAGACAGGACTGCTGGCTGTGTCATTTGCGGCCTGGATATAGACGGCTGGGCCGAGCCCGTCAATCGAGCCGAGATTCACCTGCGCGTAGTGCACGCTGAAGCCCGCGGTACTGGCCGTCGGCGGCGCGGCGCTCGTGGTGTTCAACGCGGCTTTTTGCACATAACCACTGCTGATTTCTTTCGCCTGCAACTTCTCACTTCCCGATCCGATTCCGATATAAATGCTGTAGTTGCCCGTCGCTCCGAACTGCGTGGCCCAAGGCAACGAGTTCGGATTGTTCGCCCCGGCGGACGCCCAGGTGGTCGTGATTGATCCCGTCGAGGTTGATGGCATTGAGATACACGCCTCCGGACTGGGTAGCGTCTCACCGACTGGAAAACTCCCATCCTGTCCGATCGCTCCGGTCAGCACCGTGTATTTCACGCAGTATGTTGCCGGACCGCTCAGATTGCCGCCTGTCGCGCTGGCCACGGGCACAGGAGCGGCGACGGGATTTGGAAGCTGCACATTTGAGATGTGCGTCGGTGATTCCCCCGTCCCACCTTCAACCC
This sequence comes from Terriglobia bacterium, assembly GCA_036278555.1. Classification (GTDB taxonomy): domain Bacteria; phylum Acidobacteriota; class Terriglobia; order UBA7540; family UBA7540; genus RH2-MAG17b. The sequence goes on from DASUKV010000111.1 coordinate 6,035, forward strand.
CGTCGATCGCGTCCAGCCAGCGGCAGGTATTCGTCGTCTTATCGTAGTAGAAGACGTACTTCGTATAGTCGTGCGACACTCCGCCGAAGTAAAACGCGAACTTCGTGTCGTCTCGCGAAGCCGCAATCACACCAGCACTATAGGTGCCGTCAATATCTGTCGGGAAGCTCGGGCAGGATTTGGCGAAGTTGTAGATCAGGTTCTCGCCATTCGATCCGCTCACGCCGTCCGGCCCTGGCGATTGGCACCACGGATCGCTGGGCGACGCGGTCGAAAAGCAATAGGCGTCAAGCTGTAAATTCGATACCCCTCCCGTAATAAGAAAGCCCACATTTGCATCGTTCCAACTGAACGAGAAATAGGGCACCGTCAGGCCGTAAGTTGGCGAGATATACGGTGTCACCTGCATCGTCGCGGGATCGAACATATCGACGTATGCATAGCCCTTCCACGATCCAAACGCGAAGTAATAGCCGCCATTCGTTCCCAGAGCCGAATTGAAAGCCGAAAAGCCCGCATAGCCGTCGTTCGAGGATGTGTCGTAAGCGGTATAAGCTTCGTTCGCTTTAGTGTTGCCGATAACACTCATCTCATCGGTCACGCGCATCACCCGCGCTCCAAAATCCGGCATGATGAAGACGCGGCCCACCGGAGGCCCGGAGTCATAAGGATCGTGCGCTTTCAGATCCGGAAACGTGATGTATTGCATTGCCTGATCGGTCCGCGCACAATAGTTCGGCGGACCACCGGCGCATACTTGAGAGTCCCCAGTTCCTGCCATGTTGGAGCAGAGAGCAGAAGACGGAAAACACCAGGCGACAAACACAAGACCGAATGCGGCAAGCATAAAATAGAGAGGTGGATCTGAAATCTTGAATCTGGAATCGTGGAATCTCAATTGTTCGCTCCAATGCAGACGTAATTGAACGCGACCGTTCCGCTAGCGCTGAGGTTCGCTGTAACCGCTGTCGTGCTCGTTGTCACCCACCAGCCCAGCGAGCCGGGATTTGAAGTCGGAGTGATGACGCAGACGGGAGCATGAGCATAAGCCAGCGGAAAAGTAGCCGATTGGCTGGTCGCGGCTGTAACAGAAATCGTGCCGCGCACATCTGTATTTTCTGTTCCAAATCCATTCCAAATCTGGTCTTTGTCGGCCGCCAGATTCAAAAAACTTCCAGTGCCATTGTTGTCCACGACAAGACTGGAGTTGCTTTTTAGCGAAGCAAATGAAGTCACCGTGGTCCCGCCCACACCGATCTGCGCGACCGTGGAACCGCCACTCGATTTGACGTCAAGTTCCCCTGACCCAGGGTTCGTAATCGTCTGAGTGGCGCTCGGGTTGGTCACCACGGCATTCGCAGAGCCGCCGCCCCCCGTGGATGCAATTGTCACCGTGCCATCGCTGGCGGGTGTCAGCGTGATGTTACTTCCGGCAACGAGGCTGTTTTGCGTCAATATCATCGTGCCTGGCGCACAGTCGTATCCCGGAACGGTACCCGAGACGCACGCCACGCCGTTCGTTCCCGCCGCGGCGGAAATGTAGGTGTTGAACTGCGCTCCGGTATTGTTTGTGGTTGGAGGAATTGCTGTGACGGGATGCGTGATCGTGGTCAGCGTCACGTTTGTGAAGGCCGTATAAGTCCCTTCGAGCACCCACTGTCCCTGGCTGTTGTCGTACTCATAAAGCTTCCATCCGGTTGCCCCGGCGAGCGCTGGCGGTGAAGGTATCGTAATCGTGCTGGTACTTCCGGTCGTCGTGATCTGTCCCGGGGTGCTCCCGGCAGTGCTGTATTGATTCGACGGCCCGGCGAGGTACGCGATTGAGAATTTATAAGTCGCCGCCGCGATGGAGCCGCCTGTCGTCGCCGTCGCCGGAGCCGGTTGGCCAGGAGTCGGCAGGGACGCGCTCAGGAACTGGTCGTAGGCGTTGGCTCCAATCCCGCCGTAAAGCCGCCAGTAAGACGCCTCAGTCTGATTGGCAGAACCGAGAGCGCCCGCATTCGCGCTCCACCCAATGCTCCCGCTTGGGCCGATCCAGAAGTACTTCGTCCCACTCGTGCAGCCTGCGCTCGAGCAAATGTCAAATACATCCGCCGAAGGAGACGTCACGTTCGACTGGAGGACGGTCAAAGGCGTAGCGTCCTGTCCGCTCACCGGCGCAATGGTCGTGGCGTTCGTCGTGCCGTTAACGGACCAGGTGGAGGGCAGGCCGGTTCCCGAGCCGCTCCCGGAGCCGCACGCGCCCCAGACCATGCTAGTACCGTTGCTCGTCAAACATTGGCCGGCCGCTCCTGCGCTCGTGAGACCGGTCCCGCCATTCGCCACACCCAACGCTCCCGCGACGCCGCCATTTCCGCTTGTGGTGAGATCTATGGCGGGAATATCAGAATTCGTCAGCGACCGGAAAACGGGCGTGCCCGGAGTGCCGGAGGCAGGACCCGCCATAATCGTGTTCGCGCTTTCGTTCGCCATACTTGCCAATAGGGTCCCCGAGGTAGTGACGGGCGACCCCGTCACATTGAAAATAGAGGGCAGCGACAGGCTCACGCTGGTTACGGTGCCCCCCGCAGGCAAAGTTGCAGGCGCCCAGGCGGCGCCACTCCATTGCAGGAGCTGACCCGCTGCCGGCGCCGCGGCAGAAAGCGGACGCCCTTGCAACCCAGTGACCTTCTGGCTGGCAGATGTCCCTGTTAAATCCCCGCCCGCTGTGAAACCGGATCCACAAGGTCCCCATACAGGAGCAGTCCCATTCGATTGCAAGCATTGCCCGCCAGATCCCAGCGAAAGATTTCCATACGTGTTTGTGCCGGTGCCATAGATCAGCCCTCCCGGTGTGGTCGGGGGTGCCAGTGAATTGAAGGCCGCAGCGGCGCTGCTTTGCCCAGTTCCGCCATTCGTAATACCCAGGATTCCGCTTACGCCACCTGTGCCGCTTGCGGTCAAGTTGATCGCGGGCACATCAGCTCCGACCAGCGGACGGAACGCGGGAGCCGCCGCAGTTCCGCTCGCCGGCCCGGCAAACACATAGTTGGCGTTTTGGCTCGCAAGCGTCGCGCTGAGCGTACCCGCCGAGGTCACCGGAGATCCCGAGATAGTAAAGAGTGGAGGCAATGATAGCCCGACGCTGGTAACAGTCCCCGTGCCAGTGAGCGAGGTGGGCGTCCAGGCCGTTCCGTTCCATTGCAGGACCTGGTTGGTCGCTGGAGCCGCCCCGGAAAGAGGGTGCCCCTGCAAACCCACAACCGTTTGGGCCGTTGATGTCCCGTCCAAGTCACCGCTCGCGGTAAATCCATTTCCGGAACCGCAAGCAGCCCAGGCGATTGAGGTTCCATTCGATTCCAGACATTGGCCATTGGCGCCAGGAGAGAGATTTCCATAGGTGTTCGGTCCCGTGCCATAAATGAGCCCGCCGAGTGAGGTTGGCGGCGCCAGCGCATTGAATGCTGCAGCGGGGCTGACCTGTCCCGTTCCTCCGTGCGCAATGCTTAAAGGCGCCGTCCAGTTGACCGTCAGCGTTCCGCTCGAGCTGATCGGGCTGCCCGTGACACTGAACTCGTTCGGCATCGACAAACCGACACTCGTCACCGTGCCGCCACTGCTCGAACCTGAGCCGCCGCTCACCCTGATGGAATTCGTGCTTGGATCATAAATGGAACTCAAAATCTGGTCCGCCCCTGAAGGGCCGATCACCTGGAGTCCCCGCTTCGCAGAGCTTTGCTTGGTGGATTTGTGGCTCGCCGTTCCTTGTGCTCCCAATCGGATCGCAAATAGCAGCGGGAGCAGAAGAAGGACTCCGTGAATCCCCCATTTGCGCCATCTCTTTTCCCTTCGATTTTCCATTTCCTTCGTTCCCCCAAACCGCGTCAAGAATTGTGGCGGCAGCAGTCTCACTTCCGCGCCGGCTCATCCAAACCGCAGAGTTTCGAAGATTCAGTCCTGTTCGTGGTTCTTCTAGCCCGGTGATAGTGGCCACGGACTTCAAATACCGTCATCGTGTCGCTAATCTTCAACATCCCCTCCGCCCCTACCAGCGATACCCGCGTTTCCTTGATCAATTGTTTCTCCCCGCACGGCGACGACACCCTCTTCGCTCTCGTCAGGCAACGCGAATCGTTCACGGATCACCCGGCGAATGTTCTTTTCGCTCACCACCAGCCCTTGCTGAGCCAAGGCCACGAGGTCAGCGGTTGTTTCGCTGATGCTCCGTGCCTGAACATTTGCCGGAATCAGCCTCGGGCAAGGGACGTCCCCGCCGAAATTGATAGCCACAAGGCGGCGAATTGTTGATTGCGTGATCTCCATCGCGATCTGATCTGCGACACTTTGCAAGCCAAGCATGAAGAAGTCCGTCGCCGTAGCGCCCAGCGCCCGCGAGCCATGCGCGCTCTGGCCAAGGTCCATGAAAGTGCTAAGCGCCGCACGCGAAATCATCTCGTTGTGGTGCTGGATCGATGGCATCACGTCTCGCAGGTTGCCTTCGTAACCCGCTATCCGTAGTCCCGTGTGCGGCTCCCCGGGAGGCTCCACCAAGCCCGTCGCCTCGTGTGCTGCGAGCTGCGTTACAAAACTGTAGGCGGCGGCTTTATCTTCCGCGGCAAATCCGGGGGAAAGGCGAAAAACGGGAATACCCAGGGCGTTCCGCTCGTTGGCGATGGCATCAATGCGATAGAGTTTCGACTTTACATACCAGTGCGGATACATCGCGCGGAGCAGAGCAGTGCCCCAGAAATTCGCGCCCTCCTGCTGATAAGTGAAGCGCGCGATTTTATCCGCCGGCAGAAGTACGTTGAGGAACTGATCCCCGCGGTAACCGTACTGCTCGAGGGCGATCAGCGTTTCTCCATCAGCCTCCGTATGCCAGCGATAGAAGGTAAGGGGAAGCCTCGACGGCAGTGCGCGCAGCCGGATGCGATCTCCATCAACCCTCCAGACGTCCTCATGGACCGCGCAGCCGAAATCGAGCATGAGCAGAGCGTTTGAAATTACGCTCTGCCAGGACTGTGAAACCCATCCCCCCGTGGTGGTTTGGAATTCCAGCCCGCCAAAGAGGTTATCTCGAACGAACTCCGCAACCTGCTTAGACCGTGCACCGTGATTCGTGGCTCGTGGTCCGCGAACTACGGACCCCGAGCCACGAGGCACGTCGTCTGGCACCACCTCCCACTTCGCGCTCAGGATTGGCAGCTTGCAGGCCGCAAGCGTCGCCCGCACCTGGGCGTCTGACCGCCGCATCTTTTCGTAAACAGGAATGGCGTTCCGGCCCATCAGCTCGGGATTGTATTCTCCCAAGTCGACAAGAAATCCCCCGGTAATCGGAGTCCCGGACACGCCGTAGGTTTTGTCGAAACCACCCTTCGCAGCATCAACTCTCACGTCGCTTGGACGCGGGGCATCGGACGGCATCGGCGGAGACCAAGGGCGATCGCGGAACCGAAGATCGCGAGACCGAATGTGCAGATCCGCTAGCGCCGCCGCTTGATCAATACGGTCATTCAGGCTTTTCATCTCTCGCCGTAGCGCCCGCGCCGGGTGTCCGTTTTCCGAGCTGTGAGCCGATTTGCTCATTCTTCATCCATTCATTGATTCAATGAATCAGTCGATCAATTCTTCCGCCAAGGCTTTCCCAAATGGCCTATCCACATATCGGGCTGCGAGAGATCCGTCCGTTCAATGTATTCGTATGGCGTCCAGAAGAGCCCTTTTGCTCCCCACGACTCACCCCACGAGTTTTGGCACAGGAAACTCCGCCGGTGGTCGTCGTAACCACGTATCACAACCGCGTGACCGCCCAAGGCGACCTCGCCCGCCCGCGGAAGATGCACAATGCCGTCTGGGCCGACATCCTCAAAGGACTCGTACACGGTGAGGCCAAGGGCCATGGCGTACCCTGAAGCCAACACGGACCGGGCAACTGTCACATCCGGCACGCGATGGTAAGCGCCAATCCGGAACTGCTGCGCATGAGCGACATCTTCAGTGCTGTCATTCGACTGCTGGGAGGCAAAGTCCGCGAGAACATACGGGTCGTCACCTTCAGGACACACACCCGTGTGTGCGAGCACATAAAAGATGTCTCGAATCGCCGCGCCGCTGTCCTCCTCGACGGTGTGGTTCCAGGGAAGTTTCCTTTCCTGATAGTAGAGGAACAAACGGCTCAAGTTCTGATCGCCCGCGGAATACTTAGCGAACCGCTGCGCCAGGAAACGCCGGTAGAGGACCCCCGCGTTTGCTGTGCAAGATCCAAGCTCTTGCTGATCGTAGACTGGAAGATCCAATCCGGAGAAAACGTCGGCGCTCGCTGGCAGCGGCGCTCCCACACCCAGGTGAGGCGATCCGTTAATCCGGTAATCGCGCTCGTCGGGGGCATCAGCTCTTCTTCCCAGGCCTTTTCTCAACTTAGGCGTTGCCATTGTCGCTCCAGAGTGACCGCTTTATTGAAGTCGCATTGCCGAGGACCAGACCACGCGTGAACGCGGCTTATTTCAAGGTGATGCCAGCAAACGCCTGGTTCACTGCGGCATTGCGGGTAGGCTGCGTCACGATTGCATTAAATTGGGCCTTCAATTGTTTGGCGTTCAACGGCGAGCCCGCAGCGCCGCGCCGGACCTTCAACTTGCCACCTGAAACTGCAGGAAGGACCTGCTGCAAGGAGACGACCTCGTTATTGATCAGCATCACGACGGCCGCGACCTTTTGAATCGTTGCCGGGTCGGCAATATGAAGCGCCGGCAGTAAGCTGCTGAGGTTTGTATGTACTTCCTCAAGGACGGTATTCAGGCGTTCAATGGTCGTCACGTTGGGAGATGATTGGTATTGGTTGATGAGTTGAGCCGTAAGATTCAGGTCATTCGAGACCTGACTGGCGGTCTGGCTGATGGTATTGAGATCTGCCGCCGAGACCGTCTTTCCCTGTAGCAAGCTAACGGCACTCACCAGATTGGTCACCATCGGGAGTACGACCGGTAGAATTTGCTGTGCCGCTTTCACCCACTGCCCTGCCTCACACCCAGCCATCGCTAACGCCAGGACGGGAATCGCGAGATATTTCATTCTTCGCATTTTGCTTCTCCTTTGCTCGGCTCCCCTCTCGGGACTGCCTTTGGGGCCTCATCAATTGGGACTGGCGACTGTTTGAGATACAGCGCTCCACCTACGATGGCGCTGACTAAGGCAACAACTCCCAGATTTCTGAAGCCTCCTGCCGCGGTGGGATTGAAGTGTTTCGGATCCGCAATCAGCACGGAGATAGAATTCGCCGCGCTCGAAATCACAGCCGCCATCAGGCCCTTCAGCCAAATCCTCCAGCTCATTGCTGACCCCGCTTCGTTGACTTGCGGCCAAACCTCTTCTTCACAGCCTGTCCGGCCACGGCGGCATCCTTCTGAGCTTCATGCCCTGCGCGCATCGCGCCGGTCTTGATCTCCTTCCCTGCCGACTCCACGCTCGATTCGATTTTTTC
>DASUKV010000112.1:0-3604 GCA_036278555.1 Terriglobia bacterium
AATCGATGCCCCGGAAGACGATGGCGATGGAATCCTTCATTGAGTTGCCCGGACCGCTCACCTATAATGGGGGCATGGCAAGAGCAAGAAACCTGGGTGAACTCAAAAAATCAAATTATCGCGGCTCCAGCGTGAAAGATGAAATGCGCGAGCGTTTGACGCGGAAGCTGGCGTCTGGTGAAGAAGTGTTTCCCGGCATTATCGGATTTGATGACACGGTCATTCCGCAGATTGAGAACGCCGTTCTTTCCCGGCACAATTTCATTCTGCTCGGTCTCCGCGGCCAGGCCAAAAGCCGCATCCTGCGAGGACTCGTTTCCCTGCTCGATGACGAGGTTCCATTCATCGCAGGCTGCGAGATTCACGACAATCCCTTGAAGCCCATTTGCCGCGCCTGCCAGGAGCTAGTGAACGAGCGCGGCGATGAAACGCCCCTCGACTATTTTCCGCGTGAACAACGGTATGTCGAAAAGCTGGCGACGCCCGACGTGACGATCGCAGACATGATCGGTGACCTTGATCCCATCAAGGCCGCGCGCGGAGGCCACGCCCTTTCCAGCGAATTCACCATTCATTACGGATTGCTGCCGCGAGCGAACCGCGGTATTTTCGCCATCAACGAGCTTCCCGACCTGGCCGGGAAGATTCAGGTAGGCTTGTTCAACATCATGCAGGAAGGCGACGTGCAGATAAAAGGTTATCCGGTCCGGCTGCCCCTGGATGTGGTTTTGGTTTTCACCGCCAATCCGGAAGACTACACCGCGCGCGGAAAGATTATCACGCCTTTGAAGGATCGCATCGGCTCGGAAATCCGCACGCATTATCCGCAGACCCTTGAACATGCCATCGCCATTACTACGCAAGAGGCCTGGACGGAACGCAATGGCCGCGGCCGCATGGTGATTCCGCAGTTCATCCGCGAAGTGGTGGAAAGCATCGCCTTCGAGGCGCGCCAGGAAAAAAAGATCGACAAGCGCAGCGGCGTGAGCCAGCGCCTGCCGATTACCTGCCTCGAGAACGCGCTTTCGAGCGCCGAGCGCCGGGCGTTGATGAACCGTGAAAACGTGGTGACGCCGCGCCTCTCCGACCTTTACGCCGCGCTGCCGTCGCTGACCGGCAAGTTCGAGCTGGAGTATGAGGGTGAGCTTCGCGGGGCGGACACCGTGGCGCGGGATATTATCCGGCAGGCCACCGCGCGCACGTTCCGGAAATATTTTGATGGCGTACCCATGCAGGGCATTGTGAAGTGGTTCGAATTGGGAGGCAACCTCAAGTACGCGGAGGGCGCACCGGCGGAGGAAGTGTTTCCTCAGTTCAAGAAAATTCAAGGGCTGCTCGAAAATCTTGAACCGCTTGGAATCAAGCCGAAAGATGACAAGACGCTCCAGGTCTCGGGCGCCGAATTTATCCTGGAAGGTCTTTACGCGCTGAAGAAAATCAGCCGCAATGAAGAGTTGGGCTACCACATAGAAGCGCGCCGCGCGGAAGCGCAAGCCGAGGAGACTGGGCCAACCAGCGGCGCGCGCCGGCGATCGTTGAATTAGCCTATCGTTTGAGCTACTGAAAAAAAATCAGGACGGCGGTCATAGACCGCCGCTACAGATGAAATACATCAAGTACAGTAAGTATACCGGCAGCCCGTTCGAGGGCCTTACCTCGGAGGATCTCCTTCAGCTTCTGCAGGATTTTCTTCTCGATAGCGGCTTTTCCAACCAATTCTACGATTTTTATGAAATGGACCCCGAGCGCACGATGGAGCAGCTTCATCAAAGGCTCCTCGAAGCAATGCACGACAAAGGCATGATCCCCGATGATTTGCTCAAGGAGTTTCTCGAAAACTCCGAAGAGTATGAGAAGTCCCACCTGCACGACCTCATCAACCAGATGCTTCAGAAGCTGGCCGCCGAGGGCTACATCACCATTGAACAGCCGCACAAGCCGGAGGGCAAGGTTACAGAAGCCCGCGGCATGGGTTCGAACGGACCCGAGGGCAAAGTAAAGTTCGAAGTAACCGATAAGGCGCTTGATTTCCTCGGCTTTAAGACGCTGAAGGACCTACTCGCTTCGCTGGGCAAATCGAGCTTCGGCCGCCATGACACCCGGGAGCTCGCGACCGGCGTTGAATCCGACGGCTCAACACGCCGCTACGAGTTTGGCGACACCATGAATTTGGACGTGAACGCCACACTGCTTTCGGCGATCCAGCGTGACGGCCTCAAGGTGCCGCTCGACCTCGATTACGAGGATTTGCAGGTGCGCCAGTGCGAATACCAGAGCTCCTGCGCCACCGTTCTGATGCTTGATTGCAGCCATAGCATGATTCTTTACGGCGAGGATCGCTTTACCCCCGCGAAAAAAGTGGCGCTGGCCCTCACTCACCTCATGCGCACGCAATATCCCGGCGACACGATGAGCCTGGTGCTCTTCCACGACAGCGCGGAGGAAATACCCCTGGGCCAACTTGCCCGCGTTCAGGTGGGACCGCACTATACCAACACGCGAGAGGGATTGCGCCTCGCGCAGCGCATTCTTTCCCGTCAGAAGAAGGATATGCGCCAGATCATCATGATTACCGACGGCAAGCCTTCCGCCCTCACCCTTGAAGATGGCCGCATTTACAAGAACGCTTTCGGGCTGGACCCGCTGGTGGTTTCGGAAACCCTTCACGAGGTGGCCCGCTGCCGCCGCAACGGCATCCTGATCAACACGTTTATGCTCGCCTCGGACTACGGCCTCATCAATTTTGTCCAGAAGATCACCGAAATCTGCCGCGGCAAAGCCTACTTCACCACGCCCTACACCCTCGGGCAGTACCTCTTGATGGACTACATGCAAAAAAAAGTGAAGCACATTCACTGATTCCGCCGGTAGCCACGGTCAGTCCTTTTCTGACCGTGGGCCTTTTGGCGGCGACAACGCGCCCGGCGGACTACCACACCAGCCTCTGTTTTCCATTGAGAGTTTCCCAGCCTCCACCTAAAATGAAACGCATGCGCCGGCGGGAGTTTATTCTTGCAACAGGCGGAACGCTCCTGGCTTCCGCGACAAGGCTTTGGGCGGATCATCACACCGTCTCTGCCTACCCGCTGGTCGTGGAATTCGATCTGGGTTCCTTGCAGGGGCCCTATACGCGAGTGGAGGATTTTTACATCCGGAACCACTACAGCGCGCCAGAGTCGGCTCCCGCTTCCCTTCGCATTGAAGGAGAAGTCGAACACCCGCGCCAGCTCACGCCGGAATCGCTCAACTCTCTGCGCCAGCGGGAAATCGGCGCGGTGCTCGAATGCGCGGGCGACCCGGTGAAGGCGGTCAGCCTGGTGAGCGACGGCGCCTGGCGAGGATGGTCCCTGGGCGAAGTCGTTTCTCTGGTGCGCCCGGAGTCCGGGGGAAAGTTCTTACATCTCTTTGGGCAGGATGGGTTCTCGCGCAGCGTGCCGATGGACCGCGCGATGGCGGATGGATTACTGGTCACCAGTTTGAACGGCCGGCCGCTCTTTCGGAATCACGGCGCGCCTTGGCGGGCTTTGTTTCCCGGCTGGTACGGCATGGATTCCGTGAAATGGCTGGCCAGGATCGTGGTGGCCCGAAATCCTCTGCCTCCTGT
>DASUKV010000113.1:0-8506 GCA_036278555.1 Terriglobia bacterium
TTTCTGGCCGGCGCACTGAATGATCCAACAGGCCAGAAGCAGGGTGCGCACAACGTCGGCGTCCGTGATGATCACCGCCTGCTCCAGGTTTGAAACCGGTTGGGGAAGGCTGAACAGCGTGGAATTGCAAAGCTTCAGCGCCTCAGTGACGAGTCCGGAATGGTCACGAATCGCCTCACCCAGCCTCCGGAGGTCAACGGGAGCAGAACTGAGGAGACGGTTTATTTGATCCAGGGAAGGAGGAGGATTGAACAGGTTTGCCTCGTCCTGCAGAGCTTGGAGTTGTTTGCGCAACCTGGCGGCCTCGTCTTGATGAAGAAAAGGCTCTTCGTTCCTCACGATCATCATCAGCCTCAAAAGCGATCCGTGCTAATTAAGAAAACCTCACTGGCCATTCGGGACTCAGCGCTGAGAACCGATCATGGCAGCCTCGAGCGAACATGCTGAAAATCAGCCATTTAGGATGCAAAAATTAAGGAAACGCCCAAGCTCGTGCCAGGGTTCGTTTCGCGCATCCTTTTCGTTGTATCGGCACCGCAAAGGCGAGCTTTATTGCGGATTACGAATTATGACGGCAGGTCTGGGAGGAACCTGGAGCTCTGCTCACCTCTCACAGCGTCATCGGCGCGACGGGTTGCGGCGCTTCGAGCAGCGGGACCAATAAATGGCCGGAGTTGGAGGTGTTTTCAATCCGAATCCAAAGGTATTCCGAGCAGGTCACCACGCCCACGCGTTCGGCCGCATTGGTCTGCGCCCAGTCGCGAGTGGTGCTGGCCAGCTTCTGGGGCTCGCAGGGGCATTCGAGCACCGTTTCAGACGGGCGAGGAAGGCGGCGGATTTCATCCAGGGCCTCAGCCATCTCGGTTTCGCCGATCACGCAAGGCTGGGTGCTGCATTCGAGCATCTGCTCAAGCCCGCGCAGGGCGGCGAAGTCAATGCCATCGGAGAACGCGACGTAAAGCGTACGGCTGTGAGGCAAGTAATGAACGGGCGCCATGCAGGACGCCTCAAGCACCGGCAGGGGCGCCATCGCGGCGCATTCTGCGAAGCCCGGGCTCTGCGCCAGATGAAAAACGGGGTAGCCCCATTGCATGCCCAGCGCTGACGTGAGTTGATCTTCAGTCACCATTCCCAACTGGCGCAGCCAGTCGCCCAATCTCCCCCGCTGCGATTCCCGCTGCACTTTCAGAGCTTCCTGAAGGCGCTCATTCGTAATCAAACCTTTGGAGAGCATCAGAAGCCCCAGGGGCATGCGATACCGGGTCTGCCTGCTCCTCGGAGCTTTGAGGTCCATGCGCGCAAAAAGCGCGGCGGCCGCCTTTTCAAAGCATTCCAGGCTGCAGTACCAGTTTTTATTCAGCCAGACGCCCTTCGGCCTTCGCCATCGCCACCAGGAGGGGCGGGATTGCGGGCATTGTTGATTCCGGCATCGTTCGGGAGGTGAGGCAGAATTCATCATGGATTATTTCTTCAGCGATTGGAGTCTTTCCTCGCGGCTGGCCAGGCCGGTGATTCTCAAGCCGTAGTTTCCGTCTACTGCAACCACTTCCCCCCACGCGATCACTTTGCTGCCCACCAGCAGTTCAACCGGGTCCTGCACTTGCTGATCGAGCTCAACAACGGATCCCGAAGTGAGGTTCAAGACATCTTTCAAAAGCATCTCGCGGCGCCCGAAACGGAGGCTGACTTCGAGCTCCACGTCCATCAGTAATTCCAGGTGGACATCGCGCACGGCGCCCGGAGAGGATGCGGGGCGCGGGGGCGGGGGCAGCGGCTTCGTTTCTTCTTTGTTGCTCACTGTCTTCGCCGCCTGTAGCGCCGTCAGAAAATCACCGCTAAGCTGAGCGTGCAGGGTCAGAAGAGCGCCCTGCAGATTCGAAAAGCGAAAGTCCAACTGGCCGGCATTTTCCCAGGCCGGAGCTTCCAGGCCCGCAAAGTCAAGCTCGCCGGCGGCTCCCAGCCAATCGCTCACGGGGACCATCGTCGCAATTTGCTGAAAGAACTGCGCCACCGCTTCCCGGTCTTCTTCCGTGAGGACTGCCGAAGCCTTGGGTTCCCCTCCCAATAGCAATTGCACGAGGCGGAGCGCGTCTTCCGCAGACAGGAAAAAAGCCTGCTCGCCCGCTTTGCCGGCGAAGAACCGCATCCAGACTCCTGCTTCCGGGGCGCCCGCCTGCTGCGGCGATTCCCCGCTCGCAAGCGCTTCTACGGCCACCGCTGAGCCCGCGAGCCGCCCCAGGCCCTCCGAAACAGCATGGCTCCAGACTGCAAGATAATCGCGCCCCTGCGCGCTGAGTTGGGAAATTTCCGTTGTGTTCATTCGCCGGCCTTCTCAGAAGAGGATGAAAGCACGAACCTTTGCCGGATCATGCCGCCCCGCTGTTTTCCGCTCCGCACGGGATAACCCGCAAACATTTTCCGCCCGGCGATCTGGATCACGGCAGGCTGCGACGTGCGCTGCTGAATCAGCAATGTCTGACCAACACCCAGCGCCAGCAGGTCTTTTCCGCGGACGTGGGTCGGAGGCAGCAGCATTTCCACCGCCAGGACGCAGTCCTTCAAGCGCTCCCGCAGCCGGGCTTGTGATTCCGATGGCGCGCTCTGGCTTCGCGTGTTTTTCTTTGCCAGCTTTCGTAGCAGCATCGATGAGGCCGCCGCCGGGAAGGCCAGCGTCATCGTGCTGAAAACGTCCGGCATGCGAATTTCAAAGCTGAGAAAAAGAATCTTCTCGTAGGGCGGCAGCAGTCGGAAAAGCTCCTTCGAGCGCTCGGTCTGGGCGAACGAAAAACTCATTTCCACCACCTGGCGCCAGGCCATCTGCAGCTCTTCCGAAACCATGTCCACGACGGTCTGCAGGACTTTTTCCTCGATTTCGGTCGCCGGGCGCTCCACCGCCTCCGGCTTGCCGTCGCCTCCGAGCATCAAGTCAATCATGGGAAAGGCGACCGAAAGATCGAGGCTGAGGATGGCGATGCAATTCGCCGGCCGCACATTCATCGAAGCCAGGTACGCCTGCTGCGGCACGCTTTGAATGAATTCCGAGTACGGCACCTCGTCCACCGACATGGCATTGACTTCCACCGCCACCTGCAGAAAAGCTCCCAGCCGGTTCTTCAGGCTGTAGGCGAAGGCCTCGTGCACCTGGGCCACGTCCTGAACCTGCTGCTTCGAAATCCGCGACGCTTTGCCGAAAACGAAAGGCGAGAATTTCCGTTCTTTGCCGCCTCCGGCGGAAGATCCCGCAGAATCCTGCGCCGCTCGCAGCAGCGCGTTGATTTCTTCCTGGCTCAGAATCTTTTCCATGCTCAGGCGTTACCTCAAACAGCCTTCCCTCACCCGGCTCGCGACGGGAAGCCCTGCTTCCCCGCTCGCCACCCTCTCCCATAGGGAGAGGGCTGAGAGATAAAGGGAATAACGATAGCAGCCCTCTCCCTCCGGGAGAGGGGGGACCGCAAAGCGATGGGTGAGGGTTCTAACCGGCAGTTCCAGTCCTCTCGTTCCCCCGTGTTATAACGCGGATCTGTGTCATAAACCGCTAGGCTCCGGGTGCCTCTCTCGTGTTGCCCTTAGGCGCCGGCCGTTCACCCAGAAACTCCTGCATCCGCATCCGCAAACGAGCCATCGCCCAGGAGTGAAGCTGCGAGACCCGGCCCTCGCCGATGCCGAGCACTGCGCCAACTTCTTTCATCGTCAATTCTTCGTGGTAGTACAAGGCCAGAAGCTGCCGCTCGCGGAGGGGCAACTCTCCAATCGCCGAGGCGAGGCAGCGCTTCACTTCCGATTGCAGGCAGAGGTAATAGGGGTCCTCATCGGGCGAGTTAGGCATGTACTTATAAACCTGGTCGCCCTTGCCGTCCTCCTGCTCCAATGCCTGCAAGCTGCCCAGATTCAACCCGCGAAGATCGCAGAGGAGCGTGCGAAGGTCTTTGAGGCTCAATTGCATATCCTCCGCAAGCTCCTGCTCCGAGGGCGGGCGCTCGAACTTCAGCCGCAGCCGGCTGTGTGATTCTTCAAGCTGCCGGCCCTTGCGCCGCAGCGCCCGCGGGCTCCAGTCCATTTCCCGGAGGCTATCGAGGATCGCCCCGTGGATTCGCAACTTGGCGTACGTCTTGATCTGCGCCCCGCGCGTGGGATCGAAATTGCGAATGGCTTCGAGCAGGCCGACAATCCCCGCGTTCACCAGGTCTTCGAGCGGCACGTGCGGAGGCAGACGGTCATGAATCCGCCGCGCGATGTAGTGCACCTGAGGAAGGTTCTCCATAAGGAGCTGATCCCGCTCCTCCTGGTCCAGGTGCGAGACTTCTTCGTAATTTTTCTTGGCTGCCTTGAGTGGGCTCATCATTCAAATCCCCTTGCCCCTCTGCGCCGCATCTTCAACGGACCACTCCCATGGATTGCACCGTTACGGAATTGGGAATCTCCGCCGGTGAGAGCACGGCCAGCTTGGGAAGAAACGGCTCGAGCAAGCGGCGGAGGTGAAACCGTGCCGGTGAGCTGCACAGCAGCGCCGGCGACGCCAGGCCCATTTGCTCTCCCATGTGGCCGCGCAGTCCGTCCAGAATCCGCCGCAGGAAGGATGCTTGCGCAGCCGCCGGACGGGGAGCGGCCGTCTGGGAATCAAAGGTCTGGTAAATCTGCTCTTCAAGCTGCGGATCGATGGTGACCACCGTCAGTTTGCCTTCCTCATTCAGCAAAGGCTGAATCAGACCGCGCCCCAAGGCCTGGCGCGCCGCTTCCACCAGCATGACGGGGTTCTTCCCGACCACCGAGGCGTCGAGAAGCGCCTCGAGAATCGTCGGCAGATCGCGGATCGAGACCTGCTCCCGCAAAAGCTGCTGCAGCACGCGATGCACTTCGCCGAGGCTCAGCGCCTTCGGAACCAGCTCCTCGGCAAGCTTCGGATGGCTTTCCGACAAGGAATCCAGCAGCCGCTTCGTTTCCTGGCGAGTCAAAAGCTCATAGGCATATCGCTTGATGAGCTCCGCGAGGTGCGTCGCGATGGCCGAAGTTTGGTCGACCACGGCGTAACCGCTGGCGAGAGCGCGTTCGCGGCGCGCCGGATCAATCCACTTGGCCGCCACCCCGAAAGCCGGCTCGCGCGTATCTTTTCCTTCGAGAGGCGGCGACTGCGATTCCGCGCTGATCGCAAGCAGGCAATCTCCTTCGGTCGACCATCGCGCGATTTCAACGCCCCGCAGCCGCACGACGTATTCCCGGGGCTTGAGCCGCGGATCATCCGTAATGTGGACCGGAGGCACCATGAATCCGAGTTGAATCGCCAGATGACGCCGCAGCGCCCGAATGCGCTTCAGCATCTGCCCGCCTTGGGCTTCGTCCACCAGCGAAACGAGCGCGTAGCCCACTTCCATGCTGAGGTCATCCAATTTGGGCAGAGGCAGGGGAGCTTCGCCCGCCTTAGCCTTTCCCGCTGCGGCTTCCTCCTTCTCGGCGGCCTCTTCTGCAAGCCGCAGGTTTTTGGATTCCCGCGCGAGAAACGCCATCGCGCCGGAAACCAGGAAGAAAGAGAACTTCGGCAGGCCGGGAATCAGCGCCAGCACCAGCATCACGCCCGAGGCAATCCATAACGGGCGGCTTCGCGGCAGCAGTTGCCGGCTGAGATCGGCTCCCAGGCTCGATTCGGAGGAAGCGCGCGTGGCCACCATGCCGCCTGCCACAGAAACCAGAAGGGAGGGAATAATCGTGACCAGCCCGTCGCCGACGGTCAGAATCGTGTAAGTGCGAAGGGCTTCCTGAAAGGAAAGATTGAGGTAAAAGATTCCGATCAGGAAGCCTGCGCCAATATTGATGGCGGTGATCAAAATCGTGGCCAGGGCGTCGCGCTGGCTGAACCGCGCCGCGCCGTCCATCGCGCCGTAGAATTCGGCTTCGCGCGCGATCTGCAGGCGGCGCGTCCGAGCCGTGGTTTCGTCAATAAGCCCCGCTCCAAGGTCGGCGTCAATCGCCATCTGCTTGCCAGGCAGAGCGTCCAATGTGAAGCGCGCCGTCACTTCGGCAATGCGGACCGCGCCGTGGTTGATCACCAGAAACTGAATGGCGATCAGCGCCAGGAAAATCACAAAGCCGACGATATAGTTTCCGCCGACGACGAACTGGCCGAAGGCCTCGATCACTTTTCCCGCAGCGCCCGGACCCTGATTGCCGTGCAGCAGGATGCGGCGGCTGCTGGCCAGGTTGAGCGAAAGACGGAAAAGGGTAAGGAGAAGTAAGAGCGACGGGAAAACCGAAAATTGTACCGGGCGCTGGATGTACATGGAAACCAGCAGCACCAGCACCGAGACCGTAATACTGACCGCCAGCAGCACGTCCAGCACGATGGCCGGGATCGGCACCATCATGACAAAGACCATGGCCACGCCGAGGACAGGCACAATCCAGTCGTGATGCGACCGGGAGGAGGCGGGTTTCGCAACTTGTGCGGGAGCCATCGTCTCAGATTCTCCTGTTTGCCGCCGGCGGCTGTACCGGACGCGCCGGGCGTGACCGCGCCTGGGCGCGGAAGATAAACGCCAGAATCTCCGCCACGGCCACGTAAAGCGCCGGCGGAATCGCCTGCCCGATCTGCACCGCCCGGTAAAGGGCGTGAGCCAGCGGCGGATTTTCGACGATCGGCACGTCGTGCCAGATCGCTTCCTGCCGGATTTGCCTGGCCAGAAGGTCTCTTCCCTTCGCCACCACCACCGGAGCGCGCATGGCGCCCGGTTGGAACCTGAGCGCGATGGCGTATTCTGTCGGGTTCGTCACCACCACCGTCGCCTTGGCCACGTCGCGCATCATCATGCGGCGGCGCATCTGGCGCTGCAGCTTGCGAATCCGCAGCTTGATTTGCGGATTGCCGACGGTGTCCTTGTTCTCCTGGATCACTTCCTGGCGGCTCATGCGAAGCTGGCGGCTTAACTGGATGCGCTGCAGGAGGTAATCAAAGCCGGACCAGGCCAGGAACACCATCCCCGACTTCCACGAAATCTCGAAGGCGCGGCTCATCATCCACGCAATGGAGGCGTGCGCGCTCGAGGCCGAAGAGAGCACCAGGGAATTCCAGTCGCGCGCGATCATGGCGAAAGCGAGGTAGCCAATCACCGCCATGGGGACCAGCGACTTCAGAAAATTGCCGACGCCGCCCACCGAAAAAATCTTCCCTAAATTCGCCTTGGGGCTCAGGTGCTCCCAGCTTGGCTTCAGCGCCGCCGGCGCGATCACAACGCCCCCCTGCGCGATGCTGCCGAGCACCGACAAGCCCACGCCGAGAAACAAGCACGGGAACGTCCAGATGGCGGTGATGCGCGCGGTCATTTGCATGATGTAAAGAATGTTTCCGAAATCTCCGGAATGCGCCCGGTTCAGCACCTCAACGAAAAAGTTCCGCCACTCGAGCAAGAACGCCATCGCGTACCAGTCGAGGACCATGACGATGGCGATTAAAGCCAGAGCGGTGGGAAGCTCCCGGCTGCGCGCGATCTGGCCCTTTTCACGCGCCTTTTGCCGCCGGTAAGGTGTCGCCTCCTCAGTGCGGTCGTCCGCCACGGATTCCGCCGCTCCTCAAAGCAGATGCAGTACATGCTGTGTCACCAGAAGCGCCCGGTCGAAATAACCCTTTAAAAGCTCCGGCCACAACCCGAAAGTGATCACCATCAAGGCGAACCCCAGAAGATTCTTCACAGAGATCGCCGTGAAGGTGACGGGAAACTGCGGCACGGCTTTATTCAGGAAGCCCAATGCGAGATCGGTGAGAAAAGTGGCCAGGATAATCGGTGCGCCCATCTCAATCCCAATCAGGAAAATGGACCCGGAAGCTTCGAGCAAGTGCGCCGCCCCGGCCTGGCCGAGCCGCGCGGCGCCCACCGGCAAATACTCATAACTTTTTGCCAGGCTCACCAGCATCCATTCGTGCATATCAAGCTGAATGAAAAACAGCAGCGCCAGGAGCTGATAGAACACAGAAAGCGCGGGCGAAGCGGCTTGCGTCGTCGGATCAATCGCCGTCTCCAAAGAAAAACCGAGCTGGAACCCCACCACCTCGCCCGCCATTTCCACGCCCTCAAAAACAAAGTTCATGATGAGGCCGATGATGAGACCGACCATCGCCTCGCCGATCAGGATTTCCATCCAGCCCGCGACGCCGGCCACGTGCGGCATCGCTCCCAAAACCGGGTAGAGCACCGCCGTTACTGCGACAGTCAGACCGGCTTTGACGGGTAGCGGAATTGCCGCGCTGCCAAAGAACGGCGCAAACACGAACAGCATGCTGATGCGCGCTCCGATCAGCGTGGCCTTCTCGACTGTGTGGACGATCAGAGTCTCCACGCCCGCTCCTCCGGCTCATCCGAGATACGGACGGAAATTCGAAAAGAGCAGCGTGGCAAATGACAATAGCTTCCGCAGCAGCCACGGCATCATCAGAAAAGTCACCAGGCCGACGGCGGCGAGGCGCGGAACCGTGGCGATGGTGGTCTCCTGAATGGAGGTCATCACCTGCAAAAGGCTCGTA
>DASUKV010000114.1:0-4300 GCA_036278555.1 Terriglobia bacterium
TGCATCAGGCGCTGGCGCAGTTCCTCGAGATGCTCGAGGAACGACATCTGCTTGCCGCTAAGCTCTTCCTCAGGATCGGGGTTCGGATTCTTCGTGGGTGGGGTCCGTACTATTGTGCCCATACGCGGGTGCCGGCTCAGCCTCTTCCTCGGCCACTTCGTACCGGTCAACGTCCAAAGTCTTCGTGATGTCTTCCGTCAGATGATGCCGGTCTAACTCGAGATTCCGGAGTTCCTCTTCCAGGGAGAACTTCAGTTCGTCGCGAGCCCGGCGCAACTCTCCCAGGCCTTTGCCCAGCACCCGGGCGATCTCGGGGAGTTTCTTGGGCCCGAACAGCAGGAAGGCGACGAATAGAATCAAACCGAGTTCTTCAAGTCCGCTGCCAAACACCCTAAAGCCTCTTCCTGGAATCATAGGGGGTCATCCCCACATTGTCAAGGAGCATCGTCTGGATTCGCGACACTCGGGGCGCCATTTTCGAAATAAATTTTGATTGCCTGAAAAAGAAAAACCCTGGCCGGGTTTTCCACCCGCCAGGGTTCAAAGGATAAGGGTAAATTAGGGCTTTTGTTCTGCTCTTCAGCAAGCTCCTTCAGAAGAAAGACGCCGGCGGAAGAGGAACGCTCCCGCGAGCAGCGCCGTACCAAAAAGTACCAGCGTGCTGGGCTCGGGAACAGTCGATTGGGTGACACTCAGGGTTTCTCCAACCAAGAAGCCACCGCTCGTCGACTGGATGCTAAGGATGGGATCTGAAGACGACCAGCTAACGGTGTTGGACAAACTTCCGGAAGATACGCCGCTGTAAGCGACGCACATGCTGGTTCCAGGAGTTCCAACCGCGTCGGTGGCGCAGACGTTCCCAACCTCCGTCGCCCCACTCTCAGTGCTCAAGCTTCCGAGCCAGAGAGTTCCGCTCGTGATGCCCTTACTCGCGAGATCGGACAAGTCGAGGTAAAGCGAATCGCCCGGATGAATCTCATGATCGGAAGCACCCGTCACCAACCCGAGGCCCCTTTCATCCGTGGCGCTAAAGAACTTCACATAGATATCGGCCGGTCCTGTGCTTCCCATCCCGGTCGCGGTTAAAGTGAGCCCGCCGCTCGTGTAGGTCGCTGTGTTTTGGCCCAGGTCAGCGTTATGGCAAGCTGTACCGCCAAAACCCGTCGGCGAAGTGATCTGCGAGCAGTTGGTGAAATCAAACGTTACTGTACTTGCCCAACCTGGAGCAGCCGCAAAAAACGCAAGCGCCACCAGTGCTGCTGCGACTTTAAGTTTCATACCCCTCTCTTTCATGTGGAGTGCCGGACCCGCCCTCGATAAGAAAACTTCTTACGAAGAGCATACCTTCGGTCAATGGATCGAGCCTGCCTCGGGCAATTAGAATCCGACATCAAAGACTAATATCACTAAACGATGTCAGAATAAAAGACCCTATTCAGATATTAACCTGTTGATTATAATATCCCTGAACCATTGAAACGCGTAACAGATTTTTTTAGCGGTCGAATGGCTCACACGCGCTACAGCCCGCCCGATGGTTGAGCCTTGTGACAGTGAAGAGTCAGCGCTAGACTCAGTTTGCGCTCTTTTTAGGTCGCAGCAGAGCTATGCACCAGCCGTCTTCCAGTTTTCACATCATGACCAAACCGGTAGGGCCCATTTGCAATCTCGATTGCAAATACTGCTTCTACCTTGAGAAGGAAAAACTTTATCCCGGCCAATCCGATTGGAAGATGCCGCAGGACGTCCTTGAGTCCTATATCTCTCAATACATTCAAGCGCAAAGCGCGGACACCATCAGCTTCGCCTGGCAAGGCGGCGAGCCCACCTTGCTCGGCGTGGATTACTTCTGCAAAGTGGTGGAGCTTCAGCAAAAGTACTCGGACGGCAAGCGCATTGAAAACGCCTTCCAGACCAACGGCGTTCTTCTCGATGACCGCTGGGGCGAGTTTCTGGCTGAAAATAAATTCCTGGTGGGGATCTCGATCGACGGCCCCGGTGAGATCCACGATCGCTATCGCGTCGATAAAGGCGGCCAGCCGACTTTTAACCGCGTCATGCGCGGCCTTCGCTACCTTAACAAGCACGGCGTCGAGTTCAACACCCTCACCGTAGTCCAGCGCCATAACAGCCAGCACCCGCTTGAAGTCTACCGTTTCCTCAAAGAAGCCGGCAGCGGCTTTATGCAATTTATTCCTATTGTGGAGCGCGTGGCGCCGCGGCCTTCAGGCGCCGGGCTGGTCCTCATCAGCCCGCAGGATCACCAAACCGCCGCGGTTTCGGAGTGGTCCGTCGAGCCAACGCAGTATGGGAAATTCCTGTGCAGGATTTTTGATGAATGGGTCCGCGCGGACGTGGGCCGCCGTTACATCCAGATTTTCGATGTTGCGCTCGAAATGTGGCTGGGTTTGCCGGCAAGCCTGTGTGTTTTCCGGGAGACGTGCGGCGGCGCCATGGCTCTTGAGCACAACGGCGACCTTTATTCCTGCGACCATTTTGTTTATCCGGAAAACAAGCTGGGGAATATTATGGAAAGCCCGCTGGCTTCCATGACGGCCTCTCCTCAACAAACCAAGTTTGGCTTGGATAAGCGTGACGCGCTTCCCCGCTACTGCCGCGAGTGCGACGTGCGCTTTGCCTGTAACGGCGAGTGCCCCAAGCACCGGTTCACAAAGACGCCGGACGGCGAAGAGGGGTTGAACTATCTGTGCGCCGGCTATAAGCTGTTTTTTCACCATGTCGGCCCCTACATGCAATTCATGGCCAACGAGCTTCGTCACGAGCGGCCTCCGGCGAATGTGATGGACTGGGTGCGGAGGCGCGACCAAGGACCGGCGGACCGTCCCGGCCGCAATGATCCTTGCCCTTGCGGCAGCGGCCTGAAGTACAAGAAGTGCTGCGGGCGCGGCGGCGGAATTTAATGCTCATGAGATAATTCGCGCCGTAATCATGAGCAAAGCAATGATTCGGTTTGGCCCTCACCCGGCCTTCGGCCACCCTCTCCCGCGGGGAGAGGGCTGAAAAATAAAGGGGCGGCACCATCCTTCAATAGAATGGAAAAACCTGAGCCAACTCTGGTCGTCGATCTCATCAACGGGTTCCGGCGCTCCAAGGTGATGTTCACTGCGGTGGCGCTGGGGATCTTCGACCGGCTGAACGACGCGCCCAAGGACGCGGCTGAACTCGCCCGCCAGACTTCGGCCAATCCGGGAGCGCTCGAACGATTGCTCAATGCCTGCGCGGCGCTTGGACTTCTGCGCAAGGAAGACGGCAAATACTCGAACGAGCCCGTTGCCAGCGCTTATCTTCGCAGCGGCAGCGATGGCACGCTCGCCGGCTATATTCTCTATTCGAACAGCGCTCTCTATCCCCTGTGGCAGCACCTCGAAGATGCGGTCCGGGAAGGCACGAACCGCTGGGGGCAGGCTTTTGGCAAGCAGGGATCCATCTTTGATCATTTCTTCAAAAGCGATGAGGCCAAACGCGATTTCCTGATGGGCATGCACGGCTTTGGATCGTTAAGCTCACCCCACGTTGTTACGGCATTTGATTTGGGCCGCTACGCCAGGCTGGTTGATTTGGGCGGAGCGACGGGCCACCTTGCCATGAGCGCATGCCAGCGGTATCCCCGGCTGCTTGCTGCGGTGTTTGACCTGCCTAGTGTGATTGGGACAACGCGGGAATATGTGAAGCGCGCGGGTCTCGAAGATCGTATCAAATTGATCGCGGGCGACTTCTTTAAGGACGCGCTGCCGGAAGCGGACCTGTTTTCTTTGGGGCGCATCCTGCACGACTGGCCGGAAGAAAAAATCCGCTTGCTGCTTCGAAAGATTTACGACCGGTTGCCGCCCCACGGCGCGCTCCTCATTGCCGAGCGGCTTCTGAATGAGGATAAGACCGGACCGCCTGACGCGCTCATGCAGACGCTGAATATGCTGGTCTGCACGGAAGGCAGAGAACGGACCCTTTCCGAATACACCGCTTTGCTGCGGGAAGCTGGATTTGAGAACACTCAAAGCAGGAGGATCGGCGCCCCGGTAGACGCTGTGCTGGCAACGAAGGAGCGAACAGGATGGCAGCGGTTGTCCTTGCGGCCATCGAGGCGACCCCTCACCCGGCCTTCGGCCACCCTCTCCCGGAGGGAGAGGGCTGAGAAATGGAGATAATAGCCCTCTCCCTTTGGGAGAGGGGGAACCACAAAGTGGTGGGTGAGGGCCGAAAAACCAGACAATTACTTCCTCTTTTAACATTCGGTCTACGGCAGCGAGAACGCCACCAGCGAATCACCCAGCTTGTTTCC
>DASUKV010000115.1:0-12238 GCA_036278555.1 Terriglobia bacterium
GAATGGTGACATCGACATTAACGCCGGAACGATTCTGGACCGCGAAGCGACGACGGAAGAGGTGGGCCGCAAAATCTTTCAGGATACGCTGGACGTCGCGTCGGGGAAGAAACTGACGCACGCCGAAGAGGCGGGCTACCACACCGAATTTAAGATTTGGGAGTCTCTCTGGCCGGCGTTGTAAGCGCTCTGGAAGCGCCTTCACCCGCCACTTCGTGGTCCTCCCTCTCCCGAAGGGAGAGGGCTGAACTCGTTTGACTTACTGCAACCAACTAATCTGCGTTAAACAACATTAGGAGGAAAATCCATGCGGAGAATGCTTCTGGCCGCGCGGTTCGGTGCGATTGCTGCGATCTTTGTTGTTTTGGCCCTGCTGGGCTTGAACGCATCTGCGCAAGAATCAGTTTTTAAGTACCCGCCCAATGACCGCAGTCGTCCCCAGCCCCACGTGATCACGCCAGGAGGGTGCAGTATGCAAGCCTCCGTGCGCCGCCCGCCTTCCGATGCGACGATTCTTTTCAACGGGAAGGATCTTTCGGATTGGAAATCCATCAAGGGTGGATCAGCGCCCTGGAAAGCGCAGGATGGATACTTTGAGGTTGTCCCAGGAACGGGCGATATTGAGACCCGCCAGAGTTTCAAGGACTTCCAGTTACATGTCGAATGGACCACCCCCGCTCCGCCGCACGGCGAGGACCAAAACAGGGGCAACAGCGGCATCTATCTTCAAGGTCTATACGAAATTCAAGTGCTCGATTCCTTCCATAGCAAAACCTATCCGGATGGACAGGCGGGGGCGGTTTATGGAGAATATCCTCCGCTCGTGAACGCTTCCTGCCCGCCTGGCCAGTGGCAGACCTACGACATTATTTTCCGCGCGCCGCGCTTCATGCCCAATGGCAATCTTCTCCGGCCGGCGCGAGTGACCGTCATACAGAACGGCGTGCTCGTTCAAGACAACGTTGCGATCACTGGCCCGACCAGAGTCCACGACGGCAAGCGGCCGCCTTACCCGCCCGGAGTCAGCCAGGGGCCGCTGCGCCTTCAGGATCACCACCATCCTGTACGTTATCGCAACATCTGGATGCGGGAATTGGGCGCCGGCGAGTAAGGCTTTCCGGGCAGGGCAGGCTACGGGAATGCCGGAAACGGCGGGTCTCCGAACATTTGGGCTGAGAACTTTTTGATGCGCTCGCGCTCGGTGCGCATGTGGCGCACGGCGGCAAGATAAGGCGCGATCAAAAAAGGCGCGGCGGCAAGGCTTAAAAAGAATTTTTCAACGCGGCTGGAGGGTGAGAACTCGCCATTATGGATGGAGAGGACGGTAGGATAATAACGCAACACCACGCCGTAGATATCCGCCGCCAGAGATAGATGATTTGAGTGAGGACCAAACGCCTGGCTTCGCCCGGCGTGAATATCCGCGATGAATTCCTCCCGGGTGCGCGCAGGGCTGGCTGTATAGCTACGGCCGATCCGGCGCAGGGTGTGGGAGTCGCTGCCCGCCACCATGCTCACCATTCGCCCCAGATGGCGAAACCGGCTGAGCAATGCGACGATGAAAGCGTTGTGCTCCCGCTGCAGACTGCCGTTGCGGACCTCGAAGACGCTGAACAGTTCCGCCATGCGCTCGATGAACTCCCCCACGCGAGCGGTGTTCCAGAAATCGTGAAAAAAATGGTTGAGGACGTAAAGCAGGCTGTTCTGCCGTAGATACGCGACGAGGTCTTCGGCATTCCCGCGCAGCCTTTGGATTTCCCGGTGCTGCTCTTCGTTATGCCCATAGACGCCGATGTGAATCTCGTGATGGAAATTGGGCAGCCGGGCTGTGACCTCTTCCCCAATCATGAAATCCGGTATTCCTCCGAAGCGATTGAGCAGCTCCAGGCAGCCGTCGATG
Source organism: Terriglobia bacterium (assembly GCA_036278555.1). Taxonomy (GTDB): domain Bacteria; phylum Acidobacteriota; class Terriglobia; order UBA7540; family UBA7540; genus RH2-MAG17b. Next base: position 1,901 of record DASUKV010000115.1, read on the forward strand.
GAATCGTGGTCGGTGATTGTCACCAGGTCCATGCCGCGCTTCTTCGCCTGGCGATAGACGTCAACCGGCTGGGAGTAGCAGTCGCGGGCGCGAAGAAACCGCAGGTGCTTCACCTGTCCTGAGTAGCGGCTGTGGCAGTGCAAATCCGCCTTGTAGAGTCCGGTCACCGGCTTCCCACCTCTCATGTTAATATTACGCACGCGATGCGCGATTCAGCAAGTCCACGGCAAGCTCTCTCCCTATGCTTCGCTTTCCTCGGCGGGATTTTCCTATTGTCTGCCACCTCGAAGGCTGCCGTTTCTTACGCGGTCGACCTCACGCATCCAGCATCGCACCTGGTCAGGGTGACGATCACCATTCCTGAGACTGGCCCTGCGACCCAGATTCAGTTTCCCGCCTGGAACGCGCTCTATCAAATTCGGGACTTCGTCCGCAACGTTCAAGACCTCCAGGCGAAATGTAGCGGCCAGCGCCTTGTGCTCGCTCCTGTTGATCTGGACACTTGGACGACCGGGAGCGAATCGTGCTCGCCGCTGGTTGTCACGTATGAAGTCTATGCCAATAAGCCTGGTGTGTTCTCAAGCGAGCTGATTCCGAACCACGCGTTCCTCAACCTTGCGGAGGTTTTGTTCTATCTGCCCGGCCGACGCAGCCAGCCGGAGCGAATTCATTTCATTTTGCCCGAGGGCTGGAAGCTGGCCACGTTCGTGCCTCAAGGTGCCGGCTCGGCGGATTTTACGGCGCCGGATTATGACGCTCTGGTAGATAGCCCGGTCGAGGCGGGTGATTTCCAGAGCTATTCGTTTCAGGAAGGCGGCGCGGATTACCGCGTGATCGTGCGGGGCGATCCGGCAGATTATTCCGCTTCGCGGCTGCTTGGTTCTATTAAAAAAATTGCCGCCGCGGAGACGGCGCTGATGCGGGATGTTCCGTTTTCGCATTACACGTTCATTTTCCACTTTCTTCGCGGCGGCGGTGGCATGGAGCACCGTAACGGGACGGCCATCGCCTTCCCGGCGGCGGAGCTTCGAACCAACTGGGAAGGTTTAGAGAGTACTATCGCGCACGAATTCTTTCACCTCTGGAACGTGAAGCGCATCCGCCCGCAGGGACTCGAACCGGTCGACTACGTTCACGGCAACGATACGCGCGACCTGTGGTTTTCCGAAGGCGTCACTAACACCTACATGGAGCTCGCCCTTCTCCGCGCTGGACTGATCAGCCGGCGCCAATTTTACGAAAACCTGGCCGGAGACATTCAAAGGCTCGAAGAACGGCCGGCGCGCCATTTCCAGAGTGCGGAGCTTTCCGGGCTCGAGGCGTGGCTTGAAAAATACCCTGACTACGGACGCCCGGAACGAAGCATCTCTTATTACAATAAGGGTGAGCTTCTGGGTTATTTGCTCGACCTTGGAATCCGTCATGCCAGCAGCAACCACCATAGCCTGGATGATCTGATGCGCCTGCTCAATCAAAACTTTGCGAAACAACACCGGTTCTTCACCGATCGTGATTTAGAGCAGGCGATTAGCACGCTCGCGCCTCCCTCCTCGTGGGTCGAGACTTTTTTTGGGAACAAGGTGACCGGGACTCAGGAGTTGGATTATAAAAAATACCTGGGCTACGCAGGCTTGGAACTTCTAACGGAAACTTCCAAGCAGCCCGACTGGGGCTTTCAGGCGGTTCGCAACTTTGACGGACTCGTGCAAGTTATTTCCGTCGAGCCGGAAAGCGGCGCCGCCCGCGCGGGCCTTGAAGCGGGCGACGTCATCACCCAGGTGAACGGCCAGACGCTTTACGCCCTACCGCGAGAAGTCACCGGCGTAAAGCCTGGGCAAAAGATAGCACTGAGAGTGCGCCGAGGCCAGGCGCTTCTGATGTTGAAATTCAATCTGGGCTCGCGGCCCGAGGTTCAATACCGGGCGAAAGAGTCGCCCAACGCTTCGGCCGAACAGCTTCGAATCCGCAACGGCTGGCTGGAAGGGAAAACAGCGGGCGCCGGGAATGGCAGCAATCCATGATCCGCTCGGTTTCTGTCGTTTTATTCGCGCTGGCGTATATCCTTGTGGTGGGCGCGCCCTACCTGCTCTATACCATTTTAACGGGCCAGACGGACCCGATTTACCGGGCAGGAGTGCTGGGCGCGCGGCTGACGGTGCGGCTGGCGGGAGTGCGCCTCGAGGTAATCGGACAGGAGAGAATTCCCGAAGGCCGGGCGGTGGTCTTTATGATGAACCATCAGAGCAATTGTGACCCTCCGGCAGTGATCGGGCTTCTTCCCCCCGTTCTTATCCTGGGCAAGGCAGAATTTTTCCGCACCCCGATCCTCGGCCGGGCCATGCGGATGCGAGGCTTCATCCCCGTGGATCGCAGCCGCCGCGAAAGAGCGATCCTCGCGCTCGAACAGGCGACGGACGCTCTGAAGGCCGGGCATTCGTTTCTTGTTTTTCCGGAAGGGACCCGCAGCCCGCACGGGCGATTGCTGCCCTTCAAGAAAGGCGTCTTCATCATGGCGATCAAGGCGGCGGCGCCTGTGGTCCCCATCTCCATCTCGCGCAGCCGGAAAATCATGCCGAAAGGGCGGTTCGTGATCCGGCCCGGCGTGGTGCGCATTACTTTTCATGACCCGGTTGAGACCGCCGGCTGCTCCGTCGAAAACCTGCACGCCATTCAACACCGCGTGAGAGAGGCAATCCTGGCGGGATTGGCGGCGGAGGAATGGCCGCTCGATGAAGTGGCATGACGCGCGAAGGAGCACGGCAAGAAATCGCGAAAAAGTTCCTCGTCTTCGGAAGAGTGCAGGGTGTAGGATATCGTTTTTTTGCGCAGCGCGAAGCCGCCGCCTTGGGAATTCGTGGTTACGCCAGGAACCTGTCCGATGGGAACGTGGAAGTGTGCGCGGCCGGCAGCGAAAAGGCCTTGGAGGAGTTCGAGCGGCGGTTGCAGGAAGGCCCCCTTGGCGCGGAGGTCACTCGCGTTGAAGAAACCGGCCAATTAATTGATAAGAAGTATGCGCGGTTTGTGATCGAAGGCTAGCGATGACGATGACACAGAGGAGTATCGGGAACCCGGTTCGGCTTCTCCTGCATGTTCCAGTCCCCTGGGTATTTGTCCTCAGCTACCTCATTGGGCTGGGGCTCGAGTCTGCCTTTCCTCCCGGCATCAACAAGGACGCTCTGCCCGGCGTCACCAGTGCCGGCGTGATAATATTCTTCGCGGGCGCGGTGATTGCAGCACGGAGCCTGCTGATCTTCCACAAAGCGCGCACCACGACGGTGCCCGGGCAGGCATCCTCGAAACTGGTAACGTGGGGCCCTTACCGGATCAGCCGGAATCCGATGTACGTGGGGCTCATCGTCGCCTACCTTGGAGAAGCTGCGATCTTGAAACAGCTTTGGCCGGTCATTATCTTGCCCCTCACCATCGCCTATGTCCATTCGATTGTGATCCCTGTTGAAGAAGCAAAACTCAGCGAGGTGTTCGGCGAGGATTACAAGCGCTACCGGGGCAGAGTGCGCCGTTGGATTTAGCATCGATGGGACGCTCAGGGGCAGCCTCGGGCATAAACAAAAGATTCCAGCCCTCTCCCTCCGGGAGAGGGTGGCCGAAGGCCGGGTGAGGGGGGACTATGGCATTCTCACTACTTCATCAACTGGAGGAAATGTGGACGATTTGAAGCGCTTGGTTCGCGAAGTTCCGGACTTTCCCAAGCCCGGCATTCTTTTTTATGACATTACCACTCTACTGAAGGACCCCGTCGGGCTGCACGGCGCCGTCGACGCCCTCGCCAACCATTACGTGGGCCGCAAAATCGATTCTGTGGTCGGGGTTGAGGCGCGCGGCTTCATTTTTGCTCCGATGGTCGCCTACCGCCTGAACGCCGGATTCGTGCCCGTCCGCAAGCCCAAAAAGCTTCCCTCCGAAGTTGCGCGGGCAACCTATAACCTGGAGTACGGCGCCGATTCGCTCGAAGTCCACCGCGACGCCATCGGCAACGGACAAAGTGTTCTGATTATTGATGATCTGCTCGCGACCGGCGGAACCGCGGCCGCCGTTGCCGGACTCGTCGAGCAACTCCAGGGCAAAGTTGCGGGGCTGGGCTTCTTGATTGAGTTGGAATTCCTGAAGGGCCGCGAAAAGGTGGCGAACTACGATATCCACACGGTTTTGAAATACTAAGCGCGACGGTCCACGAGGCAAGTCAACCTTTATCAGGATTCCCTGCTGCGGTCTCGCCTTCGCCGGCTGAATCGTCCATGGGAATGCCTGCCTCTTTCAACACGCTATCCACAAAAAATTCTTCCGGCAGCGAGCCCTCGATGTAAGCGGTTCCGTTGATCACAGTTCTGGGAACGGCATAAACACTGTACCCGGCGGCAAGCTCGGGAAATTCTGTGGCTTCAATACAGTCCGCTTTGATAAGGTCATTTTCCATCGCAAACGAATGAGCCAGGCGCACCGCCCGGGGGCAGTGCGGTCAGGTGGGGGTGACGAAAACTTCAAGATGCAGGGGTTGGATGACTTTGCTGAGTTTCTCTCGCGTTTCCGCCGTTAATCCCGAATCATTCTTGGAGACCTGGAGAATATCGTCCAGCAGTGTTGAAAACTCGTATCCGGCCGGAAGGCCGTAAAATCGGATGCCAAAGTCCTTGCCATTGCGAACAACCGTGGCCGGGACTTTGTCGATTCCATACTCCGCCGCTTTCTCTTTATCCAGCAGAAAATTGTTGATCTCGAGCGTCAATTTGTCGGTCGTCGCCGTAAGTTCCTGAAGCAGCTCGCGAGCCTCGCGGCCGTATTCGAGGTTAAGCTCTTGCGTGAAATGGACCAGCTTCACCGCGCCCGTCATTTCCCCCAAGCGCTCGCGAATCTCCGAGATGTCATCTTCTCTCAGCAAAGACATGCCCGCTTCTCCCTCAAGCAATCGCCATACATTTTGATTATAGTGTACGGCGAGGAATCTGCACTGCAAGATCGTAAATTTTCGCCTTTGGGCAAACTTTTTGGGGCCATGTCATTCTAACGCGGAGCGAAGCGAAGCGGAAGAATCCCCGTATTTTGCGCTTTTTCAAAAGAACGTGTGAAAAATTTGGTTAATCAGCAGAAAGCCTCTCGCAAAGACGCCAAGGCGCTAAGAAGCGCAAAGTGGGACTCCTTGAGTGTCTTTGCGGACCTTTGCGGCTTCGCGCCTTTGCGAGAGGCTTGTTGCTCGTCCACCGAATTTTTCATACCTTCATAGGCTTTCCGCGCGGCAAGCAGCCACCCCGCCCGCCACCCGAAATCGCCAGCATATTGAAAAATACAACGCTGCCGTGTTTATATGGAAGAATTACGGGAGGGGCGCCGGAGACCTTTCTCAACTGTTCCGGCTTCTGAGCAGATTTCGAAGAGCGCAGTCCGCGGCATCCCGAACCGCCGCAGAGCTTCGATTCATGCCCCGGGGAGGAATTGTTCATGGCGACGATGGACCAGGACGAAAAGAAGCCGGCGGATCTCGAACTTCCGCCTGCCGCCGAGCCCCTGCCGCCGGAGGATGCCGGAAGGCGCAAGTTTATCGGGTGGGTTCTGGGCATTTCCGGGGCGGTGATCGCCGGATTGCTCTCCGTCCCGCTCATTCGCCTGGCGCTTTATCCGGTGTTTGCCAAGTCCAGCCGGGTCGTATGGTCTGACCTCGGAGATTTAACCGGGTACGCTTCACTCACCTCGCCCATCCGCCGCGTCATCAAAATTCAGAAAACGGACGGATGGCAGCAAACGCTTTCGGAAAAAGTGGTTTATGTGACGAAAGGGCCGGATGGCAAGGTTCGCGTGCTGACGGCGGTGTGCCCCCACCTCGGGTGCGACGTGGCCTGGAATGCGGAGATGAATGAATTCAAGTGCCCCTGCCACGGCGGAACGTTTGCCGCCAGCGGAAAATACATCAGCGGCCCGCCGCCTCGGGGCATGGATACCCTGCCCATCGAAGTCGAAGGCGGCCGCTTACGGGTTCGCTACGAGTATTTTCGCAACCTCGTTCCCCTCAAGGAAGTCACCGGCTAAGGAAATCGTGAGGTAAATCTATGTCTGACTCGCCCGTCACCACCAACGAGGTCTCGCGCCCGGAACCCCGCGCGCCGCAGGCTTCCCCCGGTTGGCTCGACCAGCGAACGGGCTGGAAAGCCATGATGCACGAGTTCCTGGACGAGCGGGTGCCCGGCGGCGCGCGCTGGGCTTACGTCTTCGGCTCCGGGCTGCTTTTCATCTTCCTTTCTCAAATCGTGACGGGGACATTTCTTGCCCTGTACTACGTCCCTTCCGCCGATCACGCCCATACCACCGTGGGCTATATCATCAAGGTGGTTTGGAGCGGCGCTTTTCTTCGCGGCGTGCACTCCTACGGCGCGAGCATCATGATCGTTCTCCTGGTGGTTCACATTACTCAAACTTTCATGTTCGGCTCTTACAAGGGCCGTCGCGAATTGCTATGGGTTTCGGGCTGCATTCTTTTTGCGCTGGTGCTCGGAATGGCGTTTACCGGCTACCTCCTGCCCTGGGATGAGCGGTCTTATTTCGCGACCGCCGTTGGCACGAATATCATGAGTGAAGTGCCATGGATCGGCGAATGGTTGAAGCTCGTGACGCGCGGCGGCCCGGGAATGGGGACGCTGACGATTTCCCGATTTTTCGTTGCCCACGTATTCATACTTCCTGCGGGCATTATCGCTTTCATCGGTTTGCACCTCCTGCTTTTCCGCAAAGCCGGACCCGCGGGTCCCCCCAGCGTGGACCCCGTCACCCCCAAGGGCCGGTACGAAAAGTTTTACCCCAAGCAGGTGGTGCTGGACGCGGCCTTTGCCTTCATCTTGATCATTATTCTGGCTGTGCTGGCCTACTTTGTGCCCAAAGCTCTCGGCCCCGCCGCCAATCCGGCAGATACGGCGTTTATTCCCCGGCCGGAGTGGTATTACCGTCCCATTTTCCAGTTTTTGAAATACTGGGAGGGTCCCTTGGCGGTGATTGGAATCCTGGTCGTCCCAGGCATAATCGCCCTGCTGATGCTGGCGCTGCCTTTTTATGACCGGCGTCTCGAGCGCAGGCCCTGGAAGCGCCCCGTGGCTGCGGGAATCTTTTCCCTCGTTCTTCTCGCGCTGATTGTGCTCGGAATCATCAGCTATCACGTAGATTCCAGCAACCCCGGCGTGGCGGCGCAGCTTGCGCAGCAGGACAAAGCCGAGGCGCAATTCATGAAGCAGCCCTTTCAGCCGGAAATGGCCGCGGGCTCAGCAGCCGCTGCGGCGGCGGTGAGCTCCGGGCCGGGGAATCCCCTGATCGCCAAGGGTAAGCAGCTTTACGCCTCAAATGGCTGCATCGCCTGCCACGGCGCGGACGGCGCCGGCGCGATGGCCGTCAAATTGATTGGCGTGACACAAACCCTGGGCAAGGACAAGGTGGCGGAACTGATTCGTCATCCGAACGCCAAGATGAAAGCAGGCGGCATGCCCGCCTTCCCCCTTTCGGACGATGATATGAAAGCGCTGATCGCTTACCTGAGCAGCCTGAAATAACTCCATGCCTCGTTCAGCCCTCTCCCTCCGGGAGAGGGGGGACCGCGTAGCGGTGGGTGAGGGAGCCTGAGCAGCCTGAAATAGCGTTCACCACTCAGCGAGGAAGCTCTGAGAGCTGCTGCTATTGCTGATCGCTGAATGCTGAGAGCTTCTTTAACATGATTTGCCACGTTGAACAACTCGGGCTGATCGATTACGCCGCCGCGCTTGATCTTCAGAAGCAGGCGGTTCTGGACCGCAAGGCCAGCGCAATCCCGGATACTCTCTTCTTGCTCGAACATCCTCACGTCTATACCCTGGGACGAAACGCGCGCCCTGAGAATCTTCTGATCACTGCCGAGTGGCTCAAGAAAATCGGCGCGACAAGTTATCAAACGGACCGCGGCGGCGACGTCACCTATCACGGGCCGGGACAACTGGTGGGTTATCCTATTCTTGACCTCACACAGCACCGCCGCGATATCGCCTGGTACATGCGCTCGCTCGAAGAAGTCTTCATTTTCGTGGCCGCCGATTTTGGCATCGCGGCCCGCCGCATCCCGGGGTTCACCGGCGTCTGGGTTGAGAATGACAAACTCGTCGCCATGGGAGTGCACATTTCGCGCTGGGTCACTTCCCACGGCTTCGCGTTTAACGTGAACACGGGCCTGCGCTATTTCGAGTGGATCGTTCCTTGCGGCATCCGGGACAAGGGCGTGACATCTTTAGAGAAGCTGCTGGGCCGCCGCATCGAAATGGCAGAAGTCACCGAGCGGGTGGTGAAGCGCTGGGGCGAAGTATTTAACGTGGAAATGATGTTCCGTCGCCCCGTGGGTGCGGGCTTTGGCCCGTGAAGAATGCTGATGTATGTGTCTCACCCGCCATCGTGAACTGTGAGCCGCCTGCATGCCCTCGACAAAAACCACAAAGCCGTCTGCAAAGCCAACCTGCCCTGACCCTGCCACGCTGCGGAAAATGCTCTACTACCTCAAGCTGACGCGGGAGTCTGAGCATCGCATTGACCACGTGCTTTACCGCCAGGGGAAAATCGTTGGCGGCGTTTACGTTGGACGCGGGCAAGAGGCCATCGCCGTGGGCTCGGCAATCCAGTTGCTGGACGGAGACGTGGCGTTGCCCGGCCATCGTGATTTCTCCTGCTTCCTGATCCGCGGCATTCCTTTGCGCGAAATTTTTTGCAACTGGATGGGCCGCTCGAACGGCCCCACGCGCGGCCGCGAAAACACGCTGCACATCGGCAGCCTGAAGCGCGGCATTATTCCCATTATTTCTCCCTTGGGGGACACGTGTCCCGTCGCGTGCGGCGTGGCGCTCACGTTCAAGCAGCGGAAGCAGAAGAACGTCGTCCTGGTTTATTTCGGAGAGGGTACCAGCAGCCGGGGCGACGTTCACGAAGCCATGAACATGGCGGCGGTGATGAAGCTTGCGGTGATCTTTATCTGCAACAATAACGCTTACGCTTATTCCACGCCCACGGAAAAGCAATACGCCATCAAGGATCTTGCCGCGCGCGGCGCCGCTTACGGCATGCCCGGCGAAAGCGTGGATGGCAATGACGTGATGGCTACGTATGAAGCCGCTCGCCGGGCGATTGCTCGCGGCCGCATGGGAGAAGGTCCGAGCTTTATTGAGTGCAAAACTTTCCGCATGGCCGGCCATTCCGCCCACGACGCGGCGGAGTACGTTCCGGAAAAACTCCTGAAAGCCTGGGAGACCAAAGATCCGATTCCGCGACTCCAGAGACATCTGCTGGCGCATGGCGTCCTTGCCGAATCAGAAATCCATGGCATGGAAGAAGCCATTCAGCGGGAAGTGGATGAGGCCGTCGCCTTTGCGGAATCGTCGCCGCTGCCGGACGGTGCGTCAGCGGTGGACGGGGTTTACTGCGACGAAGATTGCTGGTGGAAGATGAATTGATTCATTGAGCCATTGGTTCATTGATTCATTAAGTCAATGGTTCAATGAGCCAATTCTCTCCAAACCTTGTCATTCCGATCCAGAGCGAAGCGATGGGGAGGAATCTCGCTCTGAAGAAAAAGGGCTTTGCGAGATTCCTCGTCGCGTAAAGGCTCCTCCGAATGACAGGCCGTTTTTCAATGGTCCGATGAACCAATGATTCAATGAATCAATCGCTGAGCTTCTCATGCCCAATCTGACTTATCTCGAAGCCATCCGCCAGGGAATCTGGGAGGAGATGGAGCGCGACTCCTCGGTCTTCGTCATGGGTGAGGACATCGCGGACTACGGCGGTGCGTTCAAGGTGACGGCCGGAATGCTTGAAAAATTCGGCGCCGGCCGCGTGATCGATACGCCGATTTCCGAGGCGGCGCTTGTCGGGGCCGGGACTGGGGCGGCTTTGATGGGGATGCGCCCCGTCATCGAAATGCAGTTCATGGATTTCATCGCTTGCGGTTTCGATCAGATTGTGAACATGGCCGCGAAAATTCACTACCGCTGGGGCGCGAAAGTGCCCCTGGTGATTCGCGGACCTTCGGGCGCGGGAGTCCATGGCGGACCGTACCATTCGCAATCGAACGAGATGTGGTTTGTTCACACGCCGGGCTTGAAAGTGGCCGCGCCCGCGACCGCCTATGACGCCAAAGGTCTGATGAAGGCTGCGATTCGGGACGACAATCCGGTGATTTTTTACGAACACAAATTCCTCTACCGCCGGATCAAGGAAGATGTGTCGGACCAGGATTATATCGTTCCCTTGGGCAAAGCCATCGTGCGGCGCGAGGGCACGGACATCGCGGTAATCACCTATGGCGCGATGGTCTGGACGGCTCTTGAAGCC
>DASUKV010000116.1:0-6856 GCA_036278555.1 Terriglobia bacterium
CTTCATCTCGGAATACTTGCGTGACAGGATGACGCCCTGCGCGCCTTGTGTGAAAGCCGCACGAACGGCGTTTCGCACATCGTCGGGAGTCGTCTTCTTCAGCCCCGGACCGGTCGGAACGTCGATATCAATGCCAGGATAGATGCCAATAGTTCCGGCAACATCCGTCAGGGCGCGGTGGGTTTCCTCCGCGACGTATTCTGATGTCAGGCCCGTGTGCGGAATGGACTCCAGATTGGCTTGGCCTTTGTAGCCCAAAACCGCGTAGTGAAAATCCAAGACCTGCTGCGGGGACAAGTCGCCAAAAACGGTGGAATGAACGTTCTGAATGTACTGCGCCAAGCGCGGGCCGGCGCAGTTGTTGTACATCACCACCTTGAGGAAATCGGTGAAACCCTCAAGCTTCTTGTAATCCTGTTCCGCGCGGTAAAAGGGGCTAAAGGAGTTGTTATGCCAGATGTGCCAACCGACGGGGAGGGTTCGGTGAATGCTTTTAATCTCGCCGTACAAGAAGGCGTAGACCTCGCGCTGGCTATCGGTCCAAAGCTTCTCCCAAGCCAGAATCTCAGGGTAGTCCGCCAGCAACCGCCAGAAAGTGACGAAATAACCGTCCGTCGGCCGGGGTCCGTTGATCACCACCTGGACCCATTGGTGAAGCTTTTGCAGCCCTTCACGGGCGCGGTCCACGTCAATCCCCTTATCCCTGCCCTTCTTGCGGCAATACCGGCAGAAGCATGTAATGGACGCGCGGCCGGTAAACCTGCCCGCGTCTGCCCCGATCGCGTTATCGAGCGGACCTTGCCTTTCGGAGCACCACATGATGCCGTCAACATCGTAGGATTTGATCCAGTCCTCGGCCAGCGAAGCTAGAAATTCCAATACCCGCGGATTGTTCAGACAGGCGCGCCGAGTAAGCCTGCCATCGATGTCCATCTCGGCCGCCGCCTGTTCGAAACCTGGAATGTATCGTGGGTTGTAAACGTCCTCAAACCAGCAGTAACTCTTGATTCCACGGGGTTTGGCCTTGGGAATCACGTCGCCGAGAATGTCAAAGTTGCCGACGTCGGGCGCCCGAAGATTTTTGAAAACCGGGTCGCGGTAATATTGAGGGTGAACAACGGCATAGTTGCCGCCGTGGAATGTCTTCGTGTCATATTCTTGCGCCCCGTGATCCGGCAAAGGGTGTCCGGGAACCTGCCGTCCCGCAATGCCACGCCCATACGTAAAAGACGCCAGCATCAACGCATTCACTCCTCCCCGTTCCTGGAGAGTATCCAGCACCTTGTCGACGCCTTCGTCGGTGAACGAGACGGCGCCAATCTGGATTCCGATCAGCTTCTCCTGGGACTGGCCAGCGGCTGTTTCCGCCCCCGTGCCTTCGAACGCCCTGACCGGAACTCCCAGTGCCGAAGCCTTTGCGGAGAAAGGGACGGCCATGCCAGCCGCCGCCGCGCCCAAGAAACCGCGACGCGAGATGCTTCCGGTTCGAGTAACCTGTTTTTTCATTCGCCACGCTCCTCTGAAGGTGAAATGAATCCGTGATACAAGAAGACGGACTAAAAGGTGATCCTCGCGTTCAACTGAATAACGCGCGCTCCCCGGGTGCTTAAGAGTTGGCCGAAGCGGGGATCGTTGACGCTCGTTCGCAGGCCCGATAGATTTGTGTGGTTCAGAGCATTGAAGGCGTCGGCCCGAACCTGCAGCTTGAGGTTTTCCCGGAGCGAGAAATTTTTCGCAAGACTGAAGTCCAGATTCCACTGGCCCGGCGCCCGCCATTCGCCGGGGCCTGCATTTCCTGGCTGAATCGGCGCGCCGGACGCCGGAGAGACTGGAATCCGCTGAAAAGCGGCAGGATTAAGGTAGCGGAGGGTGCCCGTATAGTTCGGAAGCACGGCAGGGCCGCCAATGTATTCCCCGCGCTGAACGGGTGTTGAGGAGCTCTGCGTGACAATCACAGGCAGGCCGGTCGTAGCCGTCACAATGCCGGTGGCTTGCCATTCCCCGAGCATCCGGTGAACGAACGAATTCTGCCCGCTGAGGCTCGGCAACTGGTATACCCAGTCGGCGCTGAAATAATGCGTGATGTCAAAAGATGGCGGCCCCCGGTCAGCCCTGAGGTTGAAGAAATCCTGGTTCGTAACGCTGTTCTCGCCCTGATAGTACGAGCCGATATCTCCACCGCCATTGGAGAGCGTTTTCGACCACGTATAATTCACGTCAAAGCTCAGGCTGCGTGAAAAGCGCTTGCGCACGGAGTTCTGCCAACCAAAATACGTCGAACTCATCGAGTTATCTAAGTAATAGAATTGATTGAGGTTAGGATTAGGCGCCAAGCCCGTCGTGCGGTTTATCACATTCCCAAACCGGTACAGCGGAAGCTTCACCCCACGGGTTCCCACGAAGGCCGTTTCAAACATGATGCTGGGCGTGACTTGCCGTTGGACATCGAACGTGTACTGCATTGTGTACGGGTTGCGCAGCATCGGGTTCGCGATTAAGGACGCATTGGTCGCCGAAGTTGTCTTAGCAAGTTGCTCGGCATAGCTGAAGAAATTGGCGTTGTATTGCGGGTAGGCAATCCCAAAAGAACTGATTTGCGTAGGAGTAAAGACCTGGCGGTATGGAACGTTCGGAGCGCTGGAAACGAGGTTCCAGAAGTCTTCCGGCATGATATTGCTGAACATGACGCCGAATCCTGCGCGAATGGAGGTCTTGCCGCGGCCATCCGGGTTATATGCAAAACCCACTCTCGGCGCAAAATTGTTAGCGTCGTTCAGGTAGGGTTCAGCGGGCGACCGAAAGGGTCCGACATTGAAATTGCCATCCATGCTTAGGAAGCTTGGATTGTAAAGTCCCGCCTGGGCCGTCCCATCTTCTCCGTGGGCAGCAAAATTCGAGTAGAAGTCGTAACGGAGCCCCAGATTGAGGGTAAGTTTAGGCATGATCCGCCAGTCATCCTGGGCAAAAAAGCCGTACTCATACATCCGCCCGGCATAAATGCCTGAACCGAGAGTCGCCGTCACACTACTGGGCGTATTGCTCAGCAAATCGTCCATGCTGGAATAGAAAAAATCTGGAATTTGGGGGTTATTACGGGTGCCGGTCGAATGGTGAAAATCGCTGCCAAACTTTAGGGAATGGCGTCCCATCATGAGCGCGAATTTTTCTTCAAGCTCCCAGAACGGTCCGCCAGAGTGATTGATTTCGCCATCAGGACCTCCCCATCCGAGCGACGTCTGGAGATCGGGGATGCGGTCGCCATAAGTGATCCCTCCTGAAGGCGCATCAGGAGCTACCAGGGTGAAAAACTGGTCCAGGCGGTCTTGGATCGTCCGGTCGTACCCGAAGCGCGTTTCGGAAGTCCAGTTACTGCCGCCTGTCACGTAGCTGACGCTGCCACGGTCCAAAGCGTTCTCGTAAATCCGAGGGTCATTGATGAAATACCGGGGAATCAGATAGTAGGGACTGCCGTGGTTGTAGGTGATGGTGAGGCGGCTGTTGGCGGTGAGCACCACATCGCCTCGCACGTCGTAGTGGTTATCTCTCTGGATTTGTGTCCGGGTCGTCGAGAAGTCTCCCACCGTGTCACCGGGCGCGGTGGGCGAGTTCGGCAGGGGGAAGGCCTGCAACGCGAGCTGATATGCGGGAACCGCCGCAGTAAGCTGGTCTCGAACTGTGGCAGTAGGAACATTGCCTTCAACAAAAGACGCTTCCGATTTCCGGTATCCTTCGTAATCTCCGAAAACGAAGATTTTGTCCCGCTTGATCGGCCCGCCCAGGGAAGCCCCGAACTGGTTAAACGTCAGGCGAGGCTTGCCGCTATCGCGTTGGAACCTGGCATTCAAGGCGCTATCCTGATGATTTTCAAACGCGCTGCCATGCCATTGATTGGTCCCCGATTTTGAGACAAGGTTCACCTGACCGCCCACGGCATCTTCGTACTCCGCCGGGATGACGCCTTTAACCGCACTAACTTCCTGAATGCCCTCGACGCTCATGACGTCCAGAAGATTCGCTCCCTGATAGACCCCAGGATTGTTTCCTCCTGAATTTCCGCTGGCGTTCGTTCCGTCCAACGAGTAGACCGTACCGTTCTTCCCGATCCCGTTCATATCCACGCCGCTGCCGTTTTGGCTGGGGACGACACCGGTGTTGATTTTCAAAAGGCCGCTGAAATTTCTGTTTTCGAGAGGCAACTGCGTCGCATCCGTAAGGCTATAGCCATGTGTCTGCTGTGCAGACACCGTATTGACAAGCGGAGTGCTCCCCGTGACGCTGACCGTCTGGACAGCCGAGCCGAGCTGCAAATGGAACGTCTGCCTGACCTGTTGGCCAGCGGTCAGCACAATTCCAGTGGCAACATACGCCTTAAAGCCCTTGGCCTCAATCCTCAGGGTGTAGGCGCCCACGGGAACAAACGAGAATGCAAAATCCCCGCTGTTGCCGGTGATTTTCGCCGTCGTGGCCCGAGTGCCCTGGGCAATCAGCGTCACTTTCGCCCCCGGCACGACCGCTCCGGTAGGATCGGTCACCGTTCCATAATACGTGGCGGAGTTCGCCTGCGGCCGGGCGGCCCGGGGAACCAGGAGCAAGGCGCCCGCCAGCAGAAGAACCATGGTTGCCACGTCCGCGAACCGCTGCATGGAAGAGAATTCCCGTTTCATAAATCCTCCCGTTCCTGTTGAACACCTGGGATCAAGGGCCGGCAGGACCAAGCAACTGCCGGAACTCGTAGTGCTCTCCTGGTTCTATTGCGGGTAGCCGAGATTCACGGAAAGCGCGGTGGCCGCTTCTTTCACGGCTCGCACCAGACCTGGAAGCCGCTCATCTTTCAAGCGAAACGCCGGGCCTGCAATGCTGATCGCGGCGATGACCTTGCCGGTATGATCCCGAATGGGCGCCCCGATGCACCGGAGGCCCTCCTCAAACTCCTCATCATCACAGGCGTAACCTTGCTCCCGCACCTTCTTGAGTTCCTTCCTGAGCAAAACGGGTTTTATGATCGTTTTCCGCGTGTAAGCTTTAAACGCCCGGGTTCCGAGCACGTCTCGCACTTCCGATTCGGGAAGAAAAGCTAGAATCGCTTTGCCCAGAGACGAGCAGTGGACCGGCGCTCTGCGCCCGACGGTCGAAGGCAGCCTCAAAGTCTGCGAGCTTTGCACGTTCACCACCGAGATGATTTCACCCTCCCGCAGTACGCCCACGTGCGCGGTCTCACCGGTCCCCGCCACAAGCCGTTCCAGGTATGGCCGGGCGGCCTGATAAAGATCCAGCCGCGAGACAGCTTTCATGCCTAGCTCGATCAGCTTGCCCCCTAAGCCGTACTTTCCCGTCACCGGGTTTCTCGAGACGTATTGAAAATCCTCAAGCACCATCAGCAGACGATGCACGCTGCTCTTGTGAAGGCCCAGCCCGTTCGTAATCTCGACGAGGCCAAGCTCGCGGTTGTCTTTCGCCAGAATGTCCAATAGCTTAAAAACACGATCGAGAACACGAATGCGATACACAGCATGAGCATCAGAAGATGGCGCAGTGCGTCTTACTGCATGAGATGCCGTCTCATTTTTCAACGATGCCAAGCCTGCCCTTCGAAGGCGCTCCGCTGCGCCGGTTCTTTCTCACCGTTCCCACGCCGTGCAAACCTTGCGGCCGGCCGGTGAGATGGTTATCTTGCAGTATGAGATGGCGTCTCGAAAAACTCCGAAGGAGTTATATTCAACTTGTTAGATTGTGTCAAGTTAATTTATAGCTTTTTGGATCTCTGTGAAAAACAAGGACTTTCACTCGGATTGAGCCGCGCGACCCAGCGCCCACCGCGCCAATGAGCGCGGAACGGGCACGCGGCTGAAGGTCAATCAAACAAAACGGCTGGAGAGGCTCTCACGGTCTGACGCCCGGGCGGGCTTGGCGTCTTATTCGGAGACGGTTATTCTCATACGGTCTACCGCTGGAGCCGGCGCATCCTCCGGACGTAGGACGCACGCGGAAGCGTCAGCCTGCCCGCGGGTGAGGACGACGGGGCGCGTGAAAGTGATCTCCAATTCCGAATATTTTGGAAGCGTCACATCGGCCCCGCGGCGAGTGAGCAAAAACGTCAGGGATGATGCCGCCGCTGCGTATCGTCCGACGCCCGCTGTGGATGCGTCTGTGGCGGTAGAAATCAATGCTTCCAAAAGAAGCTGCAATCCATCATCGGTAACCTTGGAAATACCCGCTGTGACGCCGAGGTTGAAAAACAGCGTCGCCTTGCTGGGCCCACGGCTGCGGACCGTGCCTTCGGGGCCGATCTTGAGCCGCAAGCTTCGGTCGGCCTTGGCTCCGCTGATGACCCCGACCGCAGCCCCGCTCAGTCCGCAGGGCAGACTCAGCCTGCTGAGCCGGATGTGCAGCGAGCCCGCGCGCCATAGACGGCGCGGCGGCACCCGCGTGCTCACCGATCCCTGCAAGAGGCTGCCCGCCGGCACAAGCCTCCGATTCCCGGTGGAAATGGGTTCCACCAGCCGCGCCACAAAATGCTGCCCGTTGCGGCTCTTCGAGGCGCTGAGCGGATCCATCAGCAGGAACCGGCCTCGCGTGCCTGCGTTGAGAACGAGAGGCGTATTCCCCGGCGCCGCCTCCTCGCCCGGAGAATTCGCCGCGACCGATGCGGCCGGCACGCGGATGGGAAGAGGCTGGTTGAGTTGAAGAAGAAAAACCATGGAATCGGAATTCCGTTGCTGCCGCCGGGAAGAGGGCGTGGCCGCACCGCGAAGAGCAGCCTCATTGCGGGCAGTCTGGGCTTCAACCGTGACGGGATGGTCCGCGCGGACGAAAGACGCGGAAAAGACCGAGGGAGAGCTACCAGGAAGCTTCAGAT
>DASUKV010000117.1:0-27095 GCA_036278555.1 Terriglobia bacterium
AAAGCAAGTCGGGCTCGGTGCGAAGGCCGGCGAACGCGGCCAGAAGCGCGGGGCTCTCCCGGAAAGAAAGCAGGCCTGGGACATAGGGAAAACGAAGGCGGCGCTCCGCAAATCTCCGCTCGACCTCCTCTAAACCTGGGAGGCGGTAAACGACGACGCCCGCGAGGGCCATCTGAGTTTCAGGATCAAAAGCCAGGTCGGCGCCTGCGACGGTGCGAATCGGACCGAACTCGTCCTGCTCCACCACCCGCTCCCGCAACTTCTCCTGCAGGCGCATGGCGCTTCGCGGGGTCCGGTTCCATCGCGATCGGATTTTGGGCTTCATTCTTCAGAATTTTAACGCAATAATAGGGTTCGCCGTTTTGCGTTGTAGCGGCGGTCGAAGCCTGCCCTGACGCAGGAAGGGGCCGCTGGTATCTCCTTCTTAAAAAGGCCGGCGGCGAGGCCGCCGCCGCTACAGCCCAATGCCAGCCCTTCGAGCGGTAGCCACGATCAATCGGTTTGGGATTGGCCGTGGGTCGTTACTCCAAGCATAAAAGCCCACGGTCAGGAAGTACGCTGACCGTGGCTACCCGGCTACCGGCGTTGAAGATCGCGGGTGGGGACACCCGCGCTACAGCAGGGGGTATAGGAGGGAGCACAATTAATGGCCAAAATTTATGATGCGGTCGTTGTAGGTTCCGGGGCGGCGGGGGGAATGGCAGCGACCGAACTTTGCCTGAAGGGCCTGAAGGTGCTGCTGCTCGAGGCAGGGCCTGACCTCGACATCGCGACGGCGTTCCACCATCACGCCAAGCCCTATGAATTCAGCTTTCGCGGTGAAATCCGCCCGCGCGAGCGCGCCAAGTACAATTACTGCGCCAACGAATGGAACAAGCCGCATTTCATCAACGAGCTGGACAATCCCTATACCGGGAAAAAATTTGTGTGGGTCCGGGCGCGCGCGGTGGGCGGCAAGACGCTGCACTGGGGTCTGGTTTCATTGCGCTTCAGCCCGCGCGACTTTCAGGCGGCGCACTATGACGGCTACGGCGACAATTGGCCGATCACTTACCAGGACGTCGGCCCTTATTACGGCCGCGTCGAGAAGATGATCGGAGTTTGCGGCCACGCGGACCACCTGGAAAACAACCCTGATAGCTTCTTCCTGAAGCCCGTTCCGTTTACCTGCCCGGAATGGATCTTCAAGGACGCGATGAAATCGAAATTTCCTGACCGCGCGGTGATCCATGGCCGCTCCGCGACCGCGACGGAACCGATCAACGGCCGCGCGCCCTGCCACTATTGCGGGCACTGCGGCAGGGTCTGCAACGTAGCAGCGTCCTTTAGCTCGAAAGGCGTTCTGATGCCGATCGCTCACAAGACCGGCAATCTGACGCTTCGGACGAATGCCGTCGCCTGGAAGGTGCTGCTCGATTCCGAAGGCAAGGCGAAGAGCGTTTTGTTTATCGACCGGCTCACGCGCCAGGCCGAAGAAGCTTACGGCAAGGTGATTGTGCTGGGCGCGGGCAGCCTCGAATCGACGCGCATTCTGCTGAACTCCGGTGACCGGCCAGCCAGCTTTGCCAACTCAAGCGGCGCGCTCGGAAAATATTTCTGTGAGCAGATTATGGCTGGGGACATCATGGGCCTGATTCCGCAGCTTCGCGGAAATCGAAATACCGCCGGGGACGCCCGGCCTGACGGCACGGGAATCTATATTCCTCGCTTCCGCAACTTGCAGGAAAAGCGGCAGGACTTCATTCGCGGCTACGGGTTTGAGGGCGGGGGAGGCAGCTCCGAATACCCTGGTTTCGCCCGCAAGATTCAGGGCTTTGGAGCGAAATTCAAGGACGACATCAAGAAGAATTACGCGACGGTGATCAGCATCGGCTCGTTTGGAGAAGTCCTGCCGCGCGCGGAAAACTTCGTGGAGATTGATCCCGTGGTGAAGGACGCGTGGGGGATTCCTGTGCTGCGGTTCAACATCGAGTGGGGCCCGAACGAGCTGGCGATGGCCAAGGACATGATCGAAACCCAGCGCGAAATGTTTAAGGCCGCAGGCGTTGAAGTCCTGAGCGAGCGCACCAAGGCTTTGCCGCCAGGCTGGAGCATTCATGAGGCGGGAACGGCGCGCATGGGCAACGACCCGAAGAAATCGGTTCTGAACCCGCTCAACCGGTGCCACGACATCAAAAACCTGTACGTCACCGACGCTTCGTGCTTTGTCAATTCCAGCGAAAAAAACCCCACCCTCACGATTATGGCGCTCGCCATGCGTGCTGCGGATCACATTGCGGATGAAATGAAACGGGGAGCGTTTGCCTGAAGCTCTTGCGCGGCTTGAATTCTAACAGCTCGGAAGCTATCATCCGCATTACTCCCGGACTTGTAGGACAATCTTTCCTCGCGTATGTCCTTGGACGCCGCGCTCAAAGGCCTCCCGGGCGCGAGTTAGGGGCAGGACATCGGCCACGACGGGCCGCACGGTTTCAGCGTCAATCAGGCGGGCGATCTCGCTCAATTCGTCCCGGTTCGGCGTCACGATAAAGAAAACACCGCGCGCGCCATACTTTGCCGGCACATCAGCTTGGATCGGGGCGGACAAGGCAACTAGAATGCCGCCTCGCCGCAACACGCTCCATGATCTTTCCTGCGTCTCGCCGCCAATTGGGTCCAGGACCACGTCGATATCGCGTGCTGCCTCTTCGAATCGTACTGCCCGGTAGTCAATCACCTCATCCGCTCCTAGTTTGCGGAGGAAATCAGCATTGGACGATGAGGCTGTAGCGATGATGTGAGCGCCGCGCCAGCGCGCAAGCTGGACGGCAAACGTTCCCACGCCTCCTGCACCGCCGTGAATCAGCACGCGCTGGCCTGCCGCGAGCCCGCCATGGTCGAATAGCGCCTGCCAGGCCGTAAGGCCGGAAAGCGGCACGGCAGCAGTTTGGACGTGATCGATGCGCTGAGGTTTTGGCGCGAGATTTGAGGCGCGCACCGCGACGTATTCGGCGGCGGCGCCGTCCCGAGGGAAGTCCGTAAGACCATAAACGGCTTCACCTACGCTGACGCCGGTTGCTCTGAGCTCAATGGCTTCCACAACTCCAGAAACCTCATGCCCGGGAATGCCCGGAATGCGCGGGGAGCCGTCGGGGTTTCGATAGCTTTCGTCCCAGGTCAGCTCCGCGGGCGTAATACCGGTGGCATAAACCCGCACCAGCGCATCATCCGGCTGGAGCGTCGGCATCGGCGCGTCTTCGTACACAAGCTGGGCAGGACCTCCCCGGCCATGGATGCGAACGGCTTTCATAATTTGGACATCCGGAGTCTCTTATCGGTCTTGTGCTGCCGCTACTGCGGTTGCACCAAGCCTTTTTTCACCGCGTAAAGCACCAGTTCGGCGGTGCGATGGATGCCCAGGGTTTCCATTACGCGGGCGCGGTGGACGGCGACGGTGTTCACGCTGATGTTGAGAAGCGCCGCGACTTCCTTGTTGGATTTTCCCTGCGCGATGAGTTGCAGCACTTCCTTTTCTCTCAACGAGAGTCTCTCGTAGACATCCTGACTGCTGTCATGAAGGGATCCTGATTTCAGTCCTTCAATCACCAGATTCGAGATGCCGGGGCTCATGTAGGCTTTGCCTTCGGCGAGCGAAATCACAGCGCGAGTCAAATCCAATTCAATAGCGTCTTTCAGCATGTAGCCTTTTGCTCCCACCTCAAAGGCCTTGCGGACGTAAGCTTCATTCGAATACATGCTCAGGATCAGAACCTTAACGTCCGGGGTGGCCTTGCGGATTTCAGCCGCAGCCTCGATGCCGCCCAGGTCGGGCATGGAGAGGTCGAGCACTGCGACGTCGGGCCGCAGCTCCTTCGCAAGCTCAATGGCGCGAAGCCCGGTCGAGGCTTCGCCGGCCACGACGATTCGCGGGTCGTCTTCGAGAATCCGCCGGAAACCTTGCCGCACCAGCGTGTGATCGTCCGCCAGCAGCACGCGGATCTTCTTTTCCGAAGCGTTTGTCGCCATGTCTATTTCACCTTGTGTTCCGCCGTTTCAGTTCTCTTGAGCGGGACGCGGACGCTTACGGTGACGCCCTTACCCGGCGCGGATTGAATGGCAAGCTCGCCGTTCACCCGCTCGGCGCGCTCGCGCATGCCCATCAGCCCGAAGCCCTCGCCTGCCGCTTGGTTCATTTCCGCGTCCGGAGCAAAGCCTTGCCCTTCGTCGCGGATCTCCACGCGCAGTTCCGCATCGTCCTGCTTTAGCATAACCCATGCTTCCTCAGCTTTCGAGTGCCGGGCGATGTTGCTAAGGGCTTCCTGGACGATGCGGTAGATGTGAATGCCCTCGTCGCTCGGAAGAGAGATTGCCTCCGGATCGCCTTCGAGATGAACCGTCACGCCCGTCTGCCGAGAGAACTGATCGGTAAGCCACTCGATGGTTTTCCCGAGGCCGAAATCATCCAGGATGGCCGGGCGAAACATCTGGGAGCGGTCGCGAACGTTTTGCAGGGTTTCTTCAACAACCCCTTTTACCGCGGTGATGTCGCTCAGCAACTCCGGCGAAGCCGCGCCCGCTTTGCGCCCGGCCCGGTTCATCATAATACCAATGGCCGTCAGAATTTGCCCGAATTCGTCGTGCAGGTCATGAGCCACCTGGCGCAACGTTTCTTCCTGAACGTCAATCAGTTTCCAGGAGAGCTTCCGCAATTGCTCCGATTGCGATTGAAGGCGCTGCGCGAGATGGCTGAGCCGTTCAAAGGTTTTGCGGTTGGCTTGAAAAGTGTAAAGCCCCGTGCCGATGGCAAGAAGCAGCAAAAGAGCCAGCAGCGCCAGGTTATCTCGCTTGAAGCTTTCGTACGTGCGATTAATCCGCCGGGCGGCGTCGATTTGCGCCAAATCGTTGGAACGAAGAAGGCTTGCCACCATCGCGATGACGGCCGAATCCTGGCGTTCCAGGTCATCCTGAATCACGCCACGGGCTTCTGCTTCTCGGCCCTGGCGCGCCAAGCGGAAAGTCTTGTCCGCGCTTTGCCAGAACTCCTCGATCTGCTTCTCCAATTCATCGGTTTTGGATTCGGTTTCCGGCGTGTTCACCGCGAATCGCCGGTGCAGCGCCAGGGCGTTGGCCATGTCGCGGCGGAGGCGGGCGAAAGTTGGCTGCCAGTAGAGAAGGGGATACTTTGCCTGCTTCATCGCCATGTCGCGGAGGGAGATTCCCAGCAGGTTTGCATCGTCCTGCAACCGCATAAGCACAATCGAGGCTCTGCGATTCCTTTGCACGACGTTGATCTGGAAGTCTTCCAGCCAGCGGATCTGGTGGATGCTATAAACGGCGAACACCACGAAGATGGAGAGAATGACGCAAAGGCCTACCCAGAGGCGTACCGACGGGGAAGGGATTTTCGCCAAAAAGCCTTTTTTCTCCTGGGTATGATCCATAAAGAGCGGTACTCGTTCCGTCTTCTTTCTTTGGGATGCAGCACTACAGCTTGCTCCCATTGTCCCCCAATCCTGCCACGGTTCCAAATGCGGCAAAGCCTCCTTCGATGCCGCCAATCGGGACATCCTGGGAGTGAAACGGAAGCTTCGAATTGGCGCGGAAGCAAGTTACAATTCTTTCCATGTCCTTTTCAAAATACTTTTCGCGCGGCATCATTCCCGCACTGGCGCTGGCGGCAATGGCTCTGACCGGTTCGTGCTCCCGGCATGGCACGTCCGGCCGGGAAGTTTGGGCGCGCGTCGATGGAACGCCGATTTACCGCGACCAGGCCGAAGCGGTCTACCGCCGGCGTATCGCCGCGCTGCCCGGGTCCGATAAACCGGAGCAGGCGCTCTCTTTTAAGTTGAATATTCTGAATCAGCTCATTGATCACCAAATTCTGCTCGAGCGCGCCGCCCAGTTGCAAATCACCGTTTCTGACCAGGAAGTGGATGCGCGCCTCTCCCAGATTCGCAGCCCGTATTCGGCCGCTGATTTCCGAAGCCGGCTCGCCAAGCAGGGCGTGACGCCGGGTGAGCTTCGCCAGCAGGTGCGAGACGAGATCACCATTCAGAAGCTCGTTCAGAAAGAAATCACCTCAAACGTGAACGTCACTCCGGAGGAGATCGCCCGGTATTATTCGCGCAACAAGGCGGATTTCAACGTGCCGCAGACGGAATACCATCTGGCGCAGATTCTGGTGACTCCGGTTCCCGACCCCCAAGTGCGCAATCTGATGAACGATGATGCGCGAAACGCGCATGATGCGGCGCGAAAAATCAAGGCGCTGCAGGCTCTGCTCGAAACGGGCGAGAGCTTCGCCAAGGTGGCGGAAGAATATTCTGAAGACCCTCGCACAGCGCCCGGCGGCGGGGACATGGGCTTTCTTGCGGAATCTTCTTTCAGTTCCGATCGCACGGTGGCGAAAGCGCTGAAGTCCCTGAAAACCGGCCAGGTCAGCGGCGTTATTCGCGAGCGCTCAGCGTATCGCATTTTCAAACTGCTAGGAAAGGAAGATGCCGGACAGCGCAGCCTTTCCGACGCGCGC
The DNA here is from genome assembly GCA_036278555.1 of Terriglobia bacterium. Taxonomy (GTDB): domain Bacteria; phylum Acidobacteriota; class Terriglobia; order UBA7540; family UBA7540; genus RH2-MAG17b. The sequence continues at coordinate 6,509 of DASUKV010000117.1, forward strand.
GTTCAGGACACCATCCGCCGGACCCTGGCGGATGAAAAAGAGGAGGTCCTTAAGGCCGCCTATGTTGAAACCTTGCGCAATCAGGCTCATGTGGTGGACTATCTGGCGCAGGGGATCATTAAAGACAACGGCGCCGCCAGCGCAGCCCGGTAAGTTGTAGCCCTCACCCACCGCTTCGCGGTCACGCCCTCTCCCCCACGGCGGGAGCAAGGTAGCGCAGACTTGTCGTTTAAGTCTGCGGCTTTTCGAGGGATTGGGACAAAAAGCCGCGGAGTTAAAAAACAACTCCGCGCTACCTCGCTTCGGGAAAGGTATGCCATGAAGCATGGGGTATCTCACGCCAGGCTCAGCAGCGGCGCGCCGCTTTCCACGCCTTCACCTTCCCGCACATGAACCTTTTCGACGCGGCCGGCGCGCGGGGCGCGGATCTCATTCTGCATTTTCATCGCTTCGATCACCAGTAATCCTTGTCCGGCTTGAACGGCGGCGTTCTCCTGAACCAGCACTTTAACGATTCGTCCCGGCATCGGAGCGCCAATCTCCTGCGGTCCGTGATGGGCCGCCGAATCGCCCCGCTGATGACGAGTTTTTGAATCCCGCAGCTCCACGTGAAAGGTTCGGAAACCAACCTTCACCTCAAAAGAGCCATTTCGCCCGGTTTTTGCGACGCGCGCCTCAAAAGACCGTCCGCTCACGATCAGTGAATAAATGCCGGGAGAGACTTCGGTCCAATCCACCTTTCCCGGCTTTTCATCCATCCGGTATTCGAGCGTGGCGGCGCTCGAAGAGGATTGGGAAACCGGGGGAAGTTCCAGAACGTGTTCAAACGTTTCGGAGCCTGATTGCGTTTTGACGTGAAATTTCATTCAGGGCCTTTGATTCAGGAGTGATTGGAGGCCTGCCGATTTCCATGCGCTCTTCGCTGGAGCCGGAACGTTGGAGGCGCTCTCCATCGGTCCTTGGCGGGAGGCCAGGGCCGCGGCCAGAGCCGCAATACGCTCCTGCTCCTGATCCTGGTCCGGCTTTTCCGCTTCGGGAATTTTATCCGCGAGCATCCGGTCGAGAAAGCCGGTATCGAAATTTCCGGCCGCGAAATCGGGATGCTCCAGCACCCGCAGGAAAAATGTAATGTTGGTCTTAATGCCCGCCACCAGGTACTCCTGAAGGGCGCGCCGCATCCGCGCGAGAGCCGCCTGCCGGTTGCGGTCCCAGACAACAAGCTTTGAAAGCAGCGGATCGTATTCCAGAGGCACCGTCCACCCTTCAAAAACGCCGCTATCATCACGAACGCCCGGCCCGGCGGGGACTCGCAGCCCGCAGAGGAGGCCCGGCGAGGGGAAGAAGTTGTTTTCGGGGTCTTCCGCGTAGACGCGGCATTCGATGGCGTGCCCGCGCTGGCGTATCTCATTCTGCCCGTAGCCCAGCGGTTCGCCCGCGGCGATGCGAATCTGTTCCTTCACGAGGTCGATTCCCAGCACTTCCTCGGTAACGGGGTGCTCCACCTGGAGCCGCGTATTCATTTCGAGAAAATAGAAATTCCGTTCCGTGTCCACCAGAAACTCGACCGTTCCGGCGTTCGTGTAGCCCGCGAGGCGGCCAATCTCGACCGCCACTTTGCCCATACGTTCCCGCAAGCTATCGTCTATGGCCGGCGAGGGCGATTCTTCCAGCACCTTCTGATGACGCCGCTGGAGCGAGCATTCGCGCTCGCATAAGTGAATGAGATTGCCGTGATGGTCGCCGAAAATCTGAAATTCAATATGCCGGGGCCGCTCGATATACTTTTCGATATAAACCGAAGAGTCGTTGAAAGCGTTCTGGGCCTCGGAGCGGGCCGTGCGGAAAGCAGATTCCATCTCTGTTTCGTCCCGCACCAGTCTCAGCCCCTTGCCGCCCCCGCCCGACGCGGCTTTCAGCATCACGGGATAGCCGAACTGCGCAGCGATGCGCTTCACTTCTTCAAGACTTTCGAGGTTGCGGCCGGTTCCAGGCACCACCGGCAGACCCGCATCGATGAGCGCGCGCCGCGCCGCAGTTTTCGAACCCATGAGCTCCATCGCCGGGACGGGTGGTCCAATGAAGGTCAGGCCTTCGGCCGCGCACGCCCGGGCGAATTCCGCATTCTCCGACAGAAAGCCGTAACCCGGATGAACCGCCTCGGCCCCGCTGCGCTTCGCCGCGTCAAGAACGCGGTCAATCCGCAAATAGCTCTCCACCGCAGGCGCCGGGCCAATGTGAAACGCCTCATCCGCGTAGCGCACGTGCAGCGCTTTGCGGTCCGCATCGGAGTAAACGGCCACAGTAGAGATGCCCAGTTCGCGGCAGGCGCGCATCACGCGGACGGCGATTTCACCGCGGTTTGCAACGAGAAGTTTTTTGAATGCTGTCATCACTTGGATAAGACCGGCCAGAGCTGGACGGCGACGCCTTACCAACTGCTGGCTGTTCGATTATACTCATCTGGCGCGGCCTTCTGCGATGGGAATGTCCAGCCACACTTACGAGATTCCTCGTCGCTGCGCTCCTCGGAATGACAGGCCGGGCAGTTTTTCGGTAGTCCGTTGAGAGGAAACTTATTTGAAAATTTCGCGGCGGCAGTTTTTGGCGGGTTTGGGCGCGGCCATCGCCGCTTCTGCGGCGGCGGGCATCGGCAATATTGAGATTGGCGTGTGCAGTAAGTGCCAAAATTTCCCCAAAGCTGTCCATTACGGGTTTGATTACATGGAGCCGTCGGCCGCTCAAGTGGCCGCGATGAGCGAGATGGAGTTCGAGAGCTTTAAGAGCCAGGTACTGGCCTCACCCATCCGCTGCGAAAGCTTCAACAGCTTTATCCGGACGCTGCGCGTGGTGGGAAATGACGTGAACCGGGAAGCCCTGCGGAATTATATGGAGCTGGCTCTTGACCGCTGCCGCGAGTTGGGCGGGAGCATTGTGGTGTGGGGAAGCGCGAGCTCGCGCAACGTGCCGCCGGGATTTTCACGCGAGCGGGCGTGGAAACAAATCCAGGCTTTTCTGCGGCTCGCCGATCAGGTCGCGCGGCCGCGCGGGATCATCATCGCCATTGAGCCGTTGCGCACTCAGGAGAGCAACATCATCAATACCGGCTCGGAGGCGTTGAAGCTCGTGCACGAAGTGAATCGCCCTAACATTCGCATGATTATCGACTATTACCACATGCGGGTGATGAACGAAGACCCAGAAATTGTTTGGCGGGCGCGGAAGGAGATTGTCCATTTCCATTTCGCAAATCCCAATGGGCGCCGCTGGCCGAGGAGCCCCTCGGAAGACCCGGAGTACGGGCGCTTCTTCGCGCTGGTGAAGAAAATTCGCTACCACGGCGGCATTTCCATTGAGGCGCGCGGCACGTTTGAGCAGGACGCGGCGGCGAGCCTGAAGTTCTTCAGGGAAGAGATGGTTTGATCCAATTGGTTCATTAACTCATTGCTTCATTGATTTATTGCGGCAGGTTGGGCGGCGTCAACCTAGCAGCGTCGCCGCAAACAAAGCAAACTGTCATTCTGAGTGAGCGCAGCGAGCGAAGAATCCCTGCATTTACAAAAACAACCCAAATACGGGGATTCTTCGCTACGCTCAGAATGACAAGATCCGATTCGCGGCTAGCGCACACATGGCAGGCCGTACGTACGCCACCCGGAAAAGCCGGCGGTGAGGACACCGCCGCTACAGTAGTAGATTGGTAGGATTATGCGATTTGCGTTTTTCGTGGCGCTGCGGTATTTGAAGGCGAAACGCCGCCAGTCCGCCGTTTCAATCATCACGGTGATTTCCATTCTCGGCGTAGCGGCGGGGGTTTGCGCGCTGGTGGTGGCGCTGGCGGTGAACAATGGCTTTCGCCAGGACCTTGAGCAGCGGCTGCTGGGGGCCACGGCCAACATCAATCTGATTCGCCCGAAAAACGACGGGATCGAGCACTATGAGGCGCTCACAAAGAAGCTAGCGACATTACCCCATGTGGTGGCGGCGGCGCCGGCGCTCTACGAACAGGTTTTGATCGCGCACCAATCCCGATCCTCTGGCATCGTTCTCAAAGGCGTTGATCCGGAACGTGAAGTGAAAGTAGGCGATTTGTTGCAGCACATTACCCACGGATCACTCAAAGGGCTGCATCAAACGTTTTCGGACGAAGACCCGCTGATTATCGGGAACCAGCTCGCGAACGACCTTGGCGTGAAGGTCGGTGATACGGTGCTCGTCATCAGTCCGCAGGGTACCTTAACCCCCTTCGAGGTGGTCCCAAAGTACCGGCACTTCCGTATTGTGGGAATCTTCAATTCCGGGTTCTATGATTTCGATGCAACGTGGGCCTTTACAAACCTGGGCGCGGCGCAGCGGCTGTTTGATCTGGTCAACGTGGTCTCGGTGATCGAGTTCAAGATTGACAATGTCGATCTCGCGCCGCAGGTGGCGAGCGTCATCCGCAAAGCCGCGGGCGCGGGCTTCGATACCACCACGTGGATTGAGCAGAATCACTCGCTTTTCAGCGCCCTGCATCTGGAGCGGTTGGTAACCATTCTCACGATCGGCCTCATTGTGCTGGTGGCGGCATTGAATATCTTCATTACCCTGGCAATGATGGTGATGGAGAAAAACCGCGAAATTGCCGTCATGATGTCGATGGGGGCCAAACCCCGGCAGGTGTGGAGCGTCTTCACGATGCACGGCTTGATGATCGGCGCCATTGGCACCGTGATCGGCTTGATTGTCGGCTATGTGGGATCAGGGCTGGCCAACCACTATCAGTTAATTCACATTCCGGCGGATGTCTACGCCCTCTCTTACGTGCCGTTCCACTCGCGGCCATGGGACGGCTTCTGGATTGCGGGCATGACGCTGGGGGTGAGCTTTCTCGCCACGCTGTACCCCGCCGTGACGGCCTCGAGAGTGCAGCCTACCGAGATTTTGAGGTACGAGTGAGATCATTGGTGATTTGGCGATTGGTGATTTGTGATTGAAAAGAAACCGGCTCAATCGCAAATCACAAATCGCAAATCACCCAATCACAAATGACTCTGCTTCGCGCTGACAATCTGGCCAAAATTTACCGCTCGGGCGAAGATGAAGTCGCGGTGTTTGAGGATCTCTCGTTTGAGATTCGCGCCGGCGAGTTCGTCGCGCTGGTGGGTGAGTCGGGAGCGGGCAAAACCACGCTGCTTCATCTGCTGGCCGCGCTGGACACTCCAACGCGCGGTGAGGTATACTTTTTTGGGAGACGAATCAGCGAGCACAGCGCGAAAGAACGCGCCATTTACCGCAACGAAAAGGTGGGATTCGTCTGGCAAATGCATTATTTGCTGCCGGAATTCAGCGCGATTGAAAACGTCATGATGCCGGGTCTGATTGGCGGCAAAGACTTTCCCGCAGCACGCTCTCGCGGCGGCGAATTGCTCGCGGAAGTGGGACTCGCCCACGCTGCAAAGAGGCAAGTCGGAGAGCTTTCCGGAGGCGAGCAGCAGCGCGTGGCGCTGGCTCGGGCCCTCATCAATCATCCCCAACTCCTGCTCGCCGATGAGCCCACGGGCAATCTGGACGTCCGGTCCGCGGAAATGGTCTCCTCCTTGCTTGAAAAACTGCACCGTACCCACGGCCTGACCTCGGTGCTGGCGACGCATAACATGGAACTGGCGCAGCGTGCCGGCCGCACACTGCGCCTGGCGAAAGGCAAGCTGATTGAAACGGTTGTTCCCGGAGTGCATTAACGTTCCCGGCTCTGAAACATGCCGGTCCGCGCAGGCTTCGGAGAGGTGAAGGGCATGTTCGAGAAATACACGGAAAAGGCCCGCCGAGTCATTTTTTTTGCGCGTTACGAGGCGAGCCAGTTCGGCAGCACGTATATCGAGACGGAACACCTGCTGCTGGGCCTGCTGCGCGAAGATAAAGCTCTCACCAACCGTTTTCTCCGGTCCCACACGTCCATCGAATCGATCCGGAAACAAATTGAAGGCAGGACGACGATCCGGGAAAAGGTTTCGACTTCCGTTGACCTGCCTTTAAGCCAGGAATGCAAACGCGTGCTCGCCTACGCCGCTGAAGAAGCCGAGCGGCTCTCTCACAAGCACATCGGCACCGAACACCTGTTGATGGGTTTGCTGCGCGAAGAAAAATCATTTGCCGCGGAGATTCTTCACGAGCGCGGACTCAGGCTTTCCGCGCTGCGCGAAGAATTAACCCGGGCACAGAGTGAAAAAATGTCTTCCAATCGCCCGAAGGAAACATCTTTGCTCTCGGAATTCAGCCGCGACCTGACCCAATCGGCGCTCGAAGGCCAGTTGGACCCGCTGGTGGGACGCGAGAATGAGCTGGAGCGCGTGGTGGAAATTCTCTGCCGGCGCACCAAGAACAATCCGGTGCTCATTGGTGAGCCCGGCGTCGGTAAGACCGCGATTGTCGAAGGGCTGGCCCAGCGGATTTCGGACGGAAATGTCCCATCCTTCCTGGCGGATAAACGCATTCTGGCTCTCGACCTTTCGCTGATTGTCGCGGGCACGAAATACCGCGGCCAGTTTGAAGAGCGCCTGAAAACCATCATGAAGGAACTGATGGAGGCGCAGAACGCGATCATCTTTATCGACGAACTCCATACGCTGGTGGGCGCGGGATCGGCGGAAGGATCGCTTGACGCGGCCAATATCCTGAAGCCTGCCCTTTCGCGCGGCGAGATTCAGTGCATCGGGGCGACCACGCCGGCGGAGTACCGCAAGTCGATTGAGCGCGACCGTTCCCTCGAGCGGCGGTTCCAATCCGTGAAGGTGCCCCCGCCCTCCGAGGTGGACGCCATTAAGGTGCTTTTTGGCATCAAGGAGCGCTACGAGAAGTTCCATGCGGTCACTTATACGGACGATGCCATCCGATCGTCAGTATTTCACTCCAGCCGCTATATTCCGGACCGTTTTCTTCCTGACAAAGCTGTCGATCTGATTGATGAAGCGGGCGCGCGAGTGAAGCTGCAGCAGAGCACGCTGCCGGAAGAGATGGTGGACGCGCAGAAGCGCATCAAGTTCGTTGTGCATCGCATGGAAGCCGCCATCGCCAACCACGAATTCGAGAAGGCTCGGTTTTATTCCGACGAAGAGCGCAAGGAGCGCGAGAATTTGCGCCTCTTGCGCGAGAAATATAACGTCGATGAGACTGCCACCGGCGAGGTGCGGGGGCAGGACATTGAGGAGGTTGTTTCCCGCTGGACTGGCGTGCCGATCACGTCGATTAAAGAAGAGGAAATGTCAAAGCTTCTGCGGGTTGAAGAGGAGCTTCACAAGCGCGTGATCAGCCAGGACCGGGCGATTTCCGCGCTCGCGCGCGCCATTCGGCGTTCCCGGGCGGGCTTGAAAGCGCCGGGGCGCCCGGTAGGCTCTTTCCTGTTCCTGGGGCCGACGGGCGTCGGGAAGACCGAAGTCGCGCGCTCGCTGGCGGCCTTTCTGTTCGGCGCTGAGCGCTCGCTCATCCGTTTTGATATGTCCGAATTTATGGAGAAGCATTCGGTCTCAAAGCTTATCGGCTCGCCTCCCGGCTACGTGGGATACGAGGAAGGCGGGCAGTTGACGGAGCGGGTGCGGCGGGCTCCTTATTCGGTGATTCTGCTGGACGAGATTGAGAAGGCGCATCCGGACGTTTTCAACATCCTTTTGCAGGTATTTGAGGACGGCCAGCTCACGGACGGGCTGGGCAACACGGTTGACTTCAAGAACACGATCCTCATCATGACTTCGAATATCGGGGCGCGGTATCTTGAAAAGCGCAGCCATCTGGGGTTCCAGTCTGCCAGCGAAGAAATCAATGATAAAAAGATTGAAAGCATGGTGATGAGCGAGGTGAAGCGCCTCTTCAACCCCGAGTTTCTGAACCGGCTCGATGAGGTGATTATTTTCAACGCGCTCTCTGATGAGGATTTGGTGCGGATCATTGATCTGCTGGTCGCAAACATGAACATCAATCTGGCGCAGAAGAACATCTCGATCAGTCTCACCCCGGAAGCCGCGCGGTGGATCCTGGAAAAAACCTGCGCGGACCGCTCTTATGGCGCCCGGCCGCTTCGCCGCGCCTTGCAGCGGCACTTGGAGGATCCCCTTTCCGAGGCGCTGATTCAGGGTGAGATTCAGACGCCGGCGGTTCTGGAAGTGTCGGTCGGCAGTGAAGGGCTCTACTACCGGCCGGTCAACGATAGTTTGGTTACAGCCACGCCACTGTTCCATTAACCTGACATCGAGAGGCGCAAGTACCTTCATCCCGGGAGTTGATCGATACTTGCGCACAACCCGCAAGTGCTGAAGACCATCTAACTATTCCCTAAGAAGGCGAGAGTCTTATAAGATAGAAAATTTCCGGGCCGGGATGAGGTCTACTCTACCGGGCCGGATTTTTCGGATTTCATGCGCAATCAAGGGGGAGTACTGCATTTTCAGGCTACATGGGGTGCGATCCGCAAGCCGCTTCGCGGGACGGCTTGGATTCTCACATCATGGGCGGTGTGTCTCTTCTCACCAGGGCTTCTCCCCGCCCGGCAAAACCCCAATCCCCCCCCGGCTTCACAGAGTCAGCCCCAAAAGGCGCAACCGGCGCCCGGCCAGCAGCCTCCTCCATCCAACGGCAATATCCAGCTTGAGAATCCCGGCACGGCGCGCGCGCCGCAAAAGCCCTCCACACCCGCGAGGCCCCAGGGCAAGATTCAACTTGAAGCTCCGCAGGTTGAAAAGGTTCCGGCAAAACCCAAGCAGCCTCAGGCTCAAAAGAAGAAACAGGTCCTGATCGAAGGCATCGTTTTTCGCGGCAACCGGCGCATCCCATCTTCCACCCTCTACGCGCGCATTTTCAGCCACAAGGGTGACGTCTATAACGTCAACTCGATTGAGCGCGACTTCATGGCGCTGTGGAACACGGGATACTTTGATGACATCCGCGCCGTAGCTTCCGACACGCCGGACGGCGGCAAAATCATCACCTTTTACGTCCGCGAGAAAAAGCTGGTTCGCAGCATCGATTACAAGGGAATGAGTTCGGTGACCGAATCGGACGTGATGGACCGCTTCCGGCAGGAGCACGTGGGGCTTTCCATCATGTCGCAGTACGATCCGGTGGTGGTGAAGCGCGCGGTGGTGGTGATTGAGGAAATGCTTTCGGAAAATGGCCGGCAGTTCGCCACCGTGCATCCTCGCACGCGGGATATCCCGCCCGATTCGGTTGCCCTCACCTTCGTGGTGGTCGAAGGGCCAAAGGTTAAAGTCGGGAAGATTCGGTTTAAGGGCGCGACGGTGTTTTCCCAGGCGCGGCTGATCCGGGCGATGAAATATTCAAAACCTATCGGGCTTCCACCCTGGTTCTGGATTTTCCACCGGACTTACAACAAGGATAAGGTGGACGCGGACCTCGAAAAAATCCGCGAGCTTTACCAGGAGCACGGATATTTCTACGCTCTGCCGCAGGAGCCGATCACGCATACCGTCAATACGCATCGCCCTTTTCCGCTGTTCATTTTCGGACGCGGACGCGGCAAGCGCGTGGACATCACGATTCCGATCGAGGAGGGAAGCCAATTCCGGCTGGGGAAGTTTGTGATTCGCGGGAATCACTTGTTCAAGCAAGCGCCGCTCGAAACGGTTCTGGGTATGAAAACCGGAGATGTGTTTAACGTCACGAGGCTGCGCAATGCCCTGAAAAATTACACGAAGCTCTACGGCGAATACGGTTACATCAATTTCACCGCGAACCCGGACATCGAGCCCGACCGCAAGAAAAAGGTCATCAACCTCGCGCTCGACTTTGATGAGGAGCATCAGTATTTTGTCCACCGGATCAACTTCGGCGGGAACACTAAAACGCGCGACAAAGTGATCCGGCGGCAGTTGCTTCTGGATGAGGGCAGCGTCTTCAACACGGCGCTGTGGGATATGAGCATTTACCGCATCAATCAGCTGGGCTATTTTGAGCCGATCAAGCAGGCTAACCCGGACAACCCGAGCCCTACGGGCTACCAAGGCGTCAACGTGGTGCAGAACAATCAGAAACACACGGTCGATCTCGACGTGAAGCTGAAGGAAAAGGGCCGCAACTCCATCGGATTTTCGGGCGGCATCAGCGGGATCATGGGAAATTTTGTGGGAGCGAACTATGCGACACAGAATTTTCTGGGCTTGGGCGACACGCTGAGCATCGGCGCTCAACTGGGAACATTCGTCACGAACGCGACCTTGGGCTTTACGGAGCCGTATGTCTTCAACCGGCCCATCACCGCCGGCTTTACGGTCTTCCTGAACAATTATCATTTCGACGAACTGCAGCAATATGGCGCGCTTTTTGGGGTGAACCTCAAGAATCTGCATAATACGCCCCTGGGGCAGTCCTACTTCCAGAACTTCCAGCAGAACTCTAAAGGATTCACCGTCTTCGCCAACTACCCTCTGCGCCGGTCGTTCGCGCGGGTCGGACTGACCTATGAGTACCAGGTGAGCAGCATTCAGACGTTCAGCTCCGCATCACAGAGCCTGTTTGAAGCGCTGGCCTACGGGCAATTTGCCGGACCCAATCAGTTGCACGGCATTACCCAGAGCATGATCTCGCCTTCCTATCTGTACGATACGGTGGATAACCCGATCACGCCCCATCACGGAAAGTATATTTCTGCGAGCTTGGGGTTTTCGGGCAGTATCCTGGGCGGTAACGTGAACACCATCACGCCGTCATTCGAAATGAAGTACTACCATCCGATCAATCATGGGCGCAATACGCTGGCCTTCATGTTTTCGGCCTCCACGATTTCAGGCTACGGCGGCAAAGTGCCGCCCCCCTATCAGCGGTTCTATATGGGAGGCGAGTATGACATTCGCGGATTCAACATTTACAGCATCAGCCCGGTGATTTTCTTCCCAACCGTCGGCCAGGTCTGCAACCGGGATGTTAACGGGAACCCGATCTGGGCCGTCGCGGCCAATGGGCAGCGGGAAGTCGGCACCTGCGGGTCTTTTACGAGTTTTCCCTACAATACGATCGAGGTACCCGGTGGCGACACGGAAGCGCTGGCAAGGTTCGAATATCGTGTTCCCATCGCCGGGCCGGTCACACTGGCCTACTTTATTGACATCGGCGACGCTTTCATCCTGCGCCCGTCGCAGCTTAAGCTACAGCCGAACGCCCTTTCCGGCCTCACCAGCCAGTTCCCGTTCTTCCCGGTCCCCAAGGACCACCTTCAGCCCGTTCAGAAGCTGAATTTCCGTCCCCGTAGTTCGACCGGGCTGGCTCTGGAAATGATGCTGCCAGTCGTCCATGCTCCCATCGAGATTTATTACGGTTACAACTGGCTGCGATTGAACCATGTGTATGTGACACCGCCTCAGGATCTTCCGCCCCCATCTCTTTTCCCGAATATGGCCACGTATGACTCGATCCTGCCTTATTTCGAGCGCCAGGTGTTCACCGAGCCTCACGGCTTAGCCGGGTTCACCGTGACAAGGACGTTTTGACGATGCGCCAAAAGCGCGAAAATGTTATGATTTACGATTCAGGAGCTTGCCCGGACCCATGCCGTCGGCGCATCCGCGTTTGAGATGGCCGGGGTGCGGAAAATCGGAGTTACCCCGGTTTTTCACCTCACCCGCCGCGAAAGAGGCCGGGGCGCCCGGCAAGCAAGTTTTTGGAGGAGTTTGCATGAGAAACACAGTGACAAAATTCATGATGCTGGCAATGGTTTTTGCCTTGCCGGTTGTATTGCCGGGGCAATCGGCCAGCACCGATGACGCGCCGCAGAAAATCGCCGTGATTAACATTCAGCAGGCGATCGGCCTCACGGGAGAAGGCAAGAAGGCGCTCGCGGATATTCAAAAGAAATACGCGCCCAAGCAGCAGGACTTGCAGCAGCAAGAAAAGGACATTAGCGCGCTTCAGGACCAACTCCAGAACCAGAGTTCGATGTTGAGCGAGGACGAGCAATACCGCCTGACGCGCGAGCTCGATACGAAACAGCGTCACTTCAAGGCGGCGCAAGAAGACGCCCGCGACGACTACCAGGCTGATACGCAGGAAGCGGTGCGGCAGATTGGCAAGAAAATGGTGAAGCTCATCGGCCAGTACGCGGAGCAGCACCGTTTCTCGCTCGTGATCGGCGATCAACAGGTCCCTGTGTACTACGCGACTAAAACGGTTGACATCACGCAGGAGATTGCGGACCTGTACAACCAGAAGTATCCTGTCGCCGCGCCTCCGTCGTCGGCTGCGACGCCATCCTCCGGCGCCAGCGCTCCCCCACCTGCGGCAAAGGGCGCCAAGAACAAATAGGGTTTTGCCCCTCGCGTGCCGGCGGTGTTCCTTGACCGAGGAGCACGCATCTGGAAGAGCGGCGTGATCGCCCAGTGCTCTGCTCCTCGGCGAAACTTGACTTCACCTGCCGGCCGCCGGTTCTTTTGGCTCTCCCTTCCTGGAGTTTCTGAGCGCCGCGAGAGTGAAAGCTCTCATGGTGGTTCGTAACACTCCCGCAGAGAAATCCAGATTTCACACAGCTTTGCGGCATTACGACGGCTGGCTGCCCGGCTCGGCGTGGATGCTAACTTTCATAATCTGGGGAAATTCTTTGCGGAACCTGAACTCCAGATTTTCTGTAATGTCATGAACCCGGGCAAGAGGCAGGCTCGGGTCGAGCGTGCAGTGAAGGCTTACCAGGATGTTGCTCCCCGCCTGGTGGACGAACAGGGAGTGGCAATCAACGAGACCGGGCGTTTCCCTGGCAATGGCCAAGAGCTTTTTCTCCATGCCTTGGCGGAGCCACTCGGCTTCGCGGGCGCGCTCCACCTGGTTGAGCATAGGCTCGATATGGATATTCACCTCATTCACCTGGGGGATTTCACGCTTGATTTCGTTCTCGAGATCGGTTGCCCGCTGGTGGGCCGTCTGTAACGTCAGGCTGGGCTCAAGCTCCAAGTCGAGGTTCAGGTTCACTTTTCCCTGGATTTCCAAGGGAGTCACGTCGTGAATCTGAAAATTGTTGCGGTGAGCCACGGCGCGGATTTTCTCAACCAGATCGCCTGCCGAGGGGGTTTGCGGAGCGGAATGAATCACAATGTCCGCGCCCGGAAACATCTCACGCACCTTCGATTCAACGAGGTCTTCCACCGCCTGCGCGTGCTCGAGCGGGATATTGCTCTGAAGCGTGAGGCGCAAATCCACAAAAAGCTGGTTGCCGCTCTGCCGGACGCGGATGCGGTCATGGCGCAGAACGCCCGGCGTTCCGGCGATCACTTTCGCAATCCGCGCTGCGATGCCCACAGGGGCGGCGTCCATGAGGGCATCCAGTGTCCTTTTGCCCAGACGGAGGCTGATATAAACCGTCACGCCGCCGACAAACAACGCGGACGCCGGGTCCGCGACGCGCAGCCAGGCGATTTTCCAGTGATGAGAAACGAGAATGAGGACCAGGCCCACGATGACGGCTGCTGAGCCGTAAATATCGGTTGAGAAATGGAGCGCATCCGCTTCGAGAGCCTGGCTATGGTACTTTCGTGCTGCGCGGGAGAGTGAGCGGGAGCGCATCACGTCAATGGCGATTGAGATCAGCATCACGGCAAACGCCCAGAAGGACGGGTTGACGTGCACTTCGTTCAGCAGCAGGCGCCGGGCAGCTTCCCAAACGATCCAGACGCAGGTGATGAGCAGCAGAGCTGTTTCGATGAAGGCGGAAAGGTGCTCAAATTTTCCGTGGCCGAATGGATGCGAGGAATCCGCGGGCCGGTCCGCAAGGCTCACCGAGATGTAAGTGACCAGCGCCGCGACCAAATCCAGGGCGGAATGAGCCGCTTCAGAGAGAATTCCAAGGCTGCCCGTCGCGAGGCCTACCACCACCTTCAGCCCGGTTAGCAGCGCTGCGGCGAAGAGCGAGGAAAGGGCGACGGACTGCTTCTCGCGCGCGGGAATCTCAAGCGCCAAGCGGTTCGGGGAGCTGACCATTGGCTCGATTATAGCCCCTTCGGAGGACGCGCGCCCTGGGGGCAATCAGCCGGAGGGGAGCGATCCGGCAGGCATGAAACGGATTTTATGAATCCTCCTGAAGATCCTCGCAGGCGGATTCGAGTTCACTCAGCGCGTGGAGATTCCCCTGCCGGCGCGTCACTTCAATGCCCTTCTTGAAGACGTTTCGCGCCTCTTGCTCTTTGCCTTGTTTGATAAGGTACATTCCGGCCTGGAGATACGTTGCGGCATAGTCCGGATGCCTCTGGAGGAGGTACTGAAAATGCTCCCAGGCTGCCTCGGGGCGCTCGGAATTCGCAATCTCCATCGCCAGCGCGTAGCGCATGAATGTGTTCTCCGGCGAGGTCTTGAGCGCCTGTTCGAGAAACTCGATGCGGGAAGGTCCCATATCTGTGCTGCTTCCTAATATGAGTAAGTTGACTTGAATCTCGTCAGAGCGCGGTGTTAATCGCGCTGGAAGTGCCCTCACCCACCACTTCGTGGTCCCCCCTCCCGCCGGGCCGGGGGTGAGGGAGGCGGACTCCGGCACTATGGCTGAAGCCACGCGAATAAAGCCGGTATCCCTGTTGCGCACGGGCGGCCAACTGCAATAGTATAAGCACCCGGCCGCTCACAGACAAAACCCTGGAGCGCCGGCGCCGTTCCGGGAGACGCATAGCAGAAGAGCGTTCGAAAATGGCAAGATCCAAGAAAAGGCCGGTCGACGAGTCGAAGGTTGAAATGGTGCACGTCGTGCTCCCGAATGACGCCAATCCCCTGGGAAACATCCTGGGAGGTAAGGTGATGCACCTTATCGACATTGCCGGAGCCATCGCCGCTTACCGGCACGCGCGATCTCATGTGGTGACCGCCTCCGTCGACTCACTGGATTTTCTGCATCCGGTGCGCGTGGGCCAGATTATCGCGCTGAAGGCGTTTGTTACGCGCGCCTTTCGCACGTCGATGGAAGTTGAAGTGAACGTCTACCTCGAAGATTACATCCTCGGAGAGCGCCGGCAGACCAGCTCGGCTTTTGTCACCTACGTTGCGGTCGATGTGTTGGGAAAGCCCGTGCCAGTGCCGCCGCTCACCCCGCGGACTGCGGAAGAGCGCCGCCGCTATCGCGAGGCTCTGGAGCGGCGAAAGCGGAGGCTCGCGGTTGCCGCCCGCGCGCATCGCCGGTATTTTGAGAAAGAGACGTAGCTTTAAGAGAAATCTGATAGCCTGTAACGTGCGGCGCGGCGGATCACGCCCTTTTTTTGGGTGAGACCGGCGGCGCCTGATCTGCCTGGACTCGACGCAAGATGAGGCACGGCTCAAGGGTGATAGGAGACGGACCATGAAAATCAAACGCAATAAAATATTTTCCGGCACGCCTTGGGAGCCCTTGGCAGGCTATGCGCGCGCGGTGCAGGCGGGCGACGTCGTGTACGTTTCAGGGACAACCGGCACAGACCCCTCCGGGAAGGTTCTTGCGCCGGGCGACGCTTACGGCCAGACAGCCCAGGCAATTCGTAACATTGAGAATGCGCTCAAACGCCTGGGTTTGGGCCTTGAGCACGTGGTTCGGACGCGAATTTATTTGACGGATATGGATCACTGGCAGGAGGTTGCCAAAGCTCACGCTGAGTTTTTCGGCGAGATTCATCCCGCCACCAGCCTTGTGGGTGTGGTGCGGCTCGTCGATCCGGAGATGATGGTTGAAATCGAAGCAACCGCTGTGCATTAACCGAGACCGGGCGCGTAAAATTCCGCCGCGAAGCGCCGGAAACCTCATCGCCCGTCTTGCGGTGGTGCAGCATTCCTTGTGCGTTCATCCGCGGCGGCTTTCGCGGAATTTTCGTGAACCTTGACGGCTTCCTGGTTTGCGGTTTTTACGGCCTCAATGAACTCGCGATACGGCTTATCCTTGATATTCACCAGGCCATAATTCGAGTTTTCGCCGTCGAACCGGCCTTGTTTCGGCTCGTCGCACCACTTGAACCAATGGTAACCCACGGCTTCCGGAAGCCCTTCGAGCCACGTGACATAATCCCGATAGGCCTTGGCGCGCGCCGCCTGATCCGGCGCCTTGGGGCCGGCGCCCTGGGTATTGGGCAAGCCTGAATTCTCCGCACGGAAGGCGAATTCAGTAATCAGGACCGGTTTCTGCGTAAGTTCGTAAACATGCTCGACGAGGGAGCGGGGATCAAAGCGATAAATGTTTATCGAAACAGCGTCGGCGCGGCGGGCTGCGCGAAAAACGGGATCGGGTGGGTTTCCCGCGATCCGCGCTCCCAAATAAAGGTGATGAGGGTCTGCCTGATGAATGGCGCGCGCGCAGACCTCAAAATACCGTTCTGCCATCTGGCTGAGGAAGTCCAGGCTGTCGCCCTGATAAGCCCCGGTTGCAGCTTGGGTGGGAAGACGATTAAAGCTCGGCGCATGGACATTCCACGCACGGTTTAGGTTGCTGATCTTCCCGGCATACTTTTTTTTCAAAAACTTCACCGCATGTTGATGGCCTGGCGCTGAAGACGGGAGGGCCAGATACATCGCCAGCATGTTCTGCTTACCGCGCCAGTCCGGCCCCCAGCGAAGCTCGTTGTCACTAAAATAGCCCAGCAAGTCCGGGTCATTCACTCGCGGACCGCATTCGCGGTTCGCGATTTCCGTGGCGGTCTTCTGGAACTTCGGATCGTAAACGTCTACCGGGATACCCCTCTGCCAGTCTGCTCCGGCGTGACCGGCAATATTCAGAATCACGGTGTAGGGCGTTCCGCGACTCCACAAATCCGCGTCAGACCACGCGCCAATCGTATTAAAGTCCCAGCGTCGCAGCCGCGCCAGCGCTGCGACGGCCCAGGCGGTCTCGTTGGGATAAATCTTCGAAACGTTTTCAAGATAGGGGTCCGTGCGCGTGCCGCGAATGACATCGGGGCGGTAAGACATCTGGTCAACGCCGGCTGAGATCATGAGCTTGCCGGAGGGATCGACGAACCACCACACGCCCGAACGCTTTTGAAGCGTAAAGTATCGGGATTGGGCGGGAGCCACGGCCGAAGCAATCGAACAGGCCAACAGGATGCAGGTTGCAAGAATCTTCGCGTTCACGAAGGCAGGGCTCCTTTTGAGGAGACGGCTTGTGATGCCGCGCCTTAGGTCGCCATCCGGCATCACGCATCACACCGTTTTATCAGGAGAATCGCAAATCTTTTCAACCGGGCAGGTGGCGCAGAGCGGCCGCCGCGCCTGGCAGACTTTACGGCCAAACCAGATGACCTGATGGCTGAACAGAATCCATCGCTCCTTGGGAACGATCTTCATCAGGTCCTGCTCCACTTTTTCGGGCGTCTCTTCGAGGGACAGCTTAAGGCGGTGTGCGACGCGAAAAACGTGAGTATCCACCACAACGCCCACTGCAAGGCCATAAGCGGTTCCAAGCACCACGTTCGCGGTTTTGCGGGCGACCCCCGGAAGGCTGAGGAGTTGTTCCATGCTCTTGGGGACTTGGCCGTGGAAATCCGAAACAATCCGCTGGGACGCCGCCACAATATTCTTGGCTTTGTTGCGGAAAAAGCCGGTCGAGCGAATTTCGGCCGCCAATGTCTCGGGGTCAAGAGCCGCAAAATCCTGCGCCGAGGGATACTTTTGGAACAGTCCGGGAGTAACCATGTTGACGCGCTCATCCGTGCATTGCGCGGAGAGGATGGTCGCCACCAGAAGTTGGAAGGGATCTTCGTGCTTCAGCGCGCAAGTTGCCTGCGGGAATAGCTTATCCAGCGCGGCAAAAATCTTGCGTAGCCTTGCCGGAGAAGTGTAACCCCTCGCGGCATTCACGGGTTTTGAAGTTTTCTTTGCCTTGCCTGCCTTGGTTTTTATTGGCATATTAATCGCCACGGCCCTGAAGCTATGACCGGGCATACTATAGCACGAATTTTCCAGGTGTTTCTGGTGACACTACCCGCAGTCGAAAGGAAAACTGATGAGAAATAATTCTGTTTCCCGGCGGAGATTCCTGAAAGAAGCTGGCGGCAGCGTGGCGCTCTCCGCCGCCTATGCAGGAATTGCCCGTGGGGGCGAGGGTGCGGGCCGCGGAGACACCCGGCGGCGAGCGATACGATTGGGTGGTCCGATCTGTACGAAATCGGATGATCCGGCGGAGCTGGCGGAAGCGCATCGCAAGTTGGGCTACCGCGCCGCCTACGCCCCGGACGTGAAGCTCACGGATAAAGACCGGATTCGAGCCATCGTCAAAGAGTTTGCCGCGCGCGACGTGGTGATTGCCGAGGTAGGAGCCTGGGTGAACATGATGGATCCCGATCCTGAAAAGCGCGCGAAAAACATGGCCTATGTTCAGGAACGCCTGGCGCTGGCGGACGAGTTGGGCGCGCGCTGCTGCGTGGACATTGCGGGTTCCTATGACCCGAAGGTGTGGTTTGGACCCAATCCGAAGAACATGAGCCAGGAGTTCGTTGATGCGACCGTGGAAAATTGCCGCAAGCTGATTGATGCGGTGAAGCCAACCCGCACCCGATTTTCGATTGAGATGATGCCGTTCAATTTTCCCAGCGGGCCGGATGATTATCTCAAGCTGATCAAGGCCGTGGACCGTAAGGGATTCGCCGTCCACCTGGATGTGTGCAACGTGATGAACAGCCCGGAACGGATGTACCACAATGGCGCCGTGATCCGGGAATGCTTCAGGAAATTAGGCCGGTGGATCGCTTCCTGCCATGCGAAGGATTTGAAATGGGAGGAGTACGTGCAAGTCTGCCTGCGGGAAGTGATTCCGGGCCGGGGCGCGATCGATTACAAAGCCTACTTGGAGTCCCTTGCCGCCCTTCCCACGGACGTGCCGCTGATGCTCGAACACTTGAAGACTGCTGAGGAATACGACGAAGGCCGGCATTATATCGCGGGCGTCGCGCGGGCGCTAGGATTGTCGCTCAGCGCTGATGCGGTGGCGTAGCCTCGGCGTGCATTTTCCGGGAGATCACCTGTGTTAATAGGCGTGATTCCGTCATGCATTCTCTGTAGCCTCCGCTTTTGTTTCCATTTGCGCTCCTTTTTTGCCGGACCGTCGTGACGCTGCTTTCTTCGGCGAAGCCTTAATGCTTTCTATCGGTCCTTCCAAAATCTGGCCGTTTGTTAGAAGTAGAGGCTCGTTCGCAATCTGAGGAAACCGCATTTGTCGGCCGCTAGAAGATATTCCCTCAAGAGCTTTCCTTTTTGTCTCATCCTGCTCGTCTTTGTTGGCTTCGGCACGGAACTCAATCGTTAGCCCCCGCTCAATTTGGCCGAAAAGCCTTCGCAAGTCTCGGCTGAGCGCATTTGATAACTCGTTCTTCCTCCCCGTATCTCCTTTATATTCAGCAAGAAGAATAGCCGTTGACTCATCAACCGTCTTTTGTGCTGTAGCTAAAATTTGCTGGGTTAGCTGTTCAAGCGCAATTCCTTTGAAGCCAATTTTCGTTAATCGTTCCCTGATTTCCCTGATTTCTTCTATTTTTTTCCACGCATCCAGAAATTTATTAAGAATTCGGGCAAGTGCCTCCAGTACAATCGCGCTCGCGACCAATGCCACCGTCGGGAGCGATGACGAAAGTTCCTGTAGTTCGATAGACTCTACTTGGTTAGTAATGGCCTCACTGAAATCACGGATCAGCGAGTTAATAAAAGTGAGTTGTTTGGCGAACTTACCCAGTTCGTTGTCAAAGAGGTTCCGTGGAATCAAGAAAATGACGTCTGCCGAACCTGGCTCAATCTTAGTATCGGTAATCTTCAATTCTGCAAGACCCCGAAAGGTCGTTTCAATCGTTTCGAGGAAGTGTTCACGTCGAGAAGCAAGCTCCTCGACGAAATCGCGCGCGACCGAAGGTGTCATTGCGTTCTTAGCGATAGAGTCTTTTACTTTGTCAGCGATTGAGGGGTCGAAAAAATCTGCACCACCCATACCACGAATAAGCTCGGCTTGCGAAGGCGTCAGCGATTCGCCAAGCTCCGCGGAGGCGGAAGTAAACTTATCAATCGCACTGGCGAGTGCGCTCTGGTACTGCGGTTGCGCGGGAGAGCTCACGAGATTCTTCAGCGCCTCCCGAATGGAATTTAGAGCCACCTGCAGTCCAAGTTTCTTGTCTAGGCCATGCAGAAATTTTAATGTTTCGTAAAGCTTTTGGGCTGTCATAATGGTGGCAGATTCTATCACAGTTAGCCGGTTTGTTTTCAATTCTCCGTATCGCGCCCGGTCGCGCGGCGCTACATCCCTTCAAAAGAAATGGAAAAGACGCAGCGTTAAAATACGAACGCTGCGCTACATTTCTCAACGATTGTATTTTGGCGTGATACCGCGTAGCCGCTTCCAGACCTCGTCGCACCGCGCAAGCACGGCGGTGTCCAGCCGCGATCCCTCGCAGGCCCGCAGATTTTCCTCAAGCTGTTCCATGCGCGATGCGCCAAGAATGACCGAATCGACGCGCAATTGGCTGAGCAGCCATTGGAACGCTAACTCCACCAGACTCTTGCTGGCCTCGCGCGCGATGGCGGAAAGCTCCTCGACCGCCGCGAAGTAGTCTTCGTGCCAGTAGCGATCCTGGTACATTTTATTGTTATCGAAACGGCCTCCAGTTTTGGGGTCGCGCTGAGCGCCATACTTGCCGGTCAGCAA
>DASUKV010000118.1:0-8856 GCA_036278555.1 Terriglobia bacterium
TGGGGAAGCTGGGTGAACATGCAGAAGGCGGCCAAAGGTTGGCGCTTTGAGCTGTTCTACTGGGATTACATCTGGGGCGTCCTGGTTTGCACCGTCATCCTGGGATTAACGCTAGGCCGCATCCATCCCGCCAGCCCCGACAGCTTCTTCAACAATCTTGCCTCCGCGAGCTTCCGCAACATGGTGTTCGCCTTTCTGGGCGGATTCATTTTCAATTTTGGGAATCTTTTCATCGTGGCGGCGATTGCCGTCGCGGGCCTGGCCGTCGCCTTCCCGGTGGCCATTGGCCTGGCGATGGTGGTGAGCGCGATCCTGAATTACCTGATCGTTCCCAAGGGCAATCCGCTGCTGCTTTTCGGCGGCGTGGTCCTGGTGGTGATCGGGATGGTGTTTGACGGGCTGGCGTATCACAAAATTTCCAGCGGAAGGAAAGTTACGCTGCAAGGGATTGTCTTCAGCCTGCTCTCCGGTCTCGGGCTCGGGCTCTTCTATCCGTTGGTCGCTAAGTCTCTTCAAGGCCCAGCCCGGCTCGAGCCTTACAGCATGGCCTTTGTCTTCGTCCTGGGCGCCGTCGTCTCAACCTTTCCTTTCAATTACGCGTTTATGCGCCGCTCCATCTCCGGGCCGCCTCTGCGGATGAAGGACTATTTCGGCGGCCCAGGCGGTGCGGTACACCTCTGGGGCTTCATTGGCGGCATGATCTGGGCCGTGGGGACGGTCTTCAGTTTCGTGACCTCGGACGTCCAAATGGTCGGCCCGGCTATTTCCTACGCGCTGGGCGAAGGGGCCACGCTCATTGCCGTGATCTGGGGAGTTTTCGTGTGGAAGGAATTTCGCGGCGCGTCGAAACAGGCGTGGTCCATGCTGGCGGTGATGTTCATTTTGTTTCTGGCCGGCCTGATTTGTGTCGCGCTCGCGCCGGTGATCAAGTAAGCTATCCAATGGTGGATTTGCGCGATGCCATCGCAGCCTGAACCCGCTCACCGTCTTCACCGCCGGAGGTCCGCGGTTCTCGCAGTGGCGATCATCATCGCCCTGGCCCTCGTGGTGATTCCAGCACGCCTTCTCGCGCGGACACATCAGCAGCCGCCCCCGTCGACCCGCACCCCGATTCTTCTCGACACCGATATCGGCACCGACATTGACGACGCCTTCGCGCTGGCTCTGATTCTGCGCAGCCCAGAGTTGAATCTTCTGGGCGTCACCACGGTGAGCGGCAACACCGAAGCGCGCGCGCGGCTGGCGGCTAAGATGCTCTGCGAAGCGGAACACTGTGATATTCCGGTGGCGGCGGGGAAACCCGGAAAATCATTGCCGATCGAGCAAACGCATTGGGCGGATAATTTCAGCAGTTCGCAACTGCTTTCGATCCACGCGGCGGATTTTCTCGCTCAACAATTTGACCACAAGCCGGGTGAAATCACCCTCATCGCCATCGGGCCGCTCACGAACGTCGCGGCGCTCCTCCAAAGCGATCCGAAGGCGGCAAAAGAAATCCACCAGATCGTCATGATGGGTGGTTCCATCGCGCGCGGCTATGATCATCACAAAGCGCCGGAGCCTGAATACAACATCGACCAAGATGTTGCAGCGGCCCGCGTGGTGTTTTCTTCCGGCGTTCCCATCACCATGGCGCCGCTTGACGTGACGGCCATGCTCGATCTCGATGCCAAGAACCGCAAGCGTATTTTCGACGCTGGCACGCCGCTCTCGAAAGCTCTCGCCGCCCTGTATAGCCTCTGGGGGCACCCCGTCCCCATTTTGTTTGATCCGATGGCCGTCGCGATGCTTTTGAAACCTGGCATCTGTACCACCAAAGCGCTGGATATTACGGTGGATGCAAAGGGCTTTACCCGCGTGGTGAAAGAGGGGAAGCCGAACGCCGTGGTGGGACTCCATACCGACCCTGCAAAATTCTTCCACTTCTATATGAGCCGCGTCGCACCCCCCGCGAACCGCTAGCTGCGCAGGTAGCGCGGAGTTGTTTTTCAACTCCGCGGCTTTTTGTCACAATCCGCTCGACAAGCCGCAGACTTGAACAACAAGTCTGCGCTACAATTACAACTTGGTCCCATGTCGCGTCTACGCCGGTTAGTGCTTTCCGACCGCTATTTCTTCATCACGTGCAATCAACTACGTACCAGGAGGCCGTTGGAAGACAGCGACTTTGAAATTCTTGCGCACGTGATTGATGCTCGCCGCGCGGAGCATGGCTTCCTTCTCACCGCCTGGGTTTTTCTTCCCGATCACTGGCATGCCATCATTGGCGTGCGATATCCCAAAACCATTTCGTTGATTTTAGAATCCATCAAGGTGAGTTCCACCCGGCAAATAAACACTCGCCGGAAGGAATCTGGACGGTTATGGCAGAGCCGGTTTTTCGACCGGGCGCTGAGAACAGTGAAGGAATATAACGAGGCGATCCAATATATTCACAGGAATCCTGTTGAACGCGGACTCGTGGCCCGTCCTGGCGAGTGGCCCTGGTCGAGTTACCAGGATTACGCCGGGCCGGAAATCGAGGAATTACAGCGTGCAGGTCTTATGGTAGATCGCATACGCCTGCCGGTCGATGAGAGGGCGAGGATTTAAACGGGGTCTAACCGGTAGGTACTGGGTAGCACGGAGCGGGGCACGGGTAGCGCGGAGTTGTCGTTTAACTCCGCGGCTGTTTTGCCGGCCCCTCGGACAAGCCGCAGAGTTACAAAACAACTCTGCGCTACATGGCTCTGGCATACCCCATGCTGTAGCGGCGGCCTCTGGCCGTCGGTTTCTAGTGCTTAAAGACCGGCGGCCAGAGGCCGCCGCTACAGCCACAACGCGATCACCAATAAAACTTCAAGCCAAACTGAATAATGCGTGCATCTTGCTGGGTGCCCGTCGCCTGGCCGAAGCCAGGGTTGCCAAGCGTCGACCTGATGCCACTGAACGAATGCGTGTTCGGCAAGTTGAAGAACTCAGAGCGGAACTGGAAGTGCTCTTTCCCTTCCCGAATCTCGAAATTCTTATACAATCCCAGATCGATGTTGTAGAACGAGGGGCCGACGCACGTATTTCTGCCCAGGTTTCCAAAGGCCAGAACAGGCACGGCAAATGCGGCCGGATTAATGAAGCCCTCAGTCGCATCCGGCTGATTGGGATTTGAAATGCACGCCACGCCGCCAACGTAATTAGGCCGGTCCACGTTGCCGCGAGCGCCCACATTGGCAGCGTCAAAGTTCAGACCGATGCCGTAGTAATATCCGCTGTGGTAATGGGCGATGCCGCTCAGCTCCCAACCTCCCAGAACCGCGTTCACCACGCCGTTCGCGTTCGAGAGGAAACGGCGTCCGTGACCCGCGGGAAGATCATAAGTCCAGGCCGCAGTAAAGATGCTGGGATAGCTATTTCCAGAAACCCCGTAATCGCACATGCGGCAATTCGGATCCTGCGGCGAGGTGCTGTTGCCATAACCCTCCCCTCCCGGAGTTTGCAGCAGATGGGACCACGTGTAATTTGCCAGAAAATTCAGGCCGTGGGAGAAGTTTTTGTTTACTTTCAAGACAAGCGCGTTGTAGTTGGAGGAGGCGAGGTTTACGTTGTTACTCATGGCGCCCAGCGTCGGAGCATAAATGACTTCGGGCCGCGGATTGAGATCCGATCCTACAGGGTTCGGATTGCCCGGAGGCGGATCATTGGCATTCACAAAGTCCGGCAGGTTCTTTCCTCGCGAGCCCATGTAATCCACTTCCGCCATCAAGCTCTGCGTCAACTGCCGCTGCACGCTGAAGCTCCACTGCCACGATTCCGGCGTGTGATTATCACGTGCGATGATGTGCGATTCGTTGGGTGGCGTTCCGGGTTGCGGATTGTTAAAGTTTCCAAAGAACGTCATCAACGGCTTATTCGGTTGAATGGAATTGGTGCTGTCAAAAGTGTCTGAAACGCCGTACGGCCACTGCCCACGCGCGCCCTGTCCCTGCCAGGCGTAATCCGCATTGTAATAGATGCCCCAACTGCTACGGATCACGGTATTGGGAGTCAAGGCGTAGGCGATGCCGACGCGCGGCATAAAGTTGTTCCACCGCGCATCCATCAGCGAGCGCGGAGCGTTCGGGCCCTCGTTCAGGATGGGGTTATAACCACTCCAGCCGAAGTTGTGTGTGGCAATATAATAGTTCCCCAGCTTGTCGTCTTTTTCAAAGGGCCACTGGTCGTATTCCCAGCGCAGTCCGGCGTTGATCGTCAGCTTGGAGGTGGCGCGGAAGTTATCCTGGAAGTAGACGCCCTCTGTGTTCTGATGCATATAAGCCGCCGTGTTACCCACGTTCCGGAGACCGGAGCTTGGCAAGCCCAGCAGGTAAGTAGCTACTGCGTTACCCGCCGCGCTCACATTTTGCGGATCGCTGGTGGGAACGCTGTCGAAATTGAATTGCGAGGTGAAGAGGCCGTCATAGTACGAGTTCATGTGCTCGAAGGACATGCCGTATTCCAAAGTGCTTCGGCCCTTCACGGTGGTCCCGTCCAGGAGTTGCTGCCACACATTGGTGATGAACGGGTTTCCATTCTGACCGGGACTATCGTATCCAGAAATATTGAATTCCGGGAACATGGGCCAGTCAATGCTTTTGATGGGTGTTCCTTGGATTGGGAATTGATCTAGAAAGTTGCCGACGCCAGGCGCCTTGTTGGTGTTGTAGTTGAGCAGGTTCGAGCGGCTGAACGCCGATTTGAAGTCGATCACGGTGCTGGGATTGGCGACCCAGGTGAGCGAAGCCATAGTGTTGGTCAGAGTGTTGTAATTGTAGGTGAAATCGTCCGGCAAAGAGTTCGGGCTCGGCTGGTAAGCGTGCTGGTTCGTAAAGCGTCCGAAAAAGCGGACGTTCGATGAAAAATTGTAATCAAAGCGCGTATTGTATTGATATTGGTTGGTTTGAAAGGGTTCCGTGTTAATGAAATTGTTGACACCACCCTGACTTACCGACGGATACCAGATCTGGGCGAACCTCGCAATCGCCGGATTAATCATGCCGGCAGGAATCATGTTGCCGGGGAATTGATCGCGAACGTAGCCGCTGCTCTGCGCTATGAGCCCTGAGACGGGATCCACCTGGCCCGCGGTAACGGGCCGCGTGGTGTAGGGATTGTAGATTTCACCCTCCATCACCGGGCGGCCCAATGCATCAAACAACGGCTGACCCGTGGTGGAGTTAGTGGCTTGCGCCCCGGTGAGAAAACTTGAGAAGTCCCCGCCCAACATCTGGTGCGTCGGAATGGTGGCGGCGTTCACCTGCCCTTCGTTAAAGCGCAAGCCTTCGTAATCTCCGAACCAGAAGGCCTTGTCTTTGCCGTCCCAGACGTGCGGGATGTAAACCGGGCCGCCGGCGGTGAAGCCGAACTGGTTCTGCCGATAACCCGGCTTAGGAGAACCGTGATAGTTGTTGAACCACTCATTAGCGTCAAAGGCGTCGTTGCGCACGAACTCCCAAGCGTCACCGTGGAATTGGTTGGTACCGGACTTTGAGGCGACGGCAATGTTCGCGCCCGAGGAGCGTCCAAACTTTGCAGAAGAGATATCTGACTGGGCCTTGAATTCCTGAATCGAGTCGATGACGGGCTGGACGGAGAACTGGTTGAAGAACTCCTCATTGTCGTAAACACCATCCAGCGTGAACTGGTTGGACATGGCCTGCGTGCCGCCAATCGCGTAATTGCTGCCTCCGGCGGCCATGAAGGTGTTGCCCGTGGGCACGCTGCCCGGAACCAATTCGAGCAGTTGCGTGAAGTTTCTGCCGTTGAGCGGCATTTCAACCACCGTCGTGTTGTTCACCACCGTGCCGATGGTGGCATTGGCGGTATCAAGCAGAGGCGCTGCCGCGCCAACCGTAACGGTGGTGGCGACGGTGCCCACCTTCAGCGCAGCGTTCACCGTCACCGTCCGCGCAACCTGGATGGTGACGGGCTCAACCGTCGTCGACTGGAAACCGCTGCTCGAAACTTTCACCGAATAGTCGCCCGGAATCAGCGCGTGAACCGCGTAGTATCCGTATTGATTGCTCTTGGTGTTCTGGGCGATGCCGGTCTTCGTGTTGGTGACGGTGACGGCAGCATTCGGAATTGCCGCTCCTGATGGATCAGTGACGGTTCCCACGATCCCGCCAAAGTACGACTGGCCCCATACGAGGCCGGGCGCCAAGAGCAGAACGGCGCTCAGCAGAAGAAGTGACTTCAGACGGCTGAACTTTTTGATCCGGGTGTGCATTCAGAAGGCTCCTTGTAACTTTGTTGCGATCCCAAAAGCTAGTAAGCATATCGCAGCGATAGTCATTTGGCAAGCGGAATCTTAGTAGGTTTAGGGGAGGTGCATAATTAATACCTTGATGTAGGACAATCAGGCATTGTAGCCTTTGCGGCCAATGCTGTGGCGGCGGCATGGTTTTTATGCCGTGGGTTTTGGTAGCGCAAAGTCCGTCATGTGTGACCTTGCGGCTTTTCAAGTTTTGCCGGCAGAAGAACTTGAAAAGCCGCGGCGTTAAAATGCGAACGCTGCGCTACCTGGTGGAATATTTTTGAAACAGCGCTTTCTGTTTTTCGGCCAGCGCGGGTTTACCCATCCGTTGGTAAACCTGCATAAGAAGATGATGGTTGGAGGCATCTTCGGGGGCTTTCTGCGCGGCCAGCTTCAGATCAGCCTCGGCTTGCATAAGATTCTTGCGGTTTAGCTCTGCAATCCCGAGGAAATGATAAACCTCCGCGGGCTCCGAGGTGTGAGCTTTTAGGGCCAGATTCAGGAGGGCAATGGCCCGTTCCGAATCCCCCTTGGCCAGCCAGTATTCTCCGAGCCGGCGGTTGGCTTCCTCATCCAGAGGATTGAGGCGCAACTCCGCTTCAAACTGCTTCGCCGCTAAGTCAAGCTGGCGCTCCTGCCAGTACAATTCCCCCATCGCGCGATGCGCGCCCTCAAGGCGCGGACTCACGCTGAGCGCTCGCTGGTATTCAAGAAGCGCGCCGTTCCGGTTTCCACTCCAGGTGAGTGACTGCGCTTTCAGCAGGTGAACCTGAGCAGAATTGGGGCTCAGCTTGGCCACTCGTTGGTAATAATCTTCGGCGGATTTGCGATAGGCCTGAACCAGGAGTGAGTCCGCTTGCGGGCCCAGCTGCGCGTCACCGGACGCTTTGCGCAAATACGAGATGGCGGCTTCCGGCTGACTCTTGGCCAGGAGCGTCGAGCCCAGCCAGAAATCCGTCTCGGCGAATCCCGGCTTGAGCGCGAGCGACCGGCGCAAGGCAGCCTCGGCGCGATCAAACTGGCCCGTCCGGTAATAGCTGACCCCCAGAAATAACGCGGAGCCCCAAAGCGACGGGTCAAGCTTTAAAGCCTCGGCCAAGGGCGGGATCGCGCCGCGAAACCGGTTGGAAAGATAGTAGACCAACCCCAGGCGCTGAAGGACTTGCGGCTGCTTGGGATGAGCCTTGAGATAGTCGTGGTAAAGCCGGGCCGCGGCGGCAAAATCGCTCTGCTGCTCCGCTTGTTTCGCGCGGGCCAGCAGAGCGCTGCCACTCGTAGCGGTCGCGCGCGGTGAAGATTGCGCCCTTGCCGGGACGAAGCTGACAGTGATCAGGAAAATCAGCCCAGCCGTCCGGAGAATCATGCCGGGTGGAAACAAATTGTGAGCGGCAATGGAAGCACGAACCACAGATTTTGCAACTTATCGCAAGCATAGCATATCCTGATATGCGAAGGCTTCAACCATGGGTTGGTTCCGAAATTCACTCCGTGAAAGGTTGCGGAAGATATTTCGCAGACTGTCATTCCGAGGAGCCGTAGGCGACGAGGAATCTCGCCGTGTTCCTGTTTTGGAAACGAGATTCCTCGCTGCGCTCGGAATGACAGTTATCCAGAGCATTCTTCTGGGTGTTGGAGTTTTCAGCCTACTCTGTTGCGGTACTTTGGCTGCTCAGCAGCCGCTTTTTCCTGAGTCAGAATCTGCGAGTCAAGCGTACCAGGCTCTCGCGGCTCACCATTTTGACGAAGCCATTGCCGATTTCGAAAAAGCGCTCAAAACTTCGCCGGAATCGGCGCAACTTCACGACGGCCTCGGCGCCGCATTGCTCGGCAAGGGCAAACTAGAGGCAGCACTCGGTGAATTCAGGACCGCCGGGCTGTTGAATCCTCAGGACGCCTCAGCTAAGTCACACTTGGGGATGGCCTTATTACGAGCCGGAAACCACAAAGGCGCGATCGAGGCGCTCAGTTCGGTTGCGAAGATGGAGCCGTCATCCGCCGAGGCCCACTATCACTTAGGACTAGCCTTGTCGGTAAGCGGCCAGGCGGCCCCAGCGGCGGCGGAGTTTCGAAGAGCGCTCGAAATCCAGCCGGATAATCCGCAAGCGCTCAATGACTTAGGTGTTGCCCTCGTGGCGCTTGGGAAGACTGCCGCTGCGTCGAACGAGTTTCGCCAGGCGATCAAGTTGCGGCCAAATTACGTCGAGGCGCGCGATAACCTTGGGCTGGCAGAGCTTCACGAAGGCAAGATTCCCGATGCGGTGGCGGAGTTCCGCCAGACACTACATATCAAGCCTGGCTATAAGCTGGCGCGGCTTCATCTCGGCATGGGGCTGCTTCAAGAAGGCAGCACCGATGAGGCCATCGCGGAATTGCAGCCGCTGGTGGCTTCGACGCCGTCTAACGCCCAGGGACACTACGTGCTGGGGCTGGCTTATCTCAAGAAGCTGCGCCATGAGCAGGCTATTGTGGAGTTCCGAAAAGCGATTGCGATCCGGCCGCGCTTCCCGAAGGCCCTCAACAATCTCGGGATTGCCCTTGCCGAAGAAGGCCAGTTTGGTAAGGCTGTACCGCAGTTTCGCGCCGCGACG
>DASUKV010000119.1:0-10030 GCA_036278555.1 Terriglobia bacterium
TTTCAAGAAGTAGAGACCGGCGGCGAGACGCCGCCCCTACAATAGAAACCCACGGCACAAACACCGTGCCGTGGCTACCAGCACTCGAAAAGCCGCAGCGTTAAAAAGCGAACGCTGCGCTACAAGTACCCTGGGCCGCGCCGGGGGCGGCCGGCTGCCGCGCCCGTCAATTGCCCGCGCTCAAATTCAAGCTTCCCGTTCACAAACACGTAATCCACCCCGCGGGAAAGGCTCGCCGGGTGAAGATAAGTCGCGGTGTCTTTGATCGTCGCGGGATTGAAGACCGTGATATCCGCATAGAATCCCGGCTTCAAGAGGCCGCGGTCCATCAAATGCTCGCGCTGGGCGGGCAGGCTCGTGATCTTGCGGATGGCGTCCGAGAGCCTGAGCAGATGTTTTTCGCGGACGTAGTAGCCCAGGAAGCGCGACATGGAGCCCCAGGCGCGGGGATGATCGTGCGGTTCATAAAGCGGCCCATCAAGGTTCGTTTCCTCCGCGTCCAGCCCGATGCTGGTCCAGGGCTGCTTCAGGCCGTACTCCAAATCCTTCTCACTCGCCAGGAAATAGAGCGCACCGGTCTGCGCGTTGTCCGCAAGGACGAGGTCGAAGATCGCATCCAGCGGCGGCTTGCCCTCCATCTGCGCAACCTGGGCAATGGTCTTGCCTTCAAATTTCTTGAGCTTGGGATTCATCACCGAAGCGACCAGAATGCCCGAAGCGCCGCCGCTATCGAGATAAAAGTTTTCTGAGTCCGGCTGCTCGCGGATCATTTCCGCTTTAAGGCGCTTGCGAATGGCCGGGTCACGCAATCGCGCCAGCATCTTCTGCGGGCCGCCATTCGCCATCCACGGCGGAAGACATGAGGAGAGCGAGGCCGCGCCCGCGAGGTAAGGGTACATATCCGCCGTGACGTCCACGCCGGATTTTCGCGCGGCGTCGATCATCGCCACGATTTTCGGCATGGAACCCCAGCGCGATTTACCGCTCACCTTGAGGTGGAAAATCTCAACTGGAAGGTGCGCTTCGCGCCCGATGCGAAACGCCTCTTGGAGGGCTGGAATTTCCGTCGCGCCTTCACTGCGCATATGCGTGGCATAGATGCCGCCGTACTGCGAGGCGACCTTGGCCAAGGCGATCAGTTCGCTGGTTTTGGCATAAGAGCCGGGCGGATAGACGAGCGCTGTAGAGATGCCCAGCGCGCCCTGCTGCATGGCCTGCGCGACGAGACCCTCCATTTTCTTCAGTTCCTCGGATGTGGGTGCGCGGTCCACATCGCCGAGGACGGCTTCCCTCACCTGCGCTGCGCCGACGTAAGTCCCAATATTCAGCGGCGTGCCCTGGCTTTCCAGCCGCTTGAAATAGCCGCCAAGCGTGGTCCAATCCACTTTCAGGTGGTAGTGTTCGAGATAAGGCTCAAGCGGCACGAGCGTCAGCGAGTCTTGCGGCGCAATGGTGCCGCCCTCGCCGGTGATCTCCGTCGTGATGCCCTGGGAAAGCTTGCTGAGCGAGCGCTTGTCAATCAGCAGGGCAAATTCGGATTGCCCGAGCATATCGATGAAGCCGGGCGAGATGACTAAGCCGCTCGCGTCAATCGTGATCTTCGCTTTGGCGCCGGTCAGCTTACCGATGGCGGCGATGCGGTCGCCCTGGATGGCAACATCACCTTCGTACCAGGGATTCCCTGCCCCGTCGATAATGTGTCCGTTTTTGATGAGGACATCGTAAACAGCGGGCGGATCCGAGGCGGCCGGATCAGAGGCCGCGGAAGCCGCCCGAGTTGAGGCTGGCTCGAGATACGCCGCGGCGGCAATCTCCCCAAGCGCCTGGCCCACAATCTTGCTGATGGATTCATCCGTGTTGGGCACGGAAACGCGGTTGGCATAAAGCGCAAAGGCCAGATGCCGCCCGTCCGGCGTGGTCATGTAGCCCGCCAAGCCCTTGCCGGTCACCATGTTGTTTCGATTGAGCGCATCGTAGGCAAAGTAAGTTCCGGTTTTGGCGAAGACGTGGCCCGCGGCGGGCGATTGAGTCTGAATGTCGTAAAGCGTCCCGTCGCGGCCCAGCACGGGCAGGCCGGCAAAAAACTGCGGGAAATCCTTCTGACGGCGCATGAACGCTAAGTAGTGCACCATGAAGTCCGGCGTAAAAAAAGCCGCCTCAGCGCCGCCTGCGCCATCCGACTGCGAGGCTCCGCTTAAATCCAACCCCGCTTTTTGTAAAAAGCTGTGCTCGAGATCAAATCCGGCCTGGTCGATGTTTTGTTTTGCGTGGGCCAGCACCGCGCCCAAGACAAACGGCATGATGCTGGCGTGCAGGTTTTGGCTGACCTTCAGAGTGATTCGGACGTCTTGGGAAAGCGGCGGGGAGACGTGTTCCGTGATCAGGTTCTGCGGCGTGTAATTCGCGGCAAGCTTCGCAAAATCCGGCTGCGGACCGGCTCCATCGCCGCTCACCGGGATTCCCTGCTGCCGGAGCGCCTCCGCCAGCGCGATTTCCGCAAAGCGGCTGGGCTGCGGCACGGCGTAGGGAAACAGAATCGAGGGCTTGCCCAGCGGCATCGTGCCCGTCACGGTGACCGTGTGCGATCCGTCCGGGTTCACGTCATCCTTGCTCCACTCGATGTCCGGCTCGGAATTCATCGGTCCAGTCGTCGCGTGGTTGATGAAATGAACATACGGCGTCTCGGGAGAAATTGTCAGCTTGACGGGAAATCCGACGCCCGCGCCCGGGCTGGCTGTAACGTCCACGATGTTGTCGTTCAAAACCATCGGCGAAATAATCATGCCCGTGCCGAGCTCGGGCTTCCCTTCGGGAAACAGCGTCGCGTCCACCAGCACCCTTCCGGCGATCTGCTTGACGCCGTGCGCCGCCACCTGTTGGACGATCTGCTTGATAACGATCAAGGGATCGCCGGGAACAGCCTTCGTATCGACGCTGCCGCCGTAACTGTGGTCTTCATTCTCAAAAGCGAGCGTGCCATCCGGCTGAATGCGCTGGGAGATATCAGGGTCGCCGCTCGCCACCAGCACGAGGTCGCCGCGCAAGACGCCGTCCGCGTCAATCGGCCCGGTGCGGTAAACGCGCGTGTGGAAGCGGTAATCCGGGCCGAGCAGCGTGAGCGCCGTGCCTTCGGTCAAAAGCTTGGTTGTCGAGGCAGGAGTGAAAAGCTTTTGCGGATTCAGCTCGTAAACGGGCTTGCCGGTGTCCAGCGAATAGAATTCGATCCCGAAACTGGCGTGGCGGAATTCTGGACGCCTAAGAATCTGCTGGACGGTTTCGGCGAGCGAGGCGTTCGGCTGGGCCCGAAGCGCGCTAGCCGGGGCACGGAGAAGTTCCAGAAGCAGTAAAGCAAGAAGCGGGACCAAAATTTTTTTAGCCTTTGTCGTCACTACCAAAACCTCCAGGAGGAAGAAGGGCCGCCATTTCGGCGGCGGATTAAAGCGGTACAGAAGGCGGCTCTGCCGCAGATCGCATCAAGTCGAAACTCAAAGCGGCTGGATAGTATACATCGCAACGCGTTGCTACAGATGGCGTGGTGGATTAGTTATGCTAAAATCACCCGGAACGACATGCCGACGCGCCTTGCCGACCGGATCCGGTTCCTTTTCCGCCTCTTTCTGCTCTTCACCTTTCTCGCGGCGGTCGCAGTGATCAGCGCCATCACGGTGATCAAACTCACGATCCAGGGAAATCAGGAGACCTTACCGAGCCTTGTGGGGGTTAATATGGATACGGCCGAGCGCATTGCCGGGGATATGGGACTTGTAGTGAAGGTGGAGGACAAGCTGTTCAGTGAGAAATATGCCGCGAACCATGTGATTTCGCAGGAGCCGCCGCCGGACACCAAGGTAAAGTCCGGCCAGCACATCCACGTGCTGGTGAGCCTGGGCGCGCCGCGTATCGAAGTGCCGGACATGGTGGATTCCAGCGTTCGCATCGCCCAGATTCTGGCGGTCGAGAAGGGACTCACGGTGGGCGATCTCGCGGAAGTGCACTGGCCGGAATCGGAACCGGGCGAGATTATCGCGCAAGACCCTCCGCCTTCGGCCACCGGAATCCGCAGCCCCGCCATTAATTTTCTGGTTTCGCTTGGGAAAAACGCGCCGGCCTACGTCTGTCCCAATTTCATTGGCATGAAGCTGGAACAAGCCCGTGCGCTCCTCACGAGCGGCGGTTTCAGCATCGCGAAAGTGAATCCCACGCCAGGAATCAATACCACCAGTGGCACAATTCTGGCGCAGTCACCCGCCGCCGGCAATAAGATTCACCAAGGGGATTCTTTCACATTTCAGGTGGCGCAATAGAAGTGGCACGCCTATGACGTCCAGGGACTCAGAATAGCATTCAGGATGGGTTGGAAGTGCGAAGCGTTGCGGGTTACAAGTGTCAGCCGATGAACCTCTGCCGTGGCCGCAACGAATGCATCCATCGCTTTGATCTGACGTCCCATTGCTTCGCTGCGAGCCACAAAGCGTGCCGCAGACATCGGCAATTGCTCGATCGATGGAAAGAATCCTACCCTCAAACCGCATCATCAATTCGCCTTGCAGCCAGTCATTCAGCCGCTTCCGCCCTTGGCCTGGTGACAGCCGCTCAACACCGTAGCGCAATTCCGTCAGCGTGACGACGCTGAGAAACACGCGATCCTCGGCCACCCCAGCCAACCATGAGATGACGCCGGGATTTGGAATCGGTTTCGTCCACTCCGAAACAACATTGGTATCAAGCAGGAAACTCATAGACCGCCCTCACGGACGCGGCCTCGCAGCCGCTCCACTTTCAGCCCGGAACGCCGGAGGGGAGAAGCGGCAAAAAACTCAGCAAGGTTTCCTTTGCGCTTTGTTTTCCGCCCCCACTCCTCAGCAGCCACCACTACCGCCGCCATGCGTCCGTTGCGAGTGATGGCCTGGGGTCCAGCGGCTCGCGCTCGATCGATGACCTCGCTAAACTTTGCCTTTGCCTCCGCCACTGTCCAGGTGTGTGTACCCACAATGCATCTCCACCTCATCCACTATGGTCATGATAGTCACATTGGCTATGACAAAGTAACCGTATACCCACTACAGAATTTTAAGCCTTTTCGCAACGCTTTCCAGGGTTTTGAGAGCCTGCGCGAGTTGTGCCTGAGTGTGGGTTGCGGTCACAATGGTGCGGAGCCGAGCCTGGCCTTTGGGGACGGTGGGGTAACCGATACCCTGCGCGAACACTCCATTCTCAAAAAGCTCTTTCGAAAACTGGTGCGCGAGAGCCGCATCGCCGACAATGATCGGCGTAATCGGCGTTTCGCTCATGCCGGTGTTGAATCCCAACTGGCGGAGACTTTCTTTGAAGGACCGAGTATTCTTCCAGAGCTGCTCGACAAGCTGAGGCTCTTCGTCGAGCAGTTCAAATGCTGCGAGACAGGTGGCAGCGACCGACGGGGGGTGGGACGTGGAAAACAGAAAGGGCCGCGCACGATGGTACAGGAACTCGATCGCGTCCCGCGTGGAGCAGGCGTAGCCGCCGAGGGCGCCGATGGCTTTCGAAAGCGTGCCAACCTGAATATCCACGCGTCCGTGCAGGTTGAAGTGGTCCACCGTGCCACGTCCGTTCCGGCCCAAAACTCCGGAGGCATGCGCGTCATCAATCATCATGATGCAGCCGTACTTTTCGGCCAGCTCCACCAGTTGCGGCAGGGGCGCGATGTCACCCTCCATCGAAAAAACACCGTCTGTCACCAGCAGCTTGCGCCCTTTGCTCCCCGCGAGATCCTTCAGCAGCTTTTCGCAGGCGTCCATATCCTTGTGGGGAAAACGCTTGATTTCCGCTTTCGAAAGCCGGCAACCGTCGATGATTGAAGCGTGGTTCAGTTCGTCCGAAACGATCACGTCGCCAGGCCCAATGATTGCCGCCACCGTGCCTGCGTTGGCCGTGAATCCGGACTGGAACACGACGGAAGCTTCGACGTTTTTGAACTGGGCGATCTTTTCCTCAAGCTCCATGTGGATGGTCATCGTGCCGGCAATCGTGCGGACCGCGCCGGACCCGACGCCGAATTTTTCAATCGCTTCGAGAGCGCGCTGCCTGAGTTTGGGATGCGTGTTGAGTCCCAGATAATTGTTGGACGAGAGGTTGATCACCTCCCGGCCATCAAAGCGCGCGACGGGAAGCTGCTCGCCTTGGAGGATCCGCAGCTTCTGGTAAAGGCCCTGCTCGCGAAGTTTCTTGAGCTCATCGGCCAGGTATTGTAGCTGTTCTTTCGGCATTGCAGGCGCCTCACGCGGGGAATGAATTGCGGCTGGTTAACCTGTGATCTTATCACAGGAGGGCTGTATGGCCAGACTGGGGGTAGCTACCGTCCAGACCGCGCGCCCGCTTGCCTGAGAAATGGCGGACGAAGCGCGGCGGCTCCCGATGCTATGATAGAAAGCATTTCGTGTACCGGGATTCTGTCAAAAGCTTTATGAAAAGAACCATGACAGATGGCCAAGTGACGGATGGAAGGACATCACAAGAAGGATAATCCGAATGAGCAAAGCGACTGACAACCTACAGGCTGCCCAACAAAAGGCGATGGCGGGCCGGCCTAAAGTCGGTGGATTCCCCTATCTGGCAGAAACGCTGCGGCGCTCGGGCGTGAAGCGTAACTTCTGGTTCTTGCCAGCATGTGAGAGCCTGTATCTGACCGAGGATGGACCCGTCGTGACGCAGGGCACGCCACTGGTATCCGGCACCGTGAATGTGCCGCCGTTCGAGCGGGAGGCGCTCATTGTAGCGCTGCGAACCGACCAAGCCGGGAAAAGTACCTTCTCGGAGTTCCTGAGCGCGGCTTGGCAGGCTGGGGTTGTCCGTTACGATGTCGATTTCACAGCCCGCACCGTTACTTACTATGGCTGCAATGGTGAGGAGTACGTCGAAGTCTATCCTAAAGTCGAAATAAAGTAGCACCATTCCTGGCAGCCCAAAACGCTGGTGAAAGGAGAATGATGATGAAGCTGCCGCTCGCGGGATTATGTCTGCTCTTGGGAATGCAAGTAGGGTTGACCGCAGTGGCCTGCGCTCAATCTTCCGCCTGGATCAATATCACTCCGAAAGAAAACCTTCAAGAATGGACGCGGGTTCCGATCCCGCCTAACCATCCGTTGAATCCTGTCTCGCAATGGAGCGTGGATCAGGCACACCACATGATTGTCTGCCAAGGCAATCGCGGCCACGAATGGCTGCGGTACAATCACAAATACAAGAATTTCATTTTTGAGCTTGAATGGCGCCTCGCAAAAGTCCCCGGCCCTGAGAAATACAATAGCGGCGTCTTCGTGCGGAATAGCAAGGATGGGACCATTTGGTATCAGGCGCAGGTGGGCAGCGCGAGCGGCGGCTATTGGTTTGGAGATAATCCGGTCGCGGGCGCTCTGAAGCGGATCAATTTGAGCCAGGAAGTGAAGGAAAATCATGTGCGGCCCGCCGGTGAGTGGAACAGCTATAAGCTGCGCTGCCTGGGCAAGACGTTGACGCTTTGGGTGAATGGCGCGAAGCAGAGCGAATTTACCCAGTGCCAGAATTCGGAAGGATACCTTGGCCTCGAAGCAGAAGGGTCACGGATTGAATTTCGGAAGCTGAGGGTGAAAATACTCCCTTAATGAAGGCTGTAGAGGAGAGGGACAATATTTCTATAACGGCGCTGTCCCTTCACTCCGTTCAGGGCAGGCTCTCAGCACCGAAAAACGCCGGTGGGGACACCGGCGCTACAGCGGCGGACGTCATGCAAACTTTTACCGTCCATTCCGATAAGTTCGACTACAACGTCGTGGTGGGCGAAGGGGCGTG
Source organism: Terriglobia bacterium (assembly GCA_036278555.1). Classification (GTDB taxonomy): domain Bacteria; phylum Acidobacteriota; class Terriglobia; order UBA7540; family UBA7540; genus RH2-MAG17b. The sequence goes on from DASUKV010000119.1 coordinate 7,807, forward strand.
GCGGAGTTTGCGTGACTTTCCCCGCGACCATTACACCTCCACCTTCATCATTACGGAAAAGCCTCTCTGGAAAATTTGGGGCGAGCCATTTCTTCACGACTCCGGCCTGCAACTTCCCAACTTGCTCCTGGTGCCGCCGGGCGAGGCATCAAAGTCCTTGCGTGCACTGGGCAACCTCGCCGCGGAGTTGCTCCGCCAGGGAGCGGATCGCCGTTCATTGCTCGTTCTGCTGGGTGGCGGCGTAATTGGCGATCTCGGGGGGTTTGTGGCGTCGGTTTACATGCGAGGGATTGATTACATTCACGTGCCGACTACCATTCTGGCCCAGGTCGACAGCTCCATCGGCGGAAAAACCGCGGTCAATCTGGGTGAGATGAAGAACCTGATCGGCACGTTTTACCCTCCGAAGCTGGTGATCTCTGAACCTCGAGTGCTCCGTTCTCTCACGCCGCGGGATTTTCGTTCGGGACTCTACGAGGTGATCAAGCACGCAATTCTGGACGGGCCGGACTTTTTCAGCCAACTTGAAGGCTGCGCTGATTCTTTGCGCCCGGACAATATCGACTTACTGGCTCCGATTTTGCCGCTCGCGGCCCGCGTCAAGGTTGAGGTAGTGAACCGTGATGAGCGCGAAGCGAACCTGCGGATGACGCTGAACCTGGGCCATACCTTCGGCCATGCGCTCGAAGAAGCCACTCACTACCGGCGCTTCGTGCACGGAGAGGCGGTAGGCTGGGGATTGCTTGCCATCTCGCGCTTAGGGCAGCGGCTCAGGTTGCTGGAATCCTCCGAAGGAGAACGCCTCGAAAGCCTGGTCCGGCGGTTTGGGCCCCTGCCGCCCGTACGCGACCTTCCAGCGTCGAAGATCCTGAGCCTCCTTCCCCAGGATAAGAAGGCGGTCGCCGGCAGGATACAATGGGTAATACCAGAGAAGATCGGCAAAGTGCGCGTGGAGACCGGGGTGCCAGAAAAAGCCGTTGCCGCTACCTTCCGGGAAATTCAGAAAATAGATTGATCCATTGGCTGATTGATTCATCGGTTCATTGAGTCAATTGGAGATCAATGAGCCAATGAAGCAATGAATAAATCCCTGCAAAGTCCGCCTCTCGAGGGCAGCCCGCTCGGTTCACCGCGAACCGTTGCTGCCACTTCCCGGTCGGTCCGCGAGATGTTTGCGGCTGTTGCCCCGCGATACGATTTCCTCAACCATTTTCTTTCCGCAGGTTTGGACCTCTCGTGGCGCCGGGCCGCGGCCAAGGCCGTGCGCGAGCCCCTTGCACGGCTTGATTCGGTGGCTTTGGACATTTGCTGCGGTACAGGCGATCTGGCGTTTGCCCTGCGGCGCGTCTCGGCCGGCAAAATCTTTGCCGCTGATTTTTGCCAGCCCATGCTCGAACAGGCGAAGGCAAAATCGCGCAACACTTCCCGGCCAGTTTCTCTGATGAGCGCCGATGCGCTCTCCCTTCCCGTTCGCAATGGCTCGGTGGACGTGATCACAAGCGCTTTCGGCTTCCGGAATCTCGCGAGCTACGAATTGGGATTACGCGAAATTCACCGCGCGCTGAAACCAGGCGGGGTCCTGGCGATCCTTGAGTTCTCGCACGTCCGGTGGCCGCTCTTTGGGCCCCTATTCCGGCTCTATTTTGCGCACGTTCTGCCGCGGGTCGGGACGTGGGTTTCAGGAATTCGAGGGCCATACCAATATTTGCACAATTCGGCTTCCCGGTTTCCGGATCAGGAAACCCTTGCGGAAACCATGCGCCGGTCGGGATTTGTCAAAGTTCGCTATCTCAATTTCATGGGCGGTGTTGCCGCGCTGCACTTCGCCGAGAAAGGCGAAGCGGAAGGCCCCGCCGGTCAAGAAGAAATTGCGATATGATGGACTGAGGCTTTCAGGAAGGCTGAAACCAAAAAACTAAGGTTGCATTTTCGGGCGCTGAATTCTAGAATGAGGGGTTTCGGCGGCTGGCGTAGCTCAGTTGGTAGAGCATCTGATTTGTAATCAGAGGGTCGGGGGTTCAAATCCCTTCGCCAGCTCCAGCTTGAGCCGCTAGGTTGCGGCTCCCAGCGGAAGTAGCCCGGCGACTGGAAAGCGCTCGCCAGGTATATGGAGCCGGTGCTTGGGCGTCATCTCGCTTCTCGTTTCTCAGATTGCCGGTTCCGCTTTGCTGCCGGTATGATATTGGAATGGGTGGCCCGCTCTGAGGCCGCTGATTTTTGTTTT
>DASUKV010000120.1:0-4725 GCA_036278555.1 Terriglobia bacterium
GCGCCCGCGGATAATCCCACAGGCGCGCGGGTCATGGAAGTGACCCAGCAGCCGAGCCCCCAAGTCGTCTGGCAGCTCGACATTAACGGCCAGAATTCCTATCGCACCATCCACCTGCCCAGTCTTTATCCGGGAGTGCAATGGTAGGGAAAACCTTTTGGAAGCGTGTCATGCTGAGCCCGTTCGCTCCACTTCGAACGGTCCTGAGCGCAGCGAAGGAGCGTAGGATAAACTCCGCGAAGGGTCCCTGTATTTGCAAAACCCGGAAAATACAGAGATTCTTCCTTCGCTTTGCTCAGGACCGCCTGCGGCTCCTCAGAATGACAGCTTGCTTGATTGCGGCGCTGTTCTGCTGTCCTGTAAATCTTTCACCCGTTGTATAATCCCTTTCTTGTGTTCCGCACTTCCCGAACAAAACGCCGGCCTCGGAAGCGCGCTGTCCGCCTGCTCTGCTTTGGCGGGATAGCCCTTGCGTTGTCGTTCGCTGCTTTACTGGCTTTCAGCCATCTTCGGCAGTTACAAGCTGAGCAGACGAATTCTGCTGCCACAGCGGAGCATGTCGCTGGGGCAGTTGACAATCCTTTGCAGACGCAGCGCAGCTTGGGGAAAGCGTATTATGAGCAGGGAAAGTACAAGGAAGCGGCCGAGGCTTTCAAGCAAGTGGTTGCCTCGGGGCGCGCCGTCGCTCTCGATCATCTGGATTTCGCCCAAGCCCTCATTCAAACGAATCAACTGAACCAGGCTCTCGAAGAGCTCACCACGGCGAAGCAGATGGCGCCGGATAACCTGGGGGTTCGCTATAACCTCGGCATTCTTTACAAGCACGAGCTGCGTTATACGGATGCGGAACGCGAATTGAAGCGCGTGATCGCGTCCGACCCCAATGATCCTCCCACCTGGTTCAATCTGGGCGCCGTTCTTTTTGCCGAACGGCATCTCGAACCGGCCTTTGATGCGTTCCAGCACGTTGTAAACATGGGCTACCCACGGGCGCAAAACTTTTATGTGGCCGCCACCTTCCATTGCTTCATCATCCTGAGCCGCCTGAAGCGAACAGAGGACGCTCAGAAATTCCTGAAACTGAACATGGCGACGCGGAACAAAGTGCCGGGAATTTCTTTGCAATATCCGGCGCTCGAAGCCGGGAAGTATGGCGCGGTTGAAATCGCGATCGCGCCCCTCACGCCGCTGCCAGCTCCGCAAAGCGCGCAGGAGCTGGCGTTCAAGGAAATCAGCCTTGGCGCGCAGTTGCCGCGCATCGCAGCACCGTCGTTCACTTCAGGGTCCCCAATACCTGCCAGCAGCTATTCGCTGAGCTTTGCAGCGAAGAATCTGGTTCCGCTCTTTGGCGGCTCGGTCGCGGTGGGTGACTACGACGGGGATGGGCATCCCGATCTCTACATCGTGGTTCCCGGCGGGGAAAATCACCTGCTGCACAATAACGGTAACGGGACCTTCACGGATGTTACCGCCAAGGCGGGCGTTGCGGGCAAGGGCGGCAGCCTGAGCGCCGCATTCATCGATTACAACAACAGCGGCCACCCCAGCCTTGCCGTGGCGGGCCTTGGCGGCGTGACGCTTTATAAAAACAACGGCAACGGAACTTTTACTGATGTGACGGCGCAGGCGCGGTTGAAGGGTGATCCCGGCGAGCTGGACACCCGCGTGATTCCTGTTGATTCGGACAATGACGGCCTTCTGGATTTGGTCGTGACGGCTTACACCAATGTTTCGAAACCCCCGGCCAAGCAGTCTTTTTCTTTCCCCCAGGATTTTCCACCTGCTACGTCACATCTTTACCGGAACAATGGCGATGGCACTTTTACGGATATTACAAACTCCGCGGGTCTCGCGACAGAGCACGGACACACACGAGGCGCGGTATTTGCGGATTTCAACGGCGACGGCTACATGGACCTGCTTTTCTATCGCGACGATGGCAATCCGCTCCTGTTTATGAATCAGGGCCAGGATAAATTCGTGAACCGCACGGCCGAAGCAGGAGCAGCTTTGGCGCAATCGCACGTGATTCAGGCGGCGGTGAGCGACTTTAATCATGACGGGAAATTTGATTTGGTTTTGTGGACGTCGCAAGGCTACGAAGTACTGTTGAATCAAGGAGATGCGCGCTTTAAGCCAATCCCGAATTTGCCTGCGGTCCAGCCTCCGCGCGGCCCCTTTGCCCAGCATGGTATTGTGGCGGACCTGGACGGCGATAGCTTTGATGACCTTCTGGTGATGGACAGCGAAGGCAGTTGGCAGGTGGTGCTGAATCATGCTGGAAGGTTCCAGGCGGCGCCGGTCAAGTTTTCTTCGGCCGAGGTTGGCGACCGGAAAATGACTGGGCCGAAAGCGCGGATTAAATCTCCCTTGCAACCCTTGTGGCTCACTGACCCCGGCAAGTTGGACTTAGTCAGCATGTTGCCGGATGGTCAATTGGCCGTGTTCGAGCGGCAAGGCCGCTCGCCGCGCTGGATTAACGTCAAGCTCCAAGGCTACAAGAGCAACAAGCAAGGCATCGGTGATATCGTCGAGCTAAAGGCCGGCAATTTTTACGACAAGGTCCTCGCCCACGAAGGGAACTCGGTTCGTATTTTCACGGGCGATTTGCCAAAGCTCGATGTAGTGCGGGTCACTTGGCCCAACCAGGTGGTGCAGAATTCCGTTGACGTTTCGACGGATAGCTCGGTCAGCGTTCGTGAATCAGAGCGGCTCGCAAGCTCCTGCCCATTTTTGTACGTCTGGAACGGCAAGCGTTTTGTCTTTTTCACGGATATTCTGGGCGCGGCGCCGATTGGGGAACTCGCGCCGGATGGAAGCTATCTGCGGCCCAATCCTCAAGAACTGGTGCGGCTGGGCGCCAATTTGATGCCGCTCGATGGCGACTACGTTTTCCAGCTTACCGATGAGATGCGGGAGGTGGATTATTTTGACCGGCTGCGTCTGATAGCCGTCGATCATCCCGCGAATGAGGAAGTTTACTCGAACGAGATTTATAGCCCCACACCGGTAACACCCGCGCTCTACTACGTGCGGCGCAAGCGCTTCCCGGTCTCCGCGACCGATCGCCGCGGCAAAAACGTGCTGCCCTTAATTCTCCACGCCGATAAGCACTATCCGACTGATTTCAAGCACCATCGCATCCTGGGCTTGGCGGCGCCGCACTCGCTCACCTTAAACCTCGGCTCATTCCCGCGCTCGGCGCCGGTCGCGCTCTGGCTGCGGGGCTGGGTCTTTTGGACGGATTCGAACGCCTCGCGTGCGCTCATGGCAAACCATCGCCTGACGATGACCGATCCCTACTTACAGGTTCGCAACAAAGCTGGTAAATGGGTGACCGTGATCCCTGACATAGGCCTGCCGAGCGGGACGAACAGCACTATGCGCGTGGACCTCACCGGCAAATTCCTTACCTCGGACCACCACGTGCGGATTGTGACCAATCTCTGTGTCTATTGGGACCAGATTTTCTTTACCACCGATGAATCGCGCGCCACGCCGTCTTTTGCGCTGCCGGTGGTTTCCTCGAACCTGCATTTCCGGGGCTTTTCAGAAGTGAAAACCGATCCCAACCACTTGCGGCCGGACTATTTCGAGTACACCAAGCTGATGTTGCGCGCTCCCTGGAACCCCGCGCGCGGCCCGTATACACTGTACGGGGTGGTTGATACGCTTCTGAGAAACGCGGACGATCACCTGGTCGCAATGTCCACCGGCGATGAAATGACGGTGAAGTTCAGCGCGCGCAATCTGCCGCCCCTGCGCCAAGGCTGGAAGCGCGATTTCTTCCTGGATGCTTATGGCTATGCCAAAGATGGGGAGCCGAACACCGCATTCGCCCGAACCGCCGGCCCCTTGCCCTTCCGCTTGATGCCGAATTATCCGCCGTTGACGGGCGATCATGCGCCCTCCAGCGCCGCTTATCGGCAATATCTCCGAAAATACCAGACCCGCCCCGCGTATAAGCTGATTCCGCCCCTCGCCCCAGTGGGTGAGTAGGAAAGCTCACATAGATTGCCGGAAGGCAGTGCCCGCCAGAACAAATCCCCGCGCTTCCAGCCAAGACGTTATAATGGACTTGAAGTCGAAAATATCTGAGATTTTACTGGACGGAAAAGACATGGCATCGGGCTCCGGCAAAAGCGGCCATCATCCGTCTTGAAATTGAAAAGGAGGATTTATGTCAACTGCACCTTCTGTACAGGGAGCGCCCTTTACGCTGCCCCCATTGCCCTACGCGGCGGACGCGCTTGAGCCTTATATCGACAAGCAGACCATGGAAATCCATCACGATAAGCACCACGGAGGTTACGTTAACAATCTGAATAAGGCTGTAGAATCGGCGTCTCAACTGGCTGGCAAGAGCCTCGAAGAGTTGCTTGCGAACAATTGCGCCATCGTTCCAGACAACATCAAGACGGCGGTTCGCAATAACGCCGGCGGCCACGCCAACCACTCGATGTTCTGGCAGATCCTGGCCCCGAAAGCGGGGGGACAACCCAGCGGGAAGCTGGCGGACGCCTTAAAGAGCTCGTTCGGCGGGTTCGATCAGTTCAAGGAAAAATTCGCCGCGGCGGCTTCCAGCCGCTTTGGCTCCGGCTGGGCCTGGGTGGTGAAGGATTCCTCCGGGAAGCTGGACGTCATCTCAACCGCCAACCAGGATAGCCCGCTGATGGAAGGCAGGTTCCCGGTGATCGGGCTGGATGTTTGGGAACACGCCTATTA
>DASUKV010000121.1:0-14820 GCA_036278555.1 Terriglobia bacterium
TTTGATGACTTTTGCGGCGGGGACACCGTGCAGATGGAGCGGAAGAAGCCAGCCTACTATGGCAGCCGTCAGTCTGAGCAGCAAAAGAGCCAACGGTGAAGGAAAATGACCATGTTTCTTCACGCATTGATTCCTGCCAGCCGCGCCAATGGTCCCGGCTTGCGGGCGGTGGTTTTCTTTCAAGGGTGCGATCTCGGTTGCCTTGGCTGCTTTAATCCGTTGACTCATTCCTTCCACGGGAAGGCACTGTCGGTTCAGGCCGTGGCTCGCGAGGTGCTTCGCGCCCACGCGGAGCATCCGCTGGAAGGGGTCACTTTCTCCGGTGGCGAGCCGATGCAACAGGCTGACAGCTTACTGGCGTTGATGCAAGGTTTGCGCTTACGAGCTCCGGCGTTGAGCTTTGGCATGTTCAGCGGCTACACGGAGCGTGAGCTTGCGGCAGGCCGGTATTCGATCTGGGGTCAGCCAATGGTCGAGGATGAGAGAGCCAGCCTCTGGAAGGACATCCTGGGCCTGCTCGATTTTGCGGTCCTCGGCCGCTTCAATTATCTCCAGCCCAGCTCCGCGCCGATGCGCAGCAGCCGCAACCAGATCCTGCGATTATTCAGTGATCGCTATACCGAGGCTGACTTTTCGGAACAGCTTGTTGAGATACAGATTGATGACAGCGGCCGCTCGGAAATCACCGGCTTCCCGGTCCTCGGCTTGCCATGGTAGAGCTGGGGCTGCTCCCTAGCGTTCAATGTCAATTCCGCCTCGCTTAATGCGTGCAAGACGATTTCGGTCGCGTGCGAGAGCTGCATGAAACCGCCCTTAGCTGCGAGGCAAGTTAAGCGGTTCCTGTGGCGCCATTCTGCTGGTATATGTCCATTGCTGGATATATAATACTCCATATATGGAGGAGCCCAGATGGCCACGCTTCAACTTCCTCTCGCCGGTTTTTCGTCCGGCACAGTTGTAGACCTTTCGTGCAAGGAGACCCAGGACCGGCTCAGTCGCCGGGCGGTTCCTGCATTTTTCAAGCTCGCCCAGGCTTGGCAGTTGCACGATGAGGCTGCCCGTCAGCTTCTGGGCGGCGTCTCGAATGGCGCGTTTTATCAACTGAAGCGCGGAGCCCAGAAGCGACTGGATCAGGATAAGCTCACACGAATCTCTTTGCTTCTTGGAATCTTCAAGGCGCTGAATATCCTTTATAGCCGCAAGCTGGCTGATGCCTGGGTGAATCTGCCGAACACCAATCCGCAGTTTCAAGGTGAAACGCCGCTGGGTTACATGATCAGGGGCGGGCTGCCGGCGCTGATGCGAGTCCGGCAATTGCTCGACGCGCGGCGAGGCGGCAGGTGAGGCCTCGGGTTACACACATCCGGCAGGACGACACCCACCGGCTGATCCCATCTCGTTACAATGATTCGAGCGTTCTGGCGAGGCTTGCCGAGGACGAGAGCGAGGTCGAAGAACTATTCGAGCTGGATAACGCCACGAATGACCGGCTCCTGGGAGAAGCAGGGCAGCTACCGGGCATCAGCGTTCACGAGCTCCTGTTTGGCGTCTCGTATGCGCATATTGTGAATGCCGCATTCACACATCCCCATCCTGGAGGGAGCCGGTTTAACGGTCCGGAGCGCGGGGCCTGGTACGCGGGGTTTGAATTGGAAACGGCGCAGGCGGAGATCGCCTTCCACAAGTCTCAGGAGCTGATGGAGATCAACTGGCGCGAACCGGAGACTTTTGAGTTCGATGATTACCTGGCGGATTTTCGGGCGAACTTCCATGACATCCGCGGTGATGGGAAGTACGTTGAGTGTCTCGATCGCAAGAGCTATGTAAGCTCTCAGCGGCTTGCCAGGGAACTGCTAATGCTAGGCTCGGCAGGCATCGTCTACCCGAGTGTGCGGCGCCGGAAGGGAACTTGCATTGCGTGTTTTCGTCCGGCGCTGGTGATTAACGTTCGCAAGGACCGAGCCGTCACGGCCGTCTTCGAGGATGCTCAATCCCCTCCCGTTTTCCATTAACACCGGCGGCGGCAGCCGTGACAGAAATCTTTACCCTGCGGCCACATGATCCTTTAGAGTTGCGCAACGCCGCGAAAGACGCGTGACGCCCGCAAGCGCTTCTTCAGCCTGCGGTGGGATCGTAAGTCCTGGCGAGAACAACCCCTTCCCTGTCTGAGTTCGTCCCATCACAGTTTCCTTCTGAAAGGAGCGCCTCCAATGATTCATTCGATGGAGGAGTTTGCGGCAGCATTCCGCGCCGCGCGCAGCGTCTCGACGCCGCTGGTGGCGATTCGCACCGCCGATCCCGCCAGCGCAACGCGTTTAATAACGGAGGCCGTTCAGCCACATCGAGCGCTTCCTGATGTTGTAGCTTGGGATGTGATGCGCGGCTTGTACGCGGCGAGCAAGGAAAGCCGTGATGAACTGCTGCGGGTGTTGGGCGAGCGCGACCCGCTCACCGTGGGGCCCGCCGACGCCCTGCTCGTGGCGCGGGAACTCGCCGAGGATGCGGTATTGATCTATGCGAACGCGCACCGGTTCTGGAATGACCCCGCCGTGATGCAGGGAATCTGGAACCTGCGCGACGCCTTCAAGGTGAATGGCCGAATGCTGGTGCTATTAGCTTCGCCGGGCGCAACGCTGCCTGCCGAACTCGCGCAGGATGTTCTCGTGCTGGACGAGCCTTTGACATCGGCTGATCATCTCGAGCGGATCGTGACGGGAACATTTCACGACGCGGGGCTGGATGAGCCGAACGATCAGTTGCTTCGCCGGGCGATCGATGCCTTGACGGGGCTGGCGGCGTTTCCAGCCGAACAGTCCCTCGCCATGTCGCTGATCAAGGGCGCGCTCGACCCGGAAGACTTGTGGGAGCGGAAGCGGCAGATCATCGAGCAGACGCCGGGGCTCGCGGTCTGGCGCGGTGGGGAAACTTTTGATGATCTTGGCGGCCTTGAGAACGTCAAACGATTTTTGAAAGCTGTGCTCGCGGGCGTTGAGGCGCCCCGCATCATCGTATTCATTGACGAAATTGAGAAGGCGTTTGCCGGGACAGGCACAGACCTCTCGGGCGTGAAGACCGAAATGGCGGGCGCCATGCTCACCTGGATGCAGGACCACGAGGCCGATGGCGCAATTTTCATCGGCCCGCCCGGCGCCGCAAAATCCGCCGTCGGGAAGGCGACTGGTAATACGGCTAGTATCCCTACTATCGCGTTTGATCTGACGGCGATGGAGAGCTCACTGGTTGGCGCATCGGGCGACCGCTTACGGACCGCGCTCAAAGTGGTGGCAGCCGTCTCGCAAGAACGTGCCCTGTTTATCGCCACCTGTAATTCCATCACCAGCCTGCCGCCGGAGTTGCGGCGCCGATTCACGCTCGGCACCTTCTTCTTCGACCTTCCCATCGCGGAGGAGCGCGCGGCAATCTGGGAAATCTATCTTAAGAAGTATGGCGTGTCCGGCGAACTTCCAAACGATCAAGGCTGGACGGGCGCGGAGATCAAAGAGTGCTGCCGCAAGGCTTACCGGTTGAAAATGACCTTGGTCGAGGCGTCCGAGTACATCGTTCCGGTATCGCGCTCAGCCGCCGAGCCAATCAAGGCGCTGCGGCAGATGGCTTCAGGGAAATTCATCAGCGCCGCGAAGCCCGGCGTGTACCGTTACGAGGAGGAAACCGCAGCTCCTCTACACCGCATGATCCGGCTGAACGAACCGGTCACAGTGCTGCCGCCAGCACGGGGCGAAGCGTAACGCCATGCACTGGCTGGGCCTCAATAACGCGGCGGCAACCGCCGGAGCTGCTTTACGCCGTTCGGCACTACGCCTTATGGCGTAAGCGCAAACGTGAAAACCTCGCATTGTTTGGACGGGATGCTCCATTCCGTATTCCTTACTTTGGGCAGCGATCACGCTGACAATCTTATCCGTTTTCTGGAGGTTCATTCATGGCCACAGCTCCCTTGATCTTTGATTTTCAAACGCCCGGCGAAGACCTGGCTCGTAAAACCGTCTTCGTCAAGCTCCGCCTGGGATTGCCAGGCAACAGCCGCAAGGTGAACTCGTCCCAAGTCGAGGTGGATGCCGACAAGGATTCCATCAGGGTGTCCAAACAACTTTTGGATTCTCCTGAGCTTGAAGCCGTGCGGCGGTTGGACGGCGACATCCGGCGCTATCTTTACTCGGTGTGTTTGCCGTTCGAGCCGGGAATTCACCTCCTGCCCATTCCATTGATTGAAACCGTGGACGCCAAACTTCGCGAGTTTCAGACGAAAAGGCAGGAGCTCGTCGGGGTGTTTCAGGCTGTTTACCCAAGGCTTTGCGAGGAGGCTGCGCTGCGGCTGCGGACGCTTTACAACCCGCTCGATTACCCGCCGCTGGGGGACGTTCGCTCAGCCTTTTCCTGTTCGTGGCAGTACATCAGTTACGGCGTGCCAGACCAGCTTCGGGCCGTCTCGGAGCGGATGTTTCAGCAAGAGCGAGACAAGGCGGCCGATCGGATGGCCGAAGCCTACACCGAAGTGCGGCAGGTGCTGCGTGAGGCGATGGTGGAGTTAGTGGCCCATCTTAGAGACCGGCTCGCGGACCAACCGGATGGGACACCGCAGCGGCTGCGCGAATCAACAGTCCAAAAGCTGAGGGAGTTTCTGGACACCTTCGATTTCCGCAACGTCACGAACGACCAGGAATTGAAGGAGCAAGTCGAGCGGGCGCGGGCGCTACTGGCCGGAACGACTACGGACGCGATCCGCAATACTGCGGAGCTTCGGGCGCAAGTGCGCGAAGGGATGACGGAGATCGCAGGACGGCTGGAAACGATGGTTTCGGACCGTGTGGGGCGCAAGTTCCGCCTGGACGAAGCGTGACCAGCGTGCGGCCAAGGAATAGTAGTTTGGCGCGGACGCGGAAGTTGGCGCCCGCGAAGGATCATGGAACGATGCGCACGACCGTTGGGCCGGCTGATGAAATTCAGACGACGCCCTTTTGCGTCAGAGGAACCATGGCCGGGGGAAGGGACGCCATGACGCGACTTCTAGGCGGGGACGGCTGGCGTTCGAGACGCCACTGTTGATTGGCAAGCGCCCGTTGGTCGTAACCATCGAGCCCTGGGGCTTGCGGCTTCGCGAAAAAGGGCGGCGCGGAAGCGATTTGTCCATTACGTGGGCGCAGGTGTGGAACCGGGCGGCCACGATCGCGGCTGAGGTGCAGGCGCAAAGCCGCAAGGCAAACTCAACAAACAGAAGAATCCTCAGAAAGGAGAAAATGCACCCATGAGCGTGAATCGGGTGATTTTAATCGGCAACCTCGGAAAAGATCCGGAGTTGAAGCACGCGTCGTCCGGAACGTCCGTTTGCCGTTTTTCGCTGGCGACCAACGAGCGGTTCAAGAACAAGGCAGGCGAACCAGAACAACGCACGGAGTGGCATTCGATCGTTTGCTTTGGCAGGTTAGCAGAAGTCTGCGGGGAATACCTGGCTAAGGGTCGGCTCTGTTATATCGAAGGCACGATCCGCAATCGCAAGTGGACGGACCAAGACGAAAAAGAACGGAAATCCTTCGACATCGTTGCCACCCAGATGAGAATGTTGTCATCCTCGAACGGAGGCGAAGCGAAGTCCAAGACCGAAAGCGCCAAGCCTACACCACAAGGCAGGCCTTCTCAGAACGTCGCCCAGCCGCCGGACGAAGATAATCCTTTCGAAGCTGACGAATCGCATGTGCCGTTTTAAAAACTGAGTTCTGGGGCACATTCCCACGTTGAGGCGGCACCCACGCCTGTCTTTGTACATCCGTCCCTTGCTCTGTTCTGGCTCCGAAATTGATCGAGAACGCGATTAGCATGGCGTCTCATAGCAATGTTCCTGGCTGCGCGGCCTCAAAAATCTAAGCGCATCCGCAATACCTCACAGCTTTTCTCCTGTTGCGACTTGCCCGGACAAAAGGAAAGTCTTAGGGTACCTGCCTTCGCCGCAAAGCTTAAACGACCCGAAGTCCTTGTACCACGGCCCTTCGGGAACGCTCGGCTTGGATTCCAGCCAGCCCCTCAGCTCATTAAGATCTTCCACTTTGATGTTACGGTCACGCATGCGCTCGATCAGGTGATCCCGGACTGCGGCGGGGAATCGAGACCAAGTTTCGATGAGAGGCATCAGCCACCGAAGAGAAAGCGCCCCATCTGTTCTCCCAGCGCTTTTACCTCTTTAGGATCGCTTGCTCCGCGAAAGCGTTCTGCGAGATCAAAAAAAGTTCTCTCTTTCCGCTTACGTGCTTCGATACCCTCCTCGATGAGTTCCATCAGGACACGGTTATCGCTAAGACGCTGACGCTTCGCTATGGCGTCCACGTGCTTAGCCACCTCCCGAGATAGCGTTACGCTTCGTCGAACCTGCCTTGCGGTCACGCGCTTGCCAGCTGCCATAGCATCAGTATACACCGTTTTGGTGCGTGACTCGCCCTTTCCCGCATCGAGCCCACAGGACATCGAAGCTGAGTCAGATATCGAAGCGTGATCTCAGGGGATCGCGCCCATCCCCGACTTGGGGACCGCCAAGGCGGCAGCCCCTTGGGGACACGCGGCCGGGCGCGGAGATTCAAATGAAAGGGAAACTAATCATGGCCGAAGATGAGATGATAAGGCGCGCGATCGCCGGCTACGAGGAGCGGGAGCGGCAAGAGAAGCGCGCGGCCATAGCCGCCTTGCTCGCCCTTGTCGACCAGCTCCGCCTCCTTGGCGTCAGCCAGGTTTGCGCGACCTTCAACGGCTACGGAGACGAAGGAATGATTGAGAGCATCGAGTTTCTCGATGCCCAGGGAGACCCTGTGACCGGCGTGCGGGCTGAGCCGTTCCCTAATCTGCAGGAGAGCTTCTATCCTCTGCTTCCGGATGGTTACGAGCAAAACGAAGGCAGTTCGGGAACGGTGTCGCTCGACGTAGAGCACAGCCGCGTCCTGGTCGATGCTAACTGGAATGTCACCACCATCGAAAATGAGCACTCCAGGGCATAGCCATGGCCCATCCGATTCGGCATGCCGAATCATCGGCGCGCAAGTTTGGCGGCAAGGCGGAGGATTACCTCGCGGTTTATGCGTGGTTTGACGAGTCGAAAGCCTACTTTCAGGATTTCAGACATCGCGCGTTGAGACACCACACCGCCGGCATTTTCCCGGCCGAGGAGATCTTTGGCGTCGGCGTCACGAATAGCGATGGCAAGCTTGTCGGCGTCCGCTATCTCGGCGAACAGCATGTCGAGAGAGAGGACTTGGGCCGCATCCCGACTCTTCAGGATTGGCTATTGAACCTGATGCTAGCGCCCTGGATGTACGGCCAGAGACTCGATCTGCCGGGAGAAGAAACACCCACACAGTCACCGGCGCCGTTACGCGGGTGAAAGTGACCCGTGGTCATGTTAATCTTAACCAAGCAGGAGTTGACCTATGGCCACGAAAACCTTGCTGGCGGTTAAAGACTATGCAGCGCTGGAAGAGCCCGAGGGCGTGCGCTACGAGCTGAGTGAAGGAGAGTTGATTGTGAGTCCGTCCTCAAGCCCTTTTCACAATATGATCCGCGACCGGTTCGTTGTGCGACTCCACGCTTTTCTTGACATCAATAAACAAGGCGACGTGTTCAGTGAAACGGATATTAAGCTCGTTGGTGATGTCGTGCGTCGACCGGATATCGCTTTCTTCTGTGGAGGCCGGCTTGAGGGTGTAGATCTCGATCAGGTTCCTATGCCGGTTGCGCCGGACTTGGCGATTGAAATTGTTTCCAAGAACGACCGGGCTGACGATTTGATGATGAAGGTGTCCCAATACTTTCGGGCAGGCGCGCAAGCCGTTTGGCTTATGTACCCGAATACGTACCTTGCCTATCGCTACGTTCCCGGCAAGCGAGAGCCAGAAGTTCGCGCCGCCGAAGCTGGCGATAAATTTGAAGAGCCGGAATTACTCCCCGGATTCACGCTTCCACTCGCAGAGATTTTAGGGTAAAGCCCGCCAATCGCAGCCACCCCATCCATCGGCAAGCTCCTTTCCCCCACACCGCAAGCACGCTTCGGCGGCTGCGCCATTTCTTAATTTTATTTGGCGCCTATCACTTCGTTGCCCGCACAGGCCGTAGTACTGGCCCGCAGCGCGGCTGATCATAACCGCCCGCGGCTCGCTTCATTCCATTTTCACTGACTGCCCTTCCGTGCGATTTCTCACGGCGGTTTGAGATTTGCGCGGCCAGACAAGCGCGCGACAGCCGCGAGCGGAGTCGCGCTATTCCCACCCTTCAAAATTCAGTCTGAGGAGCATATGACTATGATTATCGGCGTCACTCACGACCCGGACGGCCGCGCCATCCAGCGGCTGTCGGTTTCAACCAAGGTTGCCATCGGCCTGCCGCCGAATGGCGAACGGAATTATCCCACCAAGCTCAACCATTTCGTCTTTCTGAGCAAGAAGAAAACTACGAAGGGCGTCGAATGGGAGCCCGACTCGGAACTGATCGCGCATTACGGCAAGGATTGCCGGGAGATTCGAATCGTCCTAATTGACGACGATCTCGAAAACATCTTTCCGACTTCGTATGCGTGGTGGACGGCCGTGGAGCGGAAATGCTGGGGCGACGGCGCTTCGGCGACCCGGCGCACTGCCGAAAAGCCGGCTGGTCAGCACTGGACACCGTGCGGAGGCGGATGCCCGGAACTTGCTTCGGGACAGTGCAAACCGAGCGGCGATCTGCGCTTTGTGCTGGCCGACTTTCCAAGGTTAGGGAGCGTCTGCCGGATTCATACCAGTTCTTACCGCTCGATCCGGCAGATTCATTCCGCCCTTCAGGAAATCCAGAGCTTTACGGGCAGGCGGCTGGCGGGGCTTACGGCCAAGCTGGTGGTCAGACCCGAAGAGGCGGCGTATTTCGATGCCAAGGACAACCGCAAGAAGTCGACGACCATCTGGGCGTTGAGCCTGGAAGTAAATGGCAAAGACATGCAGAAGCTGGTTTCAAACCTCACGGAGAATGCCCGCTTATTCGCCGAGACGCGGAAGCTACTGAGCGGTGCGCGGGTAATTGAGGTGGTGGAAGACGAGGTGGAGCGAGGTTCAGAGCTAGCGCCGGAGTTCTACGGCGAGCCGAGTTCCGAGGCGTCCGAAAAGCACTTCGAGCCGCATCAGGGCGGGGAAGCCGCGAGCGCAGCGGCCGCCAGCGTGCAGAGCAACCAAGCAAACGCCCCTAACGGTGGAGCGGTGGATGTTCGGCGTACCACTCGAGCGGATGCAGTCATGAAGGATAAGCAGCCAGCGGAACCTCCTCCTTGGGAAGCTGAACGGCCATCTCGCGAAGCCAATCAGCAAGCAACTGGCTCGGTCAATGTAAACGAGGGCTCGCCGTCGCAGGTGACAGCCAATGTTTCGAGGCCCGATAGCGCGGCAGTGAAGACAGCGGCGGTACGCGGCGTGATCGGTCCGCTCGAACCGGACGAGGCGGGCCAGACCTTGCGGCGAAACAGCCGCGGGGTTGAGTACGTCATCTTCAAGGTGTCGCAGAACGGCTCGGCGACTCCCATTTACTGCAACCGGCCGGAGCTGCTACCCGAGATTGCGCGCCGTCAGGGCCGCGAAGCGGCGGCTCAAGTCGCCGTGAGCGGAAACAACGGGCGCCGGTATTACGTTCTGGATTGCTTTGTCGAGGGGTAAGGCGGGGCCCGTTCGAACCCCCCGCCTTGCGATCTGAGCTTGGTCAGAGGTGGGCAGCGGAGAAGCGAAGAATTGTTGTCGAGGCGAGAGAAATGGAAGGCGAACATCCGAGAAAAGTCGCTGGCAAGGACCCGTCTGCTGTCTGCACTTGCGGAGGGCGAATCGACTTGACGCTGGCGTTTGCCGATGGGCAGGGATTTCGCTTTGTCTCGTGCTCGCGGTGCTGGAAGCGATGGTGCGCGTCGTGCCTGAAGCATCCGAACGATTGCGAGTGCACAGTTGAACCTCAGCATGAAGCAAAATGGCGCCCGCTCAGGGATCGCGTCCGTTCTCCAGTGAACCCTCATCATTCCTTCGCCGCCTTGATGGGAACCAATATCTAGCCGCGGTTGGACCCGTAAAGCGGACGTGACCAGATGGACCGCCTGCCGATCCTTCGCTGCTCTATGCATAAGTGGATCCGAATGGCCACGTTCCATGGTCGTTGGTCCATTACTTGGAACCATGAAGCGGCTGGCGGCCAATTTAAGATTCCAATTACCGCCGCGATCCATCAGGAGTTGTTGCCATGCCGTTTACTATTTCTCATACCGGGGATCTGCATCTCGAGGAAGATCATTACTTCGCCGACACCGCGCATTGCATTGAGTGGTTTGTGGAAGACAGCATCCAGCAAGGGACCGGCCTCTTTGTGCTGGATGGAGACCTCACCACCTACAAGCAAACCATCAAGGAGCGTAAATTCTGGGTCGACGCCATCGTGCGCATGGCCAACCATGCTCCGGTCCTGCTGATTGCGGGCAATCACGGCAAGGAGTTGGAGGATGACTTGTACCCTTTGGCGAAGATCAAAGGAAAGAATCCTGTGTTCCTCGCCACGGAGCCTGATTTTATTGATTTAGACGGGGCCGCGATTGCCGTGTTCCCTTATCCGCGCAAGGCGGAATTCGTGAGCGAAGCGAGCGAGGGCAGTTTGGCGGAGGCTTTTACCAGGCAACTCCAGGCGTTCAATGAACAATTTGACCGAAGGCCGGGCGCTTACCGGCTGTTCTTCGGCCATTTTGGCGTCGCGGGCGCGCGGGTTTCGGGCGGGCAGCCGCTTGCAGGAAGGTGCGCGGAATATCCCTTGGAGCCTCTCCGCAACTTGCAGGCGCAGTATGTGGGGCTCAGCCACATTCATCTCCGGCAGCAGCTTCTGCCGCGGGTCTGGTACGCGGGCTCGCTTTCACGCTGCGATTACAGCGAGTCCGAAGAGAAAGGTTATCACCTCGTGCGCTTGAACGAGCCCCTGCTTCAGAGTGATCTCTCGGATCTTGACGTTGAATTCCGAATCTCGCCCACCCGCTCGATGGTCGAGTTGCGTGCGGTCTACGAGGGTGGCGAATTTCGCTTTCACTCGGTTTTAGATGCGAACCGCTTGAAGGGTTCAAGGGTCAAGGTTGTGGTGACGGTGCCAAGCGAACTCCACAGCGCTTTAAGCCGTGAGGAGCAAGAGCGGCTGAAAACGCAGTTGCTGGCCGCGAGTCCTGCGGAATTGAAGGTAAAGATCGAGCACGAGGCGGAGGAAGCCACGGACGCTGCCCCGCTCAGCCAGGCGAAGAGCGCTGAGGCAAAGCTCCGGGCCTATTTGGCTCTTAAGGGTGTGCCTTCCCCGGAGCTGCAAGAACGGTTGCTGGCTAAATTGGCCTTCCTTGAGATAGCAGTGATGTCCGAACGAAAGTGACGCGTCCGGTTGCTTCGCGGCCCCACAAAGGCTTGAGCCGCGGCGATCGTCCAACATGATCGCGGCCCGGCTCGATTCATCGAGGTCAGTCATGAGGTTATCGAAAATTACGCTTACCGGGATCAGCGAAGCGTTTCCCCAGTCGGTGAGTGTTGATTTTGAAACGCTCGGCCCGGGCTTGATCGCTTTGGTCGGAGAGAACGGCGCGGGGAAGTCCACACTGATCGGGTGCGTCTTTGTCGCGCTGTTTCGCCAACTACCGGGGCAGAAACGGTCACTGTATGATTTCTGCACGCACTCGAAGCCGGAAATCGGCCTGACCTTCAGCGTCGAAGGCGTTACCTATCGCGTCCTTCACAAAATCAACCCTCAGGCGCGGCAGATGGAGAGCTACCTGTTTGACGCCCAGGGTGCGCCGCTCGCCAATGGGAAAAAGGAGGCGTTTCAGGAAGCGATCACAAAACGCGTTGGCTCGATGGCGCTGTTTGAGGCCAGCTATTTTTCGAGCCAGAAGAGGACAGGCAATTTCCTGGGCCTTGAGCGGAGCGAGCGGAAGCAGTTGTTTGTCACCGAGCTTTTGGGCCTCGACCGGCTGCGGATGATTTCATCGGGGGCGCGTGAATGCGCCGACGAGTGGCGCCGGCAAGTGCTCGGCCTCGAAGGGGAGCGAAAAGGCATCGATCAGTTGTTGGCCGGGGCATCAGAGATCGAGAACCCCGAGGCGCTCTCGGCAAACCTTGAAACCGTCACGGCGGAGGTTCAGAAACTCGAGTTGGACCGCCGGGAGGCGGAACAAGCCTTAGCCCAATTGCGCGCCCGGGAGGTTGAGCGCAAGGCGATTGATTCCCGCAGGCTGGAACTATCCGGGCGCGCTCATAAGGCGATGTTGGGAATGGCGGAGTTCGAGAGAGCGCTGGCGGAGGATCAGAAGATCCTGGCAAAGCAGACGGCCAGCGGGGAGGTGACGGACCAGGTTCGCACGTTAGATGCTCACATCGACGAGATCCACCGGCGGATGGGGGAAAGCAAGGTGATAGAAGCGGCCAACCGGGACGTCGAGTTGAAGATCCGGTTGGTGGAAGGCAACCTCAAGGAGATACGGAATGAGCTCGAGCGCTCGCGGCGAGAATCGGCGGAGTTGCGAGTTGTTCCTTGCGGCGGCCAGGGCTGGTATGCGGCGTGCCCGAAGATTCAACGGGCCATCCAGGCGCGGGAAAGCTTGCCCGGCCTCGAAGAGACGATCCCGAAGCTCGAGCGTGAGCTTGAGACTTATCAGGCTTCCGTGCGGAACTTACCGGCAGGCGCAAGCCGGCTGATGGCGGAACTTGAAGCCTGCCAGCGGCAGAGGCGTGATCTCGAAATGGCGCGCCGGCAGCAGGAGGAGGGGAAGATCCTTCGAGCCCGATGCGAGGAGCGGACGGTAGCGCTCCAACGGCTGAGTGAGGAAAAGATCTCATTAGAAAAGCAGGGTGAAGCACTCGCGAAGAGCCTGGAAAGCTTCACCGGCCTTGGAAATCAGGTCAGCCAGATCACGCGACAGCTTCAGGAATCCGTGTCGCGCACTGATCAGCGGCGCAGGGAGCGGGAGCAATTGATTGCCCGCAAGGCCCAGGCCGAGCAGCGGCTGCGGCAGATCGAAGACGCGCGACAACGGGCCGAGGCTCTCGCGGTAGAACTCGCGGCAGGGCGCGCGGAGCGCGATGACTTCGACTACCTCGCCAAAGCGTTTGGCCCCGATGAGATTCAGTTATGTGAAATCCAATCGGCGGGCCCTGGGGTCTCAGCCATCGTCAACGATTTATTGGAGGGCTGCTTTGATAACAAGTTCGAAATCCGCTTCCGCACTCAGCGGCCGCGGGCGGACGGCAAGGGCATGGTGGATGATTTCGATATCGAGGTGCGGAATAAGACGCTCGACCGGGTGTGCCTGGTAGATGAACTCTCGGGAGGGCAGTTCGTGTTAGTGAACGAGGCCGTGAATCTCGGCATCGCGATTTACAACATGCGGCAGGCTGAAGGCGCGCGGCATGAAACGCTCTTCCGGGATGAAACAGTGGGAGCGCTCGACGCGAAGAACGCGAAGGAGTATGTGCGGATGCTGCGGCGGGCGATGGACATCGGGTGCTTTCATCAAGTGATCTTCATCTGCCATGCGCCGCAGGTGTGGGAAATGGCCGACCGGATACTCTACGTCGCCAACGGCCAAGTGAGTCTTGAGAGTCCGCCCGGCGACGCGGCGTGATCGGAAGTGGCGGGAAATGATGAGATAAGGACAGTAGCGCCGTTGGCTTTGGCGCTCACTTCCTGCGCGCGATCGCATCGAGCCGAGCCAGGCATCACCGTTGTAGGTTGTCAGAGTAAGTGAAAACGGATTTATTGATATCAAAAGACTTCGGAGCGCACGATGTCACAATTGATGAAAATTTCTGTCACGGTTCATGAAAACATCCTACATCTGTCCCACCGTTCTTGAAAAAATCCTACGATTAAGAGGCAGAAGTGCCGAGAACCGGCTCAGACCAGAGCGTGTCTGGCCAAGCAAGGGCGGTTCCACCTAAAGCAGCAGCTGAACGCAGAAAGACGAAGTCACGCCGGCCGTTCAGAGCTTCACAGGCAGCCGGCACAATCCTGTCCCATAGGATTATTTCACTAACTGGGACACGGATTTTCAAGAATTCTGACACGAAATTTCACTAACTCTGAACCTACAAGCAAATGCCTTAATTTGATCAAAACAAAACAAGGAGGACTAAACGATGTTTATTGAACTCATGCCGCTGCTTGCGGACCGCACCGTGCTCATCACGGCCGCCCGCGAAAGCGACACCACGGTTCGTGCAACGGTTGTGCCGAAACGCGCGAAGGAGGGCGACAACGCCGCTCTTTCGACGCCGTTAAGCATCGTGGGCAGGCCGGAAGAACTCGACCGCGAGCTTCCACGCACGCTCACAGAATACGTTGAGGCTCATCAGCGGCTTTCGACCACCTTGGCCGAAGCCAAATCTGAAATGGAAGCCGCGGCCAAGGCTGCTCAGGAAGAGGCGAAACGCAAGAGCGACGAACGCCGGAAGGCGAAAAGCATAAGCTCTTCGTCAGCCGCGCCTGCTCCAGCGGAAGCTGGAGCTCCGGCTAACGCCGAGCCCACACCGGCGGATGCCAACCTGTTTGGCGGCACGTCAGGACAGCCAGACCAATCCCAATCAGGAGGAAAATTATGCCTGTGACCGTTACCCCAGCCGTTCGTATCTTCGGCTACCATGGGCTTGCGTTGCCAGATCCCGCGAGCAAGCTCTCACCCGAAGAAGTCAAGGCTTTCTACGCTACGACGTACCCAGAACTCGCTACCGCTGCCATCAATGGCCCTGAAGTCGTGGGCGACAAGCTGCGGTACGAATTCGTGCGCGCCGTGGGGTCGAAGGGGTAGCC